>CAIXPF010000170.1 GCA_903921205.1 uncultured Acidimicrobiia bacterium | reverse complement strand
GGCCCGTTCGGGTCGGCGCCTCTCTACGCTTTGGCCATGACGGTTCGCGGAACGGTTCATCGGGCGGTGGGGGAACGGCCGGTGCAAGGCCGGCCCGTGCGGGTGGGCTTCCTGGGGGCGGGCCTCATCGGTCGCCACCACGCAGCGTCCCTCGGTACGGCCGTTTCCCCGGGCGGGGCGATGGCCTCGGACGGCGGCGGTGGCGCTGCGGCGGCCATCGTGTCGGTGTACGACCCCGACCCCGAGCGTGCGCGGGCCTTCGCCCGTGACTTCGCCGGCGGCGATCCGGCGGTGGTGGCGGCCGGCGTCGACGAGGTCGTCGAGCGCAGCGACGCGGTGTATGTGTGCACCTGGACCTCGGAGCACCCGGCGCTCGTGGCCCGCGTCGTCGAGGCAGGGCGCGCCGTGTTCTGCGAGAAGCCGTTGGCCGTCGACCTCGCCACCGCCCGGGCGATGGTCCGGGTGGTCGAGCAGGCCGGGGTGACCAACCAGGTCGGCCTGGTCCTGCGGTCGGTGCCCGGGTTCGCCCTGGTGCGGCATCTGCTGCGTCGAGCAGACGCCGGCCGGCTGTCCACCGTGGTGTTCCGCGACGACCAGGACCTCCCGGTTGGCAACAGCTACGGCTCGACCTGGCGCGGCGACCGGGCCAGGGCCGGTGCCGGCACGCTGTTGGAGCACTCGATCCACGACCTCGACCTGCTGGAGTGGATGTGCGGCCCGCTCGCGGTGCTCAGCGCCCATCGCGACAACCTCCACGGTCTCGAGGGCATCGAGGACACCGTGTCGGTGTCGTTCCGGTTCCGGGCAGGCGGCACCGGGGTGCTGACCTCGACCTGGCACGACCTGCCGGGACGCGGATCGAACCGCCGCTTCGAGCTGTTCACCGAGCGGGCGCGTTTCGAGACCGAGGGCAACGCCGCCGAGGCCGTGCGCTGGCAGTACCACGCCGCCGAGTTGCACCAGGCCACGGTGCCGGAGCAGACGGCCCTCGCCGCCGCGTACGGCCTGGTCCTGCCCGGCAACGCCGACCTCGCCTTCGTCGAGGCGGTCCGTGACGGCCGGCCGGCCCATCCCGACTTCCGGGTGGTGCTGCGGGCCCATGAGCTGGTGGACGCGGTGTACCGCTCGGCGGACGCCGACGGGGCGCCGGTGTTCCTGCCGGACCCGTCCGACCGCTGAGGGTTCCCGGTTCGGCCGTCGCGGCCCGCCAAGATGGACGGGTGCACTTCTCGCTCTCCGACGTCGCCGACGCGTGCGGCGGACGCATTCTGACCGGTTCGGGCCACGACGCGGCCGCCGCAGCGGCCCTGGTGGTCGACGGTGCCTCGATCGATTCCCGCAACCTCGCCACCGGGCAGCTGTTCGTCCCGATCGTGGCCGAGCGTGACGGGCACGACTTCGTGGACGCTGCGGTCGCCGCCGGTGCCGGCGCGTACCTGACGGCCCGTCCGGGGCTCACCCCCGAGGTCGTGGGCGCACCGGCCGCGGTGCTGGTGACCGACACCCGGGTCGCCCTCGCCGCGCTCGGCTCGGCGGCACGCAGGCGCCTCGACGAGCGGGTGGTGGCGGTCACCGGATCGGTGGGCAAGACCTCGGTGAAGGACCTCACGGCTGCGGCGCTGCGTTCCACGTTCCGTACCGCGGCGTCGTTGCGGAGCTTCAACAACGAGCTCGGGGTGCCCTTGACGCTGGTCAACGGGCCCGACGGCATCGAGGCCGCGGTGGTGGAGATGGGTGCCCGGGGCGAGGGGCACATCGCCACGCTGTGCGCGGTGGCCCGCCCGACGATCGGCATCGTCACCCGGGTGGCCCCCGCCCACCTCGAGCTGTTCGGCTCGGTGGAGGCGGTGGCCCGGGCCAAAGGTGAGCTGGTCGAGGCGCTGCCCCGGTCCCCGCACGGCGTCGCAGTGCTGAACTCCGACGACCCGCTGGTGCTCGACATGGCGTCTCGCACCGAGGCCACCGTCCTGACCTACGGGCACGAGGCCGATGTCCGGGCCGAACGGGTGACCCTCGACGAGCGGGCCCGTGCGCGGTTCTCGGTGGCGACCCCGTGGGGCGCCGGCGTCGTGCAGCTGCCGGTGAGCGGGCTGCACATGGTGGGGAACGCCTTGGCGGCCATCGGGGCCGCCTTGGCCGCCGGTGCGCCCCTCGAGGCGGTGCTCGCCGGCATCGAGTCGGCGCAGATGTCGCCCTGGCGGATGGAGGTGGGGGTCACCGCCGGGGGCGTCACCGTGCTCAACGACGCCTACAACGCCAGCCCGGTCGCGGTGCATGCGGCATTCGACGCCCTGCTGGCCCTCGGGGAGCGGGGCCGCGGTCGTCGCATCGCCGTGCTCGGGGCCATGGCCGAGCTCGGACCGTCGGGGATCGACGAGCACCGCCGTGTCGGTGCAGCCGCAGCCGACCGAGGCATCGAGCTGCATGCGGTCGGCACCGACCTCTACGGCGTGTCGCCGGGTCGGCGTTGGGTCGACATCGACGCCGTGCACGCGGCGCTCGTGGCCATGGACCTCGGCCCTGACGACGTCGTGCTGGTCAAGGCCAGCCGGGTCGTCGGTCTCGAGCGGCTCGCGGCGTTGTTGGGGGCGACGCCGCACTCGGCCTGAGCGTTCGACCCCCGCAGTTGCCTAGCGTGCGTTCCACGCCCACCCACTACGACGTCCTCGGTGTCGCCCCCTCGGCGACGGATGCGGAGATCCGGCGCGCCTACCGTGCGCTGGCGCTGACGCTGCATCCCGATCGTCAGCTGCAGGCCACGCCGGCGCAGGCCGAGGCCGCAGCGCTGCGGATGCGCGAGGTGAACGCTGCCTGGTCGGTGCTGGCCAACCCCGCGGCGAAGGCCCGCTACGACCTCGACCTGCGACTCGGCGCAACGATTGCGCCGCCGTCCGGCCCGACCGCCCGCGCCGGCGCCGCCCCGGCGGGCGCTGCCGGTGGCACCGGTTACCGCCGGCCCGGTGAGGCGCCGCTGCGCTACCGGTCGGCGTCGGACGGCCATGCCGTGATCCGCGGGGCGGTGTGGTTGCTGGTTCTCGGCCTGCTCGCCGCGATCTTCGTGTTCACCGCCTACGCCGCCGGGGGGAGCGGCGATCCGGCCGGGACAGGTGCGACCCGGGTTCCCGCCACCACGGCGATGCCCGTGCTGCGTCGTGGCGATTGCGTGGACGAGTTCCCCGGTGCCTTCGACGTGGTGCCCTGCAGCGGTCCCCATGGGGCCCGCGTCGTCGAGCTGGTGCCGATCGGTCGGCCCTGCCCGGCCGCCACCCGCGAGGTGTACCTGCCGGACCAGCGGGAGAGTGCCTGCCTCGGGGCTGGCTGACCCCGGCCACCCGAGTCGGTATCGGCCGGTGCGACGCGCTAGAGTTCGTGGCCCCAGGGCGCTTAGCTCAGTTGGTTAGAGCGCAGCCTTCACACGGCTGAGGCCGAGGGTTCGAGTCCCCCAGCGCCCACTGCACCCCGTTCCCGGCCCGGCGCCGGCACGGAGGCCGCCTCCGTCCGTCCGGGCGTTGCAGGCGGCGGCACGGCGGGAAGGCGGGAAGGCGTCCCGATCGGGCAGGCGCTGCCCGAAACCCTGGCGTAGCATGGCCGCGTTCCGAGAACACTTTTGGGGGAAACGTGGCCGAGTCGAAGACCTTGACCGCTGCCGAGGAGCAGCAGTTCGCCGAAGCGATCGCAGTCGCCAACATCCCGACGCTGCTGATGGTCCTCGTGCAGCTCACCGGTGAGACACATTGGCTCGAGGAGCCGTACAAGCCCGGTCGTCAGGCCGGCATGGGGGACAACGACAGTGGCGGGCTCGATCCCCGCCACCAGGCCGAGGTGCGCGATGCGGCGCTCGAGGCCATCGTGGCGTGGAAGAAGGGCCGGCCGGTGGCGATGCCCGAGCCGTCCACGGAGATGCTGGTACGCATGCTCAGCGTCGCCATGTCCGAGCACGTGCCCGACGAGTACGGCGAGTTCACCGGCGCCCAGCTCGGCCAGATCAAGTTCCTCGATCACGAGCCGTTCAACCTGCCCGAGGGCTTCAAGGTCCTCATCATCGGGGCCGGCGTGTCCGGCCTGTGCGCGGCCATCAACCTGCAGATGGCCGGGGTGCCCTTCGAGATCATCGAGCGGCATCCGACCGTCGGCGGCGTGTGGTGGGAGAACCGGTACCCCGGTGCCGGGGTGGACACGCCGAACCACCTCTACTCGTTCTCGTTCGCCTCCTACGACTGGCAGAACTACTTCTGCCTGCGTGACGAGCTGCACGGCTACCTCGAGCACGTGTCGCGCCAGTTCGACATCCGCAAGCACGTCAGCTTCAGCACCACGGTCGACACGATCACCTACGACGAGCAGACCCAGCGCTGGACCATCGAGGCCACCGGTCCCGACGGCAAGGCCGACGTGCGCGAGGCCAACGTGGTCATCAGCGCCGCCGGGCTGTTCAACCCGCCGATCGAGCCGAACATCGCGGGCCTCGACACCTGGACCGGCGAGAAGTGGCACACCGCCCGCTGGCCGAACGACGCCAGCGTGGTCGGCAAGCGGGTGGCCATCATCGGCAACGGCGCGAGCTGCATGCAGACCGCCCCGGAGATCCAGAACGACGTGGCGTCGATGGACATCTACCAGCGCTCGACGCACTGGGCTGCCCCGTTCGAGGCCTTCCGCAAGCCGGTGCCCGATCCGATGCGGTTCCTGTTCCGGGAGTGCGAGCTGTACCGCAACTGGTACCGGGTGCGCCTCGGCTGGACCTTCAACGACCGCATCCACAGCGCCCTGCACAAGGACCCCAACTGGGAGCACCCGGAGCGTTCGCTCAATGCCCAGAACGACGCCCACCGGGCGTATTTCACCAAGTACATGCTCGACGAACTCGGTGACAAGGCCGACGAGTTGCTGCCCAAGGTGCTGCCCACCTACCCGCCCTTCGGCAAGCGCATGCTGATGGACAACGGCTGGTACCGGATGCTGCGCAACCCCAAGGTCAGCCTCATCGACGACCGCATCGACCACATCGAGGGCAACACGATCGTCACCGCCGACGGCACCGCTCGCGAGGCCGACGTGCTGGTGCTGGCGACCGGGTTCGACGTGCTGCGCCTGATCAACACCTACGAGACGATCGGTCGGAACGGGGTGTCGCTGCGCGAAGCGTGGGACGACGACAACGCCCAGGCCTACATGGGCACCGTGGTGCCGGGCTTCCCGAACTTCTTCATCCTCTACGGGCCGAACCTGCAGCCGGGCCACGGCGGCAGCCTGATCTTCGTGGTGGAGATGCAGGTCCGCTACATCATGGACATGATCCGCAAGATGACCGACCTGGGCATCGGCGCGGTGGAGGTTCGTGAGGACGTGTGGGCGGCCTACAACGAGAACGTCGCCCGCGAGCACGAGGACATGGTCTGGACCCATCCGGGCATGACCACCTACTACCGCAACGACCGCGGCCGGATCACCATCAACTCGCCGTACCGAAACGTCGACTTCTACGACATGACCAAGGCGGTCGACCTCGACGAGTACGTGATCGAGCCGCTGCGTCAGGGCGAGCTCGTCGCCGACTGAGCCGGTCCTGCACGCATCCTGCACGCACACGCCCCCGCCGGTGATCCGGCGGGGGCGTTGCCGTTGTGGCACCCACCGGGCATGTCCTCGTTGTGGCAGGTCCGGTCGCTGCTCAGCGCACCGCGGGCACCTACGCTGGAACGGTGACCAGCTCCGATGCCGTGCTGCAGATCGTCGCCCTGCCTGCGAGTGGGCCGTGGCCCACCGTCGATCCGTTCCTGTTCTGCGTCCATCATGACGACGCCTACCCGCCCGGTGACGGACGCTTCGGGCCGCAGGCCGACCTGCGAGGTCGCCAGATGGGGTCGGACTTCAGCGGCAAGGACGGCTGGAGCATGTACCACGGCGCCGAGATCCCGGGCTTTCCCCGCCATCCGCACCGCGGGTTCGAGACGGTCACCTTCGTGCGGCGCGGGTTGATCGACCACAGCGATTCCCTCGGTGCCGCGGCCCGTTTCGGCCGTGGGGACGTGCAGTGGATGACCGCTGGCGCCGGTGTGGTGCACAGCGAGATGTTCCCGTTGCTCGACCAGGACGGTCCGAACCCGGCGGAGCTGTTCCAGATCTGGTTGAACCTGCCGGCGGCGGACAAGATGGTCGAGCCGTCCTACACCATGCTGTGGGGTGATCGGTTGCCGGTGTACCAGTTGCTCGACGACGACGGCCGTCGCAGCATCGTGACGGTGGTGGCGGGCCGCTTCGACGGTGGCGGCACGTCGGTCAACGGCTTCGATTCCCCACCTGCCCCGCCGCCGAACTCGTGGGCGTCGCGCCCGCAGTCCGACACCGCCATCTGGCACGTGCAGCTCGACGCCGGGGCCACGTTGCGCCTGCCGGCGGCGACGGGTCCGGAGACGGTTCGGACCGCGTATGTGTTCGAGGGCGACCACGTACAGCTCGCCGGGCACCGGGTCGACAACAGCCACGCCGCGGTGCTCGACGCCGCGGCCACGGTGGAGGTGCAGGCCGGCAGGCGTCCGGCGGAGCTGCTGGTGCTGCAGGCCCGCCCGATCGGTGAGCCGGTGGCGCAGTACGGGCCGTTCGTGATGAACACCCGGGCCGAGATCGAGGCGGCGTTCGGCGACTACCAGCGCACCGGTTTCGGGGGGTGGCCGTGGCCGGAGGACGGCCCGGTGCACGGGTCCGACCCGGTGCGTTTCGCCCGCCACGCCGACGGCCGTGTCGAGTGGCCCGATCGCGATCCGTCGGTGCCGGGACGAGCCTGATCCAACAGGGCGGGCCCGCTCAGCGCCGCGCCGGGTCGGTCACCCGATCCAGATCAGCTCGCCGTTCTTGGTGATCTCGTTCATGAACGAGCTGTTGATGCTGGCCGGTACGTCGACGCTGCCCTTGCCGATCACCCCGAGCTTCACCAGCGAGTCGACCTCGGCCTGCAGCGCTGCGGCGTCGATCGAACCGACCGCCGAGCCCTTCGGGGTCGACGAACGCACCAGGTCGAGCTCGGTCTTCCAGCGGAACGCCTCGCCGGCGGGGTTGAAGTAGAGCTTCGGGTCGCTGCGCTTGAGCGTGGCCGACACGGCGGCGTCGGGCTTGTCGGCGGCGTACTGAAAGCCCTTCAGGGTGGCCCGCAGGAAGTCGGCCACCGCCGTGGGGTGCTTCTGGGCGAAGCTCTTGGATGTGGTGAACACCGCGAACGACGCCGGGATGTTGTCGTTGCGGGGGTCGAAGGCCGTGTACTTGCCGGCGTAGCCCTGGGCGTCGAGCTGGCCCGGTTCGTTCGACTTGTAGACCGGCAGGGCCACGATGTCGGTCTGGAAGAGCACGACGGGGTTGAAGTCGACCTCGATCTGGGTGATCTTCTTCTCGTCGACGCCCTTGGCGGCGAGCAGGGCCCGCAGGCTGTAGGGGATGGCACCCTTGATCCCCATCGACTTGCCCTCGAGCTGCTTGAGGTCGGTGATGTTCGCGGCCTTCTCGACCAGCAGCTCCTCGATGGAGGTGTGCCCCTCGACGCCGACCGCCACCAGGCCTGCGCCCTGGGAGTTCGCCACGGCCACCTCGGAGAAGCTGCCCAGCGAGGTCATCTGCGCCGTGCCGGCGGAGACCAGCGCGACGTTCGACGAGGAGAACCCCGGTTGCAGCTTCACGTCGAGGCACAGGGCGCTGTAATACCCCTGGTCCGCAGCGGACACCACGTCGATGATCGAGGCCGCGGCGGCGTAGTCGAAGCTGGTGAGGAACGTGATCGTGCCGGCCTCCTTGTTCTTGGCGCAGCGTTCCGCCGAGATCTTGCCGCCCGCCGTCGCTGCTGCCGCGGTCGACGTCGGGCCCGGCGAGGCCGCTGTCGATGCGTCGTCGCTGCTGGTGCTGCAGGCACCGGCCACCAGGCCGAGCCCGAGCAGGGTGCCGATGATCAGACCGGTGGGGCGGCGCATCGATGCCTCCAGAAGACGTCGGGAACCCGGCCCGCCGGGACGGGAACGCCTAGGTGCGCAGCCGGGTGGGGCGCCACCGTAGCAGTCGTCGTTCCAGAAGTCCGATCCCCCCCAGGGCCACCACGCCCATCAGCGCGAGCACGAAGACCGCCGCCCACATGCGCTCGGTGGACAGCGATCGCTGAGCCCGGGTGAAGGTGTAACCGAGGCCTTCGCTCGAGCCCTGCCACTCGGCGACCATGGCGCCGATCAGGGCGAGCCCGACACATACCCGGGCGGCCGCAACCAGGTACGGCAAGGCCATCGGCAGCCGGAGCCGGACCAGGATCTCCCACCGTGAGGCATGGACCGACCGCAGCACCTCGAGCGTGTCCGGTTCGACCGATTGCAGGCCGACGACGGCGTTGACGGTCAGCGGGGCGAAGGTGATCAGCGCGGCGACCAGGATGCGGGGTGCGGGACCGAACCCCAGCCCGATGACCAGTGCCGGTGCCAGCGCCACCACCGGGATGAGCTGCACGACCGTCACCACCGGGAGCACGGCCCGCTCCGCGGCGGGGGTGGAGGTGGCCGCCACGGCCAGCACGAGGGCGACGACCAGGGCGATCAGGAACCCGAGCAGAGCCTCCTCGCCGGTGACCCGTGCCGCGCTCAGCCAGCCGGTCCAGTCGGAGGTGATGGCGGATGCGATGGCGGTGGGGGCGGGCAGGACGAGCTTGGTGATGCCGAACGCCCGCACGGCGAGCTCCCACGCGCCCAACAGCACGGCGAAGGCGATCAGCGGCGGCAGGACGGTGCGCAAGGTGCGCAAGGTGCGTGCGGTCATCGTCCGGCCCCCTGCCGGAGGGCGGCCCGGACGTTGCGGGTGTGGTCGACGAACGCATCGCTGTCGGCCTGCGCCGCCACACGGGGACGGCTCAGGTCGATGGCCAGATCGGCAACGACGCGTCCCGGCCGGGCCGACAGCACCAATACCCGGTCGGCCAGCAACACTGCCTCGTCGATGCTGTGGGTGACGAAGAGCACCGTGCGGGGACGGTGCGTCGCCGTCACCGTCGTCGCCGCAGGCGGGGTCGCCACACCTGCCCGGCCCTCCCACACCGACAGCAGGAGGAACCGCATCTCCTCGCGGGTCAACTCGTCGAGGGCGGCGAACGGCTCGTCCATCAGCAGCACCGGGGCGCCGAGCGCGAAGGCGCGGGCCAGGGCGACGCGCTGCTGCATGCCACCGGACAACTCGTGGGGGAGTGCGGATTCGAACCCCTGCAGTCCGACGGTGGCGATGAGGGAATCCACCTCGACCGGGACGAGATGGTCCTCGCCGCGGGTCCCGGCACCGCTGCGGTTGAGCTCGCCGAGCAGACCGATGTTGGCGCGTACGGTGCGCCAGGGCAGCAAGGCCGGGGTCTGGGGGACCAGCCCGAACCACTTGGCCCGTCGCGCCTCGAGGGGGGACAGGCCGGCCACCGACACCGCGCCGGCATCGGGCTCGAGCAGGCCCGCGACGAGCCGCAGCAGCGTCGACTTGCCACACCCACTCGGTCCGATCACCGCCACGAACTGGCCCTCGGGGATGTCGAGGTCGAGCGGGGCGAGGGCAGTGGTGTGCTCACTGCGACGGCGGAAGGACTTGGCCACGCCGCGCAGCACGATGGCCCCCTCAGCCACCGAGGCCCGGCGGCGGGCTGCCCGCAGACGGCAGGTTCGGTGCGACCGTCGGAAGGTAGGGCGCGAGCAGCTTCTCGACGTGCTTGGCCAGCATGTCGACCTCGATGTTGAGCGGCGCCCCCACGGCCTTGTGGCCCAACGTGGTGACCGCCGCGGTGTGCGGGATGATGGCGAAGGTGACCTCGGTGTGCTCGCCGCCGGGCAGATCGGTGACCGCCACGATGGTGAGGCTCACCCCGTCGATGGTGATCGAGCCCTTCTCCACGCAGTACCGGCTGAGCTCGGCCGGGATGTGCACCGCGAGGTCGGGCGGCACGACGGCCAGCGTGCCCACGGCGTCGACGTGGCCGAGCACGACGTGGCCGCCGAGGCGGCCGTGCGGCTGCACCGGGCGCTCGAGGTTCACGACGTCACCGGGCTCGAGCGCGCCGAGGCAGGTGCGGGCCAGCGTCTCCGGCGACAGGTCGGCCTCCCACCAGCCGGGACCCTGTTCGACCAGGGTCAGGCAGCAGCCGTTGACCGCGATCGAGTCACCGAGGCCGGACCCCTGCAGGACCACGTCACCCGAGAAGCGTGACCGCTCGCCGTGGCGGGACAGGAACGTGCCGAGCTCTTCGACGATCCCGGTGAACATGGGAGGCCATCCTCTTGCTGGTGACGGTGCTTGGCGGGTTCGTGCTGGTGACGGTTCGCCGCCGGCAGGTGCGGTGGCGACACCGGCCGTGCCGGGCCGGCGCTCGAGCCGACAGCGAAACCCTGCGGCATGTTAGGCCGCGCGTCAGGCGACGGGGTCAGCCGGGGACCTCGTCGACTTGGCGGGCAGCCGGCCCTGCTTGCGGCGCTTCTTGCGGGAATCACGCCAGATCAGTCCGCCGATGCCGAGCACGGCGCCGCACATCACGAAGAACAGGCCCTCCTGCCAGGCCCCGCCCCGCTCGCCGGCGTCTCGGGGCGGATGGCCGCTGTTGGGCATGGGGATGATGTTCGGGGTCGGCGCGGCCATCGGCTGCACGGTCGTCGGCACCCGTGCCGTCGCCGGGGCGATCTGCGGCGTCGTGACGGTCGTGCCGCCGCTGCTCTGCGCTCCTGCGACCGAGGTGGCGGCGAGCGTCGCCCCGAGCCCGAGCACGCCGGCGAGGACGGCCGAGCCCACGAGCGGGGCGACCCGCCTCGTCCGCCACCGCCGGACGGGACCGGGGAGGCGGTGGACGCGAGGGCCGGAGCAGGGCGCAGAGAAGGTCACCGGACCAGCCTGCCAAACCGGGGGTCGTTGTGCAGACTGCGCCTGGACAGCAGAATGTCACCGTGGGTAGCGAGCGCTGGGCACAGCGCACCGGATGAGGCGCAAAGGCGGCAGCACGCTGCTGACCGTGGTGATCGTGCTCGTCGCGCTCTTCGCCCTGGCCCGCATGTTCGGCGGGGAGACCTCCAAGCAGATGGCGGTGGTCACCGACAGCGACCTCGGCCCTCGTCGGATCGACTACATCGGGGCCAACCTCGCCCGCAAGGACCTGGTGCGCGAGAACCTCGCCCAGGCCGATTTCACCAACGCCAACCTCAGCTTCGCCGACCTCAGCCGGGCGATCATCACCGACGCCGATTTCACCGACGCCGACCTGTCGAGGGCGGTGATGATCCGTACCAAGGCGACCGGCGCGAGCTTCCAGCACGCCGAGCTCGACAACAGCCAGATGACCCGGGCCGAGTTCGACCGGGTGGACTTCACCAACGCCGACCTCAGCGGCGCGGTCATGATCGGCACGAACCTCGAGGGATCGCTGTTCCTCGGGGCCAAGGTGGAACGGGTGGCCCTCGACGAGGCCCACCTGCGTGGGGCCCGGCTCACCAACGCCAGCCTTCGCCGGTCGACCCTCACCCGCGCCGACCTGCGAGGGGCCGATCTCACCAACGCCAACCTCGAACGTGCCAGCCTCGTCGGCGCCGATCTGACCGGGGCCAACCTCGACGGCGCCAACCTGGTCGGGGTGCAGCTCGAGGACGTCGTCTACGACGACTCCACGATCTGGCCGAGCGGGTTCGACCCGGCGACGATCGCCCGCTAGGGGCGCCGCCAGCCGGTCGGGCCCGGCAGGTGCTCAGCTCGGACAGGCCTGTGCCATCCGCTCGAGCACGGCGTCGAGGACCGATCGTGACGTGGCGAAGTTGAGGCGCACGAAGCCTTCGCCGACGGTGCCGAAATCGGCCCCGTCGTTGAGCGCGACGCCGCCCCGCAGGAACAACTCGAACGCGCTCGGTTCGCCGGTGCGGGCCAGCAGCTCCCGGCAGTCGAGCCACGCCAGGTAGGTGGCCTCGGGGGCGACGGTGTGGACCCCCGGCATGGCCGCGACGGCCTCCACCACCCGGTCGCGGTTGGCGTGGAGGTAGGCGACCAGCGCCTCGAGCCAGGCCTCGCCGTCGCGCCACGCCGCCGCCGACGCCTCCACCCCCATGATGTTGGCGCCACCGAGCAGGAAGCGTGGGATGGTCTGGTAGCGGGCGAGCAGCTCGGCGGAGCCGAACACGGCGACGGCGAGACGCAGGCCGGCGATGTTGAAGGTCTTCGTCGAGGCGCTCAACGTCACGGTGCGGGCGGCGACCTCGGGGCCGAGCGACGCGAACGGGATGTGGGTGGTTCCCGGGTAGATGAGATCGGCGTGGATCTCGTCGCTGATGACGAGCCAGTTGCGTTCCACGGCCAGATCGGCGAGGCCCTGCAGCTCGGTGCGGGTGAACACCCGCCCGGTCGGGTTGTGCGGGTTGCACAGCAGCACGATGCGGGTGCGGGCGTCGGTCACCGCGGCGAGACCCTCGAGGTCCATCGCCGCGCCGTCGGCCGGCGCGGTCAGCCGGTTCTCCACGATGACCCGGCCGGCCCCGGTGATGGCGGTGTGGAACGGCGGGTAGATCGGGGTCTGCAGCACCACCCCGTCGCCCGGTTCGCTGTGCAGCTGGATCAGCGCCTGCAACGGTTGCAGGACGTCGATGGTGCTGATGACCAGGGACGGATCGATCGTCCAGCCGTAACGGCGGGCCGCCCAGTCGGCGAAACCGTGGGCCACCGGGTCGTGCTCGAGCAGCCAGGGATAGCCCAGCTGCCCGCGTTCGAGCACGGCGTCGATGGCGGCACGCACCGGCGGGGCGGGCGGGAAGTCCATGTCGGCCACCCAGGCCGCGAGCACGTCGGGGCCGTACTTGCTCCACTTGGCCCCGCCCCGGGCCCGCAGGGTGGCCAGGTCCACCGAATCGAACCAGGTGGTGGGGTCGATCGCGTCGCGCTGCTCGTACATCTGCACAGTTTGGCCTGTTCCGACCCCGGTCGTCGGTCCCGGGACGATCCGCGGCAGCGCGTGGCGTCGGTAGCTTGACGGTTCATGGACCTGACGGCAACCGATGTGCGCGTGCTGGGGTGTCTGATCGAGAAGGAGCTGACGACCCCCGACCAGTACCCCCTGACGACCAACTCCCTACGGCTGGCCTGCAACCAGAAGACCAACCGTGAGCCGGTGGTGGACTTCAGCGACAGCGTCGTCGACCAGGCCATGCTGCGCCTGCGCCAGGCCGGCTTGGCCCGAACGGTCAGTGCCCAGGGCATGCGCACCAGCAAGCACCGTCACGTCCTCGGTGAGGCGCTCGGCCTCGACCGTGAGGAGCTCGCCCTGCTCAGCACCCTCATGGTCCGGGGCCCGCAGACCGCCGGTGAGCTGCGCGGCCGCACCGAGCGCATGGCCACGTTCGAGTCGGTGGCCGAGGTCGAGGCCATGCTCGGCGACCTCGCCGGCCGAGCCGGTGAGGCGCTCGTGGCCCGGCTCGACCGTCAGGCGGGCCAGAAGGAGGAGCGGTGGGTGCAGCTGCTCGGCGGCGAGGAGTTCGAGGCCGGCCTGCTCGATACCCGGGTTCCCGGTGCCAAGGCGGCATCCGGCGGCGGCCCTGCGGTCGAGGCATTGACCGCTCGGGTCGAGACCCTCGAACGCGAGCTTGCCGCCCTCGCCGGGCGATTCGAGGCGTTGAGCCGGCAGCTCGGGGTGGACGACCCGGCGGGGGCCTGACCGCCGAGTGACCCGGGAGCCGCCGCGGTGCGTGGCCCCGTGGGCCGGGCCCGACCGGGCCGGCCCACGGAATCCGACTGCGTTCAGCTCTCGAGGCCCCAGCGGCGCCGCACGGCCCGTTCGGCGCGACCGAAGACCAGCCCGTCCACCGCGATGCCGATGACCAGCACCACGATCATCCAGGCCAGCAGGCCCTCGGCGTCGTTGAGGTTGCAGTTGATCTGCAGCAACGAACCGATGGACTGCTTGTTGGCGATGATCACGATCAGCTCGCCGGCCATGAGGCTGCGCCAGGCGAAGGCCCAGCCCTGCTTGAGCCCGGCGATGAATCCCGGCAGCGCGCCGGGCAGGATCACGTGTCGGTAGGCCGACAGCCCCCGGGCCCCGAGCACCCGACCGGCCCGCAACAGCGTCGGCGGGATGTTGTCGGCCCCTGCGATGAGCCCGTTGGCGACCGCCGGAGCGGCACCGAGGACCACCACGAACAGGATGGCCTGCTCGGAGAGCTTGAAGATGAGGATCGCCAGGGGGAACCAGGCGATCGACGGCATGGTCTGCACGCCGGTGATGAGCGATCCGAACGCCGAGCGCAGCACCGGCACCCGGGCCACCACTGCCCCGAGCAGGGTGCCGATCACCACGGCGATGGCGTACCCGAGCAGGGCCCGTTGCATGGTGATCGCCGTGGCCTTGGCGACGGTACCGTCGGCGATGAGCTGCCACAGCGTCCTCAGCACCGGGAGCGGGCCGGGCAGGACGTAGCTCGGCTTCCACCCGGACCACACCACGGCCTGCCAGAGGCCGAGGCCGAGGACGGTCGCGGCGATCTTGGGCCAGGTCTGCCTCCACAGGGTCTGCCAGGAGCGTTCCCGCTTGGCGGGCAGGGACTCGAGGGCGTCGAGCCCGGCGAGCTCGGCGTCGCCGAGACGGGTGGCCGACGGAGTGTCGACCGCAGTCGGGCTCTCAGGCTCGGTCGTCGGCATGGCGGCGCACCTCCTGGCGCAGGCGTTCGGTGATCGAGGCGGCGAGGGTGGAGACGTCAGGGGACTCGATACGCCGGGGCCGATCGATGTCGACCTCGATGCGGTGGGCCACTCGCCCGGGCCGGCTGGTGAGCACGACCACCTGGTCACCGAGGCGCACCGCCTCCCGGACGTTGTGGGTGACGAACACCACGCTGAAGGATCGGTCCTGCCACAGCCGCTCGAGCTCGTCGTGCAGGATGTCCCGGGTCATGGCGTCGAGCGCTCCGAACGGCTCGTCCATCAGCAGCACGTCGGCATCCTGCGCGAAGGCCCGGGCGAGGGCCACTCGCTGGCGCATCCCCCCGGACAGCTCGTGGGGGCGTTTGCGGGCGAAGCCCTCGAGCCGGACCGACCGCAGCAGGGCATCGACCCGCTCCGGCCGCTCCCGCCGGGGTACCCCCCGCAGGCGCAGTGCCAGGTCGATGTTCCCGGCCGCGGTGAGCCACGGGAACAGCGCAGCCTCCTGGAACATCAGTGCAGTCCGGCCCTGCACGTCGAGTCGCCCGGCGCTGGGGGTGTCGAGCCCGGCGATGAGGTTGAGCAGCGTCGACTTGCCGCAGCCGGAGGCGCCGACGAGGCACACGAAGCTCCCGGCCTCGACCCGGAGGTCGATCCCGTCGAGGGCAGCCGGGTGCCCATCCACACCTCGGCGATGGGCAAGTGCCTGCTGGCCTTCAGTCTCGACCCCCTGCGGGAGGTGGCAGGGCTGCCCGACCTGCCCCGCCTCACCGATCGGACGATCACCGAGCGTGAACGGCTCGCCGACGAGCTCGTCACGGTGCGGGCCAGGGGCTGGGCGCTCAACGACGAGGAGCGCAACCAAGGGGTGCGGGCACTGGCGGCACCCATTCGGCGGCCCGACGGCACCGCCATCGCCGCCATCGCCATCCAGGGCCCGACCAGCCGGCTCGGCGACGCGCGGCTTCCCGAACTGGTCGAACAGCTCGAGGAGGCCGCCGAGCGGCTGGCCCCGATCCTGGTACTCACCGCGCTGCGCTGAGCGCCGGGATCGGTGCAGGCCGCTCGGGTGGGTCAGAACCCCATCTTGCGGCCGATGATCTCCTTCATGATCTCGGTCGTACCGCCGTAGATGGTGGTGATCCGGGCGTCGACGTAGGCCCGGGCGATCGGATACTCGAGCATGTAGCCGTACCCGGCGTGCAGCTGGACGAAGGTTTCCACGGGGCGCTTATGCAGCTCGCTGCACCACCACTTGGCCATCGCTGC
>CAIXPF010000169.1 GCA_903921205.1 uncultured Acidimicrobiia bacterium | reverse complement strand
CGGTCAGTCGGTCAGTCGGTCAGTCGGTCCGGCGGCGCGGCGGCTGGACGTGGACGTAGCCGAAGCGGCCTTTGATGCAGAGGTTGCCGTGGGTGACGCTGTGGTCGGAGGGGCTCGAGACCTTGAAGATCTCGTTGTCCTGCACGTGCAGGGTGAGGTTGCAGCCGACTCCGCAGTAGGGGCAGACCGTGGTCGTCTCGTGCTGGCGTTCCGGTGCCCAGTTGCCGGCGGCGCGCAGGTCGAATTCGGCGGTGGGCACCAGCGCGCCCGTCGGGCACACCGCGATGCAGTTGCCGCAGTAGACGCAGGCGGAGTCGGTCAGCGGCACGTCGAACTCGGTGGCGATGCGGGCGTCGAAGCCGCGTCCGGCAGCGCTGATGGCGAAGGTGTTCTGCCACTGCTCGCCGCAGGCGTCGACGCACTTGAAGCACAGGATGCACTTGCCGTAGTCCCGCACGTACAGCGGGTTGTCGACCTTGGGTGGCTGGGCGACGGTGGCGGCGTGGCCGGGGTCGGGGGCGTGGTGCTCGCCGGTGATCGGCCGGTCCCGCTCGCCTGCCGCCGCCGGTTCTGCCGGTGGCCCGAAGCGGTCGGGATCGGCACCGTAGCGTTCGTTCCAGGACGCCACGCCCTCGGTGAGGGACAGGTCCACCGACGATCCGAGCAGCTCGAGGACCAGCTTGCGGCTGTGCCGGACCCGCTCGCTGTCGGTGTGCACGACCTGGCCGTCCTCCACCGGCCGGGAACAGGACGGGACCAGGGTCCGGCTGCCGTCGAGTTCCACGACGCACACGCGACAGGCGTTGCGGGGTGTGAGGGTGTCGCCGAAGCACAGTGTCGGCACGTCGGTGCCGAGGGCCCGGCACACGTCGAGCAGACGGTCGCCCTCGGCTGCGTGGACCGTGGTGCCGTCGACGGTGAGCTGCACCGTCCGGGTCGGGGTCGCAGTCGGTTCGTCGGTCACGGTTCGTCCTCCCGGAACAACGAGAAGCGGGTCAGCGCCGACTCGATGGCATTCCAGGCGGTCTGGCCGAGCCCGCAGATCGAGGCGTCGCGCATGGCCCGGCCCACCTCGTCGAGCAGCGCCAGGTCACGGTCCCGCTCGCTCCGACCGTACTGATGGGTACGGTCATCCCGACCGGTACGGAGGCGGACCAGGGCCTCCTCCTGGCGCACCGTTCCGACCCGGCAGGGAACGCACTGGCCGCACGATTCGTCGCGGAAGAACGCCGCGATCCGTCCCACGAGGTCGACGAGGTCGGCCCGGTCGTCGATGACGAGCACCACCCCCGAGCCGACGGTGGTGCCTGCCGCCCGGGTGTCCTCGAAGGTCAACGGCAGCGACAGGTGCTCGGGGCCGACGAAGGTGCCGGCGGCACCGCCGAGCAGCACCGCCTGCACGGTCCGGCCGGCCGGCAGGCCACCGGCGAGCTCGATCAGCTCGCCGAGGGTCGTGCCGAAAGGGACCTCGTAGACGCCGGGCCGGCGCACCGATCCCGACAGGCAGAACAGCTTCGGCCCCGGCGACTGCGCCGTGCCGATGCTGCGGTAGGCCACGGCCCCCTCGGTGAGAACGGGCAGGACGTTCACGAGCGTCTCGACGTTGTTGACCAGCGTCGGGCGACCGAACAGGCCGACCTCGACAGGGAACGGCGGCTTCGAGCGGGGCTCGCCGCGATAGCCCTCGATCGAGTTGAAGATGGCCGTTTCCTCGCCGCATATGTAGGCGCCGGCCCCGCTGAACACCTCGAGGTCGAAGGCGAAGCCACGACCGAGCACGTCAGGGCCGAGCAGCCCGCGGTCACGGGCCAGCCCGATGGCTGTCCCGAGGCGCTCCCGAGCGACCGGGTACTCGCCGCGGAGGTAGATCCAGCCGTGTTCGCAGCCGGTGGCGTAGGCCGCGATGGTCATCGCCTCGATGACCGCGAAGGGGTCGCCCTCGAGCACGACCCGGTCCTTGAAGGTGCCCGGCTCGGACTCGTCGGCATTGCACACCAGATGGTGCGGGTGCGCCGCCTGGGCGGCCACGGCGGCCCACTTGCGGCCGGTGGGGAAGGCCGCCCCACCCCGACCCACCAGCCCGGCAGCCACGATCTCGTCCACGACCCCCGCCGGTCCGAGGTCCAACGCCCGGTCGAGGGCGGCGTAGCCGCCGTGGGCGAGGTAGGCGCCGAGATCGGTCGGGTCGATCACGTCGATGCGCCGCAGCAGCCGCAGGCCGGGCTCGCCACACTGGGCGATCGCCGTCGCAGTGGCCTCGGCGGCGGTCTCGACGCGTTGGCGGGCCGGGGCGCCCGGTTCGCTCACCAGGGTGGCAGGGGCCCGGTCGCACTGGCCGAGGCAGGGGCTGTCCACCACGGTGACGGTGGGGTCCGCGTCCCAGCGACCGCGGTGCCCGGCGGCGCCCTCGGCGAGACGGCAGGCCAGATCGACGCACACATGGGCGACGGTGGCGGTCGGCCGCGCCTCGAGCGGGATCAGGGCGTAGAAGCTGGCCACGCCGTAGACCTCGGCCGGGGCCACGCCGAGACGGCGGCTGAGATGGTCGAGGCCCTCCGGGCTGACCCAGCCCACCCGCTCCACGAGCGCGAGCAGCGCCGGTAGCAGCAGGTGCCGCCGGTCCCGTATCGCCTGCCCGCCGCGTTCGGCCCGCAGCAGCTGCCCGGTGGCGGCCCGCTCGACGGCGGTCCGGTCGGCTGGGACACCGAGGACGGCGTCGATGGCCTCGCGTTCGGCGTCGCTCGGTTCGTTGCGGGTGAGATGCAGGTCCACCAGTGCGTCCGTGGTGTCGCGTCAGTGCTCGGCGGCGGGCGCGGTCGGCGCAGCCGGCGTGGGTTCGTTCAGCCGCTCGACGCGGACGGCGGAGGCCTTGAACTCGGCCGTTCCGGCCTTGGGATCGCTGGCGTCGATGGTCAGCTGGTTGGTGTCGACCTCGTCGGGGAAGTGCATCGTCATGAACGCAAGCCCGCGGCGCAGACCCTCGTCGAGGCGCACCGGGGCCTGCACGGCCCCGCGACGCGACACCACCCGGACGATCTCGCCCTCGGCGACCCCGAGCGCTGCGGCATCGGCCGGGGCCAGGTCGATGGTCTCGCCGCGGCGCAGGGGCGAGGTGAAGGCGCCGCTCTGCACCCCGCTGTTGTAGGAGTCGAGTCGGCGTCCGGTGGTCAGCCGCAGGGGGAAATCGGCGGTGAGGGGATCGATCGGTGGTTCGTCGTGGACGACGGAAAAGGGCGCACGCGGCCCGCGCTCCGCCGGCTCGTGGGCCCACAGCCGGCCGTGCAGGAACGGGGGTTCGAGGCGGTCCTCGTCGGGGCAGGGCCACTGGATGCCGCCGAGCGCTTCGAGCCGCGGGTAGGACATACCGCGGTGCATGGGGGACAGGCTGCGGACCTCCTCCCACACCGCCTCGCTGTCGGTGCTGCCCAACGGCCTGCCGAGACGCTCGGCCAGCCCGGCGATGATGGCGAGGTCGTCACGGGCCCCGGCGGGTGGTTCGACCGCCTTGCGTACCCGTTGCACCCGGCGTTCGCTGTTGGTGACGGTGCCTTCGGACTCGCACCAGGCCGCGGTGGCGGGCAGGACCACGTCGGCCAGCGAGGCGGTACGGGTGAGGACGATGTCCTGGACCACCAGGTGGTCGAGCCGGCCGAGCCGGGCCAGGGCCAGGGCCGAGTCGGCCTCGGTCTGGGCCGGGTTCTCGCCGATCACGTACAGGCCCTTGAGGTGGTCCTCGGCCATGGCGTCGAACATCTCGCTGAGGTTCAGCCCGTACTCGGGCCGGATCGGGTGCTGCCAGGCCTCGGCGAAGCGCCGGCGTACGTCGGCGTCGTGGAGGTCCTGGAAGCCGGGCAGGCGGTTCGGGATGGCTCCCATGTCACCACCGCCCTGCACGTTGTTCTGGCCCCGCAGCGGGTTGAGCCCCGAGCCGTACCGTCCGACATGGCCGCACAACAGGGCGAGGTTGATCAACGCCAGCACGTTGTCGGTGCCGTTGTGGTGCTCGGTGATGCCCAGGGTCCAGCACAGCTGCGCCCGGTCGGCCCGGGCATAGGCGATGGCCAGTTCCTCGATGGCCCATGCCGGCACCCCGGTCACCGCTTCGCCCCGCTCGAGGGTCCACGGTTCGACGGATGCGGCGAAGGCCTCGAAGCCCGACGTCGCCCGTTCGACGAAGTCCTGATGGATCAGGCCTCGTTCGATGATGACCCGGGCCACGGTGTTGGCCAGGGCGATGTCGGTGCCCACCTCGGGGCCCAGCCACAGGTCGGCCCACTGCGCGGTCTCGGTGCGCCGCGGGTCGATCACGTAGAGCTTGGCCCCGCGCCGGACCGCTCCGAGCACGTGATGGAAGAAGATCGGGTGGGCGTGGCGCGCGTTGGAACCCCACAGCACGATCAGGTCGGTGTCCTCCACCTCCTGGTAGGAGGAGGTACCCCCGCCTGCGCCGAACACTGTCGCCAGACCGACGACGGAAGGAGCGTGTCAAGTGCGGTTGCAGGAGTCGACGTTGTTGTTGCCGACGACCACCCGCTGGAACTTCTGCGCCAGGTAGTTCACCTCGTTGGTGGCCTTGGAGCAGGAGAACATGCCGACGGCGTCGGGCCCGAACCGGTCGATGACCGAACGGAACCCTGCCGCGGCCCGGTCGAGGGCCTCGTCCCAGGTCGCCTCCCGGAGGACCCCGCCGTCGCGGACCAGGGGAGTGGTGAGCCGTTCGTAGGGGGTGGCGGCCCGCATCTGGTCACCGTTGCGGCGGGGTCGGGTCGGGACGTTCGCCTGCAGGGTCATGATGTCTCCCGAGGGACGGACAGCGACGCCGGGTGCCGACGCTCGGGGGCAGCGTATCGGGTGCCGGTACCGTGGGTGACCCCGTGGATGCAGTGATTCGGTGGGTCGCCGCCGGTGCCGGTGCTGCCTGTGGACGCTGCCCCCGGGCCGGTCCTGCGGACGATCAGCCCGTCGGCTGGCCGACGCCGCCGTCGACATCGCCGTCGACGTAGCCGACGCCTTCGACCCAGCGCCGGGTGGCCGGTCGCGACCGCGGCGCTCGGTTCGACACGATGGCCGCATCGTCGCCGTCGGGGCTCAGTGGGGGTAGCGGGAAGATCGGCGCCGGGTCCGGGTGGGGCATCTGCGGCGGGTAGGGCATCTGCGGCGGGTAGGGCATCTGCGGCGGCGGCGGTCGCAGCGGATCGACAGGGGCCCGGCCCGGCGGGGGGGTGGACCCGCCCGCTGCCGGACGTCCCGCGCTGGGCCCGTAGGTACCGGCGTCGTCGGACACCGTGCTGCGCGTCGTGGTGCGCGGGACGACGCTGGTGGGGGCGGCGGCGTCGGTGGTGGTGCGCCGGGGCCCGCTACCCACGGCCCGGGTGGTCCCCGAGCGGTAGGCGGCCTGCCCACGCGGCGCCGTCGTTGCCGGTCGGGCGTGCCGGGAGGGCCGGGAGGGCCGGGACATGGTGCTGAACAGGAAGCCGGCGGTGATCAGCACGATGCCGACGCCGAACATCAACGTGCCCGGGGTCGCCATCGACGACGAAGCCGCCGTGCTCATCCCGGTGACCATCGCACCGCGCTGCCCGAGCGCGGAGGCGGAAACGGCAGGTAGCACGTAGCGCAGCATGATCGTGCCGGCGCCGAGCGACACGGCCCAGAAGCCGATGCGGACCAACGTCGTCGGCCGGTCGGGGCTGATGGCCAGCCCGCCGGCGGCGCACAGCAGGGCGATCACCCCGAGCAGCGGGGCGAGCGAGGCAGTGAACTCGTTGACGGTCTTGACCGGCCCGAGCCCCGCGGCGGGCAGCTCGATGGTGATCGGGCCGAGGTCGGGCACCGCAGCGGCGAGGTCCGGCCGGATGTTGGCGAACTGCTGCCGTACGACCTCGGTGAGGGCGGTGGTGTCGAGGACGGGCGGCTCGGCACTCTCACCGATCACGTAGCGGTGGCTGTCGACCGCGGCGTTCTCGATGGCGGTTCGCACCGCCGGGTCCTGCAGCGCCCCGCCGGCCATCGCCGTCAGCTCCGGTGCGGACACCAGGTCACGGACCTGCTCGGGCAGCGCCGCGTCGGTGGCCTCGACGATGGACTGGGCCATGGCCTGTTGCACGATGGTGTTGTCGAGGAGCTGGTCGACCATGACCTGGGTGCGGCCGGTGTCGAAGAGGGTGCGCTGCAACGTGAAGGCAGACCACGCCACCGTACCGGTCAGCATGGCGATGGTGATCAGGAAGCGGCTGAGCATCCGCGCCGCCATCATCGGGTCACCTGCGCGATTGCGGTCGGCGTCGCGGCCGGCATACCGGTCGCGGTCGCGGACCGGTGCCACCCGGGTCTGCGGCGCACGGGGTGTCTACGGCCGGCGATCTTGCTCACGATGTCCTCGACTTGGCAGCGCAGACGAACGGGGGTGCGGTCCCCGGGACGCTCCGCGTACCGGGTGGTGGGGACGGCCATCGGCCCGCCGGGGTGCGCGGCGGGTCTTCGGGCTGTCCCAGTCCTATCGTCACTCGCGGTCGGTGGATTGAACGTGGGCCGGGCGGCCCGTGCTCGGGCCCGGGTGGTCGGGCATGGTGATTCCGCACAGGACGCCGGTCGGGGCCAAGCTGTGTCCCGGTTCCGCAAGCCAGGGGGAGAAGGCGTTCATGCCAGTCGATCGTGAGAACCGGGCGGTGCTCGTGGTGTCCTTCGGCGGCCCGGAGCAGCCCGCTGACGTGCGACCGTTCCTCGAGAACGTCACCCGGGGCCGCGGGGTCCCGCCCGAGCGACTCGACGAGGTGGAGGCCCACTACCAGTCCTTCGGCGGTCGCAGCCCGATCAACGACCAGGTTCGGGCCCTGATCGCGGCGCTGCGCGACGAACTCGACCGCACCGGCCGGGCCGACCTGCCCATCTACTGGGGCAACCGCAACTGGCACCCGTATCTCACCGACACCGTGCAGCAGATGGCCGCCGACGGCATCACCGAGGCCTACGCCTTCGTCACCTCGGCGTTCAGCTCCTACTCGGGGTGTCGCCAGTACCGCGAGGACCTCGACGCGGCCCGCGGGGCCGCCGGACCCGACGCCCCGATGCTGCACAAGCTGCGGGTGTTCTTCGACCATCCGGGCTTCATCGAGCCGCTGGCCGAGCGGGTGACCGCGGCGTTGGCGGGCTTCGGTGACGCAGCGACCCCTCGCTTGCTGTTCTGCGCCCATTCCATCCCGGTGTCCTCGGCGGCGACGTGCGACTACGAGACCCAGTTGCGTGCCGCGGCGGCGCTGGTGGTGGAGCGGGCCGCCGCCGGCTCGGACTGGGAACTGGTGTGGCAGAGCCGCAGCGGGCCGCCACAGGTGCCGTGGCTCGAACCCGACGTCGGGGACCGGCTGCGCGAGCTGGCTGCGGAGGGCGTGACCGACGTGGTCCTGGTGCCCATCGGCTTCGTGTCGGACCATCTCGAGGTGGTGTACGACCTCGACACCGTGGCATTGCCGCTGGCCGACTCGCTGGGTGTGCGGGCGGTACGTGCCGCGACGGTGGGGACCGACCCGCGTTTCGTGGCCATGATCGGCGAGCTGATCGAGGAGCGCCGTGCCGCAGCAGCGGGAGCCGATCCGTTCCGTCGGAGCCTGTCGGCGCTGGGGGTGTGGCCCGACGTGTGCCGCGCCGACTGCTGCCCCGCACCTGCCGCCCGCCCCGCCGGCGGTCCCGGCGCCGGCCGGCCCGGAGAT
>CAIXPF010000168.1 GCA_903921205.1 uncultured Acidimicrobiia bacterium | reverse complement strand
GGTCGGCACCGGCGGAGAAGTGCCGGCCCCGGGCCGCCAGCACCACGGCCCGGACATCGGGGTGGTCCCGGGCGCCGAGGACCGCCTCGATCAGGGCGTCGCGCACCGCGACGCTGACGATGTTCAGCGTGTCCGGCCGGTTGAGCGTGATGGTGGCCACGCCCTCATCGACCTCGAGGAGCACCTCGTCGCTCACGTCCGGCATCCCGGATCGATCCCGGCCCGCCGCAACGGTGGCGGCAGCACGGCACAGCCGTCGCGCCGGACACTGCGCCGTGCCGCACCCGCCGCCCACGACGCCAGCTCCTCGGCGGTGCCCGCGGCCTGGTCGTCGGTGGACACGGCGAGCAACGGGGCGATCGCGCCCTCGAGCGAACGTTCGATCCGCCACGGCCCGGTCGCACCACGGCCGCGGGCGACCAGGGCGCCGACGATGGCCAGGAACAGTTCGAGGCCGGCCAGCGGGTCGGCATAGGGCACCAGCGTCGGCGCCGGTGGTCCCGGTTCGTCACCGGGCATGCGGACGGCTTGGGCCAGGCCGGATGCGGCGTGGACCCCGGCTCCGTAGGCCACCCAGTCGGCCTGCGGCCCGGTCGGGTCGAAGGCGGTCAGCGAGAGGTCGATCAGGTCCGTTCGTCCGGCTGCAAGACGGCAGGGGTCGATGCCGAGGTTGGGCCGGACCCGACGGCTGAAGCTGTCGATCACCACATCTGCCGTGCCGACGAGCTCGAGGAAGCGCCGGTGGTCGGCCGCAACCCGCAGGTCGAGCTCGACCGGGGTCTTGCCGTGGTCGAGCGCCACGAACAGCGCACCGTCACCGGGTCCGGCGGCTGCGGGCCGGGCACCCCGGCGGAACCCGTCGCGACGGCAGGCGGCCTCGACCTTGAGCACCTCGGCCCCCATCGAGGCCGCCAGCCAGGTGGCCAGCGGCCCGGCCCACATGGCGGTGAGGTCGACGATTCGCACCCCGGCCAGCGGGAGCCCGTGCGCTGCCGGGCCCGGCCCGGACGGTCGCCGGGGCCCTGCCGGGGCGGCGGCCGCGGCGACGGCCGGTGGACCGGCCGCTGCCCAGCTCGGTCTACGGGGCGCGACGGTCCGGCGCGGTCGATAGGGGGTGACGGCCAGCCGCCACTCCTGGGCCCGGCGGGCCAGGTGCTCGGCATCCGGTGGCGCGCCGCCGGCGCGCGCCTCGTCATCGAGCACGGCGCGCAGCGTGGCCCAGGTCGGCTCGTCGTCGGGGCCGAGGTCGACGAGGACCCAGCCGCCGCCGGGTGCCGGGAAGGGGTCGGGGGAGGGCGGCGGCGGTTCGAGCCCGTTGGCTGCGGCGATCACGTGGGGCAGCAGCAGATGCGCGTCGAGCAGGTCGTCGTCGACCTCCCAGCGGGTCGCCTCGGATGCTGCGCCGGTACCGGACAGCTCGTCGAGCAGGACCGCGCAGGACCCCAGCAGCCGATGTGCCCGGGCCCGGGTGCCCGGCGGGAGGATGCCGGTGGGAAACCCGGGGGGAGTGCCGAGCGGTCGGTGCGCCCGGGTGGTCATCGACCGGCGAAGTCGGCGGGCCGCTTGGCGAAGAACGCTGACAGGCCTTCGGCCCGGTCCGACGACGTCGCCAGCAGCGTGTTCAGATCACCCTCGAGGCGCAGCCCGTCGCGCAGCGGCAGTTCGGCACCGCGGTGGACGGCCTCCTTGGCGAACTCCAGCGCCAGGGGGCCGAGGCCGCGCAGCTTGTCGGCCAGGGCCGTGGTCCGCGCCTCGAGCCCGTCCGGCGCGTCCGGGTCGTCGGTGGTGAGCGACCACACGAGCCCTGCGGCCTCGGCGGCCGGCGCAGCGAGGGCGTCGCCGCACAGCACCATCGCCGTCGCTCGGGCGGTGCCCACGGCGCGGGCGAGACGTTGGGTCCCGCCCCAGCAGGGCAGGCCGCGGCCCGTGGCGACGTCGTCGAGCGCGAAGCTCGCCGAGGCCGTGGCCACCACGATGTCGCAGGCCAACGCCAGCTCCAGGCCGACCGACGAACAGGTGCCGCGCACCGCCGCGATGACCGGCACCCGGATGCGGGCGATGGCCGCCGCCGGGTCGTCACCGAGCCCGATCGGGTCGAGCCCTGGATCGGGGCCCGTACAGAAGTCCGGGCCGTGGGCGGTGATCACCACCACCCGCACGGCCCGATCCTCGGTGAGTTCATGAGCGGCCGCGGCGACCGCTGCGGCGGTGCGGGCGTCGAGCGCCCCTCCGGGCAGACGCAGGATCACCTGCGCGCCGTCGTGGAGTCGCTCCTGCCCCAACCGTGCAGGGTGCACCGCTGGGCCTCAGTCAGCCGACTTGGTCTGCTTGGGCTGGACCTGGGCCATCTCGGCCCCGTTCACCTTCAGCGCACCGGCGCCCGGCTTGGTGACGAGCACCTCGATGCCGCTCGCCTCGTCGGTGTAGCGCTTGCCGACCTGCAACGCGCCGGCACCGGAGGGATCGAACTCGATCGTCCCGTCTCCACCCTTGGTGACGACCACCTCGGCGCTACCGGTATCGAACTTCAGGCGTTCCCCGGCCTTCGTGGGCATGAGTGACCTCCTTCACAGAACCTGACGAGCGAGGAGGATAACGCAGGCACCGCCCTCGGCCGCATTCGGCGGGTTCCCGGCGGTCTCCGGCGTCGCGCCGTCGGGGGTGCTGACCGTACGTCGGGGAGGACGGCTAGGCTCGGGAGTGATGCTGGCGAAGGCTTCTCGGCTCTGGGCGGATCACGCCATGAAGCTCATCCGCTACGGCGGCGTGTCGGTGTTCAACGTCGTGCTCGGCCAGTCGCTGCTGGCGTTGTTCGTGGTCATCGGCATGGAAGCTGCGCTGGCGAACCTCCTCGCCGTGGCCATCGGTACGGTGCCCGCCTACCTGTTGGCCCGCCGCTACGTGTGGGAGAAATCCGGCCCCCACTCGATCCGGCGCGAGGTGCTGCCGTTCTGGGTGCTCAACTTCGTGGGCCTGCTGCTGTCCACCGTGTCCACCTCGGTCGCCCACGACATCTGGGGCTCGAAGGTGCTGGTCATCAACGCCGCGTCGCTCCTGGCCTGGTTCGTGGTGTGGGTGGCCAAGTACGTGCTGCTCGACCGGGCCGTGTTCAAGGCCAAGGAGACCGAGGCCGCCGCCGTCGCAGCCTGAGCGGCGGGCGGTCGCCACCCAGGCGATCCGGTACCGTGCAGGTCATGTCGACGCTGCCGCTCACCCCCGACGAACTGCTGTCCACCACTCGCGCCGTACGAAAGCGGCTCGACTTCGACCGGCCGGTTCCCCTCGAGCTGATCGCCGAGTGCGTCGGTCTGGCCCAGCAGGCCCCCACCGGGTCGAACCTGCAGGGCTGGCATTTCATGGTGGTCACCGACCCGGCCAAGAAGCAGGCCCTCGGCGAGCTCTACTCCCGGGCGTTCGTCGGCTACCGCACCTCGCCGATCTACGCCGGCGCGGTCACCCACGGCGAGCCCGACCGTGACGCCCAGCAGTCGCGGGTGGCCTCCTCGGCGGAGTTCCTCGCCGAGCGGATGGGCGATGCCCCGGCACTGGTGCTGCCCTGCATCGAGGGCCGCGCCTCGGGGGCCAACGCGGCGGGCCTGCTCGGTGCCATCCTGCCGGCGGCATGGAGCTTCATGCTGGCCGCCCGCGCCCGCGGCCTCGGAACCTGCTGGACCACGTTGCACCTGCGCTTCGAGCAGGAGGCGGCGGACATCCTGGGCATCCCCTACGACCGGGTGAGCCAGGCACTGATGACGCCGGTGGCCTTCACCAAGGGAACCGACTTCAAGGCGGCGCTGCGCCCCGACCCCATGTCGATCATCCACGTCGACACCTGGTGAGCACCTCGTCCGCCGCTGCCGAGCGGGCCGCGGAACCGTCGGCGGAGCTGCGCCGGCGGGCCGACGAAGCCCGGGGGTTCCTGCCACCCGAGGAGGGCTTGGCGCTGCACCGTGCCGCGTGCGCGGTGCGCGCCGAGGTGGCCGGGCCGTTGCTGGAGATCGGCAGCTACTGCGGGAAGTCCGCGCTCTACCTCGGTGACGCCGCCAGGCGGACGGGGCGGGTGTTGTTCTGCGTCGACCATCACCGCGGGTCCGAGGAGAACCAGCTCGGTTGGGAATGGCACGAACCGGACCTGGTCGATCCGGCGGTCGGCCTGCTCGACACGCTGCCCCACTTCCGTCGCACCGTGCAGGACGCCGGCCTCGAGGACGTGGTGGTCGCCGTGGTCGGCGAGTCCGCGACCGTGGCCCGGTGGTGGACGCCGCCGCTGGCCCTGCTGTTCATCGACGGCGGTCACGGCGAGGACCCCGCCCACCACGACTACGAGTGCTGGGCGCCGCTGGTCGCCCCCGGTGGCCGGCTGGCCATCCACGACGTGTTCCCCGACCCCGCGGACGGGGGACGTCCTCCCTACGAGATCTACGGCCGGGCCCTGGCCAGCGGCGCGTTCGTCGAGCTCGAAGGGTGCGGGTCGCTGCGGGTGCTGCAACGGCTCGACGCCCCGCTGCGGCCCACGTCGCGGCCGTCGGTCCGGTAGCCGGACGGTCTTCGTCTCCGGCCCGGTTGCGCGTGCCGGCCCGCCCGACCGGTCAGACGAACTTCACGCCGCAGTGCTGCTTGCTGTAGGCGTTGAGGTTGGCGACCGCAGTGGCGAACCCGCTCGACTGGGTCGAGGTCAGGCGGCCCATCAGCTCCAGCGTGGCCTTCTGCGCCTCGGTGGCGGCAGCGGCGTCGGTCTTGGCCGCGGCGTTCAGCGTGGCGATCCTGCTCAGCAGCGGGGTGAGCTCCTCGAGCGTGCCGGCCAGCACCGTGAGATCGGCTTTGATCTCGGGCGGGGCGACGGCCTGCGCCTGACCGAGCAGTGCAGCCGCCTCCGGAAGTTGCTGCAGCGCTGCGCCGAGGTTGGCGACGGAGAGGTCCATCCCGAACTTCTCACCGGCTTCGGTGACCTTCTGACAGAACGGGTCGCCCGCTGCTGCGGCGGTGCCGGCGCCGGTCGTGCTGGGGACGGGGATGGGGACGGTCGTGGCGGGGGCGTCGGCCCCGTCGGTGGATCCGCCGCAGGCCCCGGCGAGCAGCCCGGCGACGAGCAGCGGGGTGGCGAGCACGAGCAGACGACGACGAGGCATCCGATCACGCTAGGGCAGGGTCGCAGGCTTTCCCGGCGGCCGGCCCGAACGACCCGGTCGGGTGGGTCGGGTGGGTCGGGCTCGGGTCGGCGGGGTGGTCAGCCGGTTGTCGGCCGGTGGGCGAACAGGTCCGCAGCCGGCCCGTCGCCGGCGAGGGCGTCGGCGGCGAGGATCACTGCGGCGGCGGTGTAGGTGGACGTCTCGCCGTCGGGGAAGGTGATCGCCCCGGGATGCACCAGCCCGGTCGAGTAGCGGCCGGTGTCGGCGTCGCGGTGGGCCAGGGTCCAGGCGAACAGCTCCTCGGCGACGGCGGTCTCACCGGCCGCGAGGTGGGCGAGGGCGCACTCACAGGTCTCCGCGGCGGTGATCCAAGGCTGGTCGGCCACACAGCGCACCCCGTGCCCGTCGAGCACGAAACGGTGGCGGTCCTGCTCGAGGCGGGCCCGGGCGACGGCGGGATCGAGGGCGCCGACGAGCACCGGGTAGTACCAGTCCATCGCCCAGCGGTGCTTCGGGGCGAAGGCATCGGGATGGTGGCGGATCGCTGCGAGCAGGCGATCGAGGGCCTGCTGCCAGCGGGGCCGCTGCACCCCGACCTCAGCGGCGAGCAACAGGCCGCAGCGCAGACTGAGGCTGATGGACGCATTGCCCGTCAGCAACGCGAACGACCAGGGCGTGCCGTCGCTCTCGCGCGCCCAGAGCACCTCGCCCCGTCCGGTCTGCAGGCCGAGCACGAAGTCGAGGGCGGCGTCGACCATCGGCCAGAACGCCTCGAGCAGACCCCGGTCGCCGCTGCTGCGGTACAGGAACCACAGCCCGGTGGCGGGATAGGCACAGCAGTTGGCGTCGAGCTTGGCCTCCTCGACCCCGTCGGCCAGGTAGTACCGGTGCCATGCCCCATCCGGCCGTTGCCGGGCCGCCAACCACTCGAACGCCCGCTCCGCAGCCCGGTGGTGGCCACCGACCATGAGGGCCATGGCGGCCTCGGTGTGGTTCCACGGGTCGGCGTGGCCGCCGGGAAACCACGGGATCATCCCATTGGACAGCTGCCAGTCGGCGATGGCGTCGGCGGTGAGACGGAGCTCGGCGGCGCTGATGATGCCGGGAAGGTCACGCAGCGACATTGCCGTTCCCGGTTGCCGCGTCGGTACCGGGGCCCCGCGCCGGGTCGTTCGCCCGGTCTGCGAGCTCGGGCCGGCGGCGGGCGTAGAGGACCACCGACTTGCTCATCACCCGGCTCAACGCCCGATCGGCGGCCCGGGTGAGCAACGGGCGGCTCGTGATGTCCCACACCAGCAGCCGGTGGTACGCCGCCACCCACGGGTGGTCGTCGCGGTGGACCCCGACGGCGCACTTCAACCACCAGTACGGGGTGTGCAGGCCATGGGCCCGGCCGAGGCCGAACGGCTCGAACCCGGCCTGCTGCAGCCGGTTGCGCAGCTCCACCGCGGTGTACACCCGCACATGGCCGCCCTCCACCGCAGGGTGGTGGTAGTCCTCGGACAGCTTCCAGCAGACGATCTCGGCCAGCCAGCCCGGCACGGTCACCGCCAGCGTGCCGCCCGCTCGCAGCACCCGGGCCAGCTCGTGCAGGGCGTCGATGTCACGGTCGATGTGCTCGAGGACCTCCGAGGCGATGACCCGGTCGAAGGCCGCGTCGGCGAAGGGCAGCTGCAGGGCCGAGCCCTGCACCGCTGCTGCGCTGGCACCGGGCGGGCTCTCGCCCGCCTCGGCCATGGCGGCGAAGGTGCCGGCGCACGCCCGCAGCTCGGCGAGGCCGAGGTCGACGGCGACCGCCGTGGCCCCGCGGCGAAAGGCCTCGAAGGCGTGACGGCCGAAGCCGGCACCGAGATCGAGCAACCGGTCGCCGGGCTCGAGTCCCAGACGATCGAAGTCGACGGTCAACATCAGCGACGCCGGAGCCCGAGCCGGGACAACCCGCCGCCGTCGCCGGGGTCGGGCAGGCCCGGGTGACGCTGCTTGTCCTCGATCGTGCGGCGGTACTCGTCGGCGGTGCGGGCCGCCATCACCGCCCAGCTCCAGTTGTCGACCACCCGTTGCCGTCCCCGGGCCCCGATCCCGCTCCGTAGCTCGGCGCTGCGCCCCAACGTCTGCCGCAGGGCCTCCGCCAGCGCCTCGCTGTCGCCCGGCGGGATCAGCATCGCGGTGTCGCCGTGCTTGCCGACCACCTCGGGGATGGCCCCGCCGGTGGTGGCGACCAGCGGCACCCCGCAGCTCTGCGCCTCGATCGCGGGCAGGCTGAACCCCTCGTAGAGCGAGGGAACCACGGCGACCTCGGCCTCGGCGTACAGCTCGATGATGCGCGACTCGTCGACGCCGGTGACGAAGGACACCGCGTCCTCCAGGCCCAGCTCGGCGATGATCCGGTCGGAGGGTCCGCCCGGCTTGCGCCGCCCGATCAGCACCAGATGGGCGTCCGGCCGGTCGACACGGACCTTGGCCAGCGCCTCGAGCAGGAACCGCAACCCCTTGAGGGCCACGTCCGCGGAGGCCGTGGTGATGATGCGACCCGGGACCACCGCCACGTGCTCGAGCGGCCGGAACAGCTCGACGTCGACCCCGACCGGGATGACCTGCATCCGCTCACCGGGCACGGCGAACTCGGCCTGGATGTCGCGGTGGGAGTTCTCCGAGACGGTGATCACGCGGCGCATCCGCCGGGCGACCCGGATCTGCATCCGGGTGAACCCGTGCCAGCGGGCCTTCGAGATGCGCTCGTAGCGGGTGCGTGCCGCCTCGAGCTCGAGCCGCTTGTCGACGGTGATGGGATGGTGGATCGTGGCGATGACCGGCAGCCCGGCCCGTTCGATGCCCAGCAGGCCGTAGCCGAGGCACTGGTTGTCGTGGACCACGTCGTAGAACCCGGGCCTGGACTGCTGCAGGGCGGCGAGGTAGCGCCATGCCCGCAGCGAGAACGACAACGGCTCGGGGAACGACCCGCTCATGAACACGGCGGTCTCGACCCAGTCCGGCCAGGTCTTCAGCTCCCAGATGCCCGGCGGCCGCAACGGGTAGTGGTCGTTGTAGAGATCGAGGCTGGGCAGCTTCACCAACGGCACGCGCTCGTCGAGCACCGGGTAGGGCTGGCCGCCCAGCACGTCGACGGTGTGGCCGAGGTCCACCAGCGCCTTGGTCAGGTGACGGGTGTAGACGCCCTGCCCGCCCACGTGGGGCTTGCCCCGGTAGCAGAGGTAGGCGATGCGCAGGGGGGTCTCGGGCACGAATGCTCACACTAGGGTCGACGTCGGTTCTGGGCCGGAGGAAGCTACCGGGGAGTAGGCAACGTGCGTGCGGTCGTGCAGCGGGTGACGGAGGCGTCGGTCAGGGTCGACGGTGAGCTGGTCGGCGCCATCGGGCCGGGGCTGTGCGTGCTGGTGGGGGTCACCCACGACGACACGGAGGCCGAGGCGACCAAGCTGGCGGCCAAGCTGTGGAACCTGCGGATCATGGACGACGAGGCCGGGGTCATGAACCGTTCGGTGGCCGAGACCACCGGCGCGGTGCTGGTGGTCAGCCAGTTCACCCTCTACGGCAACACCGAACGGGGCCGGCGCCCGTCGTGGATCGATGCCGCCCGACCCGAGGTGGCCGAGCCGTTGATCGACGCCGTGGTCGCCGAGCTGGCCCGACTCGGTGCCTCCGTCGCCACCGGCCGATTCCGGACCGACATGGCCGTATCGCTGGTCAACGACGGCCCGGTCACGGTCCTGATCGACATCTGATCGAGATCTGATCGAGATCTGTCGGTCGGGCCGGCATTCGGGACGGGTTCGGTCGGTTCGGGGTCACCGGTCCGGGGTCGGGTCACCGACGGAGGCGGCAGCGGCGGCTGGGTCGGTCGTTGCTGCGGGCCGACGGCGGGTCAGGAGGTGGGCGGCGAGCAGCAACAGCGCACAGGCGAACAGTCCTGGCCACGGGCCGAACCGGACCGACCAGGTCAGCCCGGTGCGCCGCTGGATGGTCTGCTGCAGTACCGCGGCCTCGCTGATGGCGGAGCGTTGCTGGACCGCGCCGTCGGGCGACACGATGGCCGAGAAGCCGGTCGGCGCCGCCTGAAGCACCCAGCGGCCGGTCTCGAGCGCCCGCAACCGTGACGACGCGACCTGTTGGGACTGCACGATGGTCAGCCAGTAGCTCGAGCCGTTCGTCGGGTTCATCAGGACCTCGCCCCCGTGGCTGATGGCGTCACGGGCCCGGCGCTCGAAGAACACCTCCCACGAGATGACCACGCCCATCGTGCCGTTCGGGGTGTCGACTACGGCCGGTCCGGTGCCGGGCACCGCATCGCTCGGCACGTAGCGCGAGACGGCCCCGCCGGAGAGCAGGTCCATGGCGCCACGCAGCGGCACGTACTCGCCGAAGGGCACGCGCCGGACCTTGTCGTAGCGGCTGACCGTCCGCCCGTCGGGGGTGATCACCACCGAGGCGTTGAAGAACTCGCCGGGGAAGGACTCGACGATGCCCGGCACGACGGGGGCCCCGACCCGCTCGGCCAACCCGATCAACGCATCCTCCTCGTCGCTGCCGGTCAGGGAGCCGGACACGCTGACCACGTTCTCCGGCCAAAGGACCAACTCGACCGGCAGCTCGATGTCCGCCGAGGCGGCGAGGTGGCGTTCGAACACCGCGTCGGCGTCGGAGTCGACCGCGCGGGTGCGTTGCGGTCCGCCGCCCTGCACGACCGCGACCTCCAACGGCCCGATGTCCTCGCCGCTCGGGGCCACCTGGGCCAGGGCGACCAGTGCGAGGACGCCGGCGGCGGCAATGAGGGCGGGGCGCCAATGGCGCGCCGCAGCCGCAGCCACGGCCATGCCGAGGGCGACGGTGGCCAGGGTCAGGACCACGGTGCCGCCGACCCGCGCCACCATGCCGACGGGTGAGGCCACCTGGCTCATCGCCAGCGTCGAGAGGGGCACCCCGCCGAAGGGCACCGTGGTGCGGGCGAACTCGGCCAGCGTCAGCACCGCCGGAATCGCCAGATAGGAGGTCCGGCGGTCGTCGGGCAGGGCGGCGGCAGCGAGCCCGATGAAGGAGGACAGCAGTCCGGCGGTCACCAGATAGCCGGGGATCGAGAAGTCCACGACCCACACCGTCGAGGGCACCAGCCAGGCCAGACCGACGACCCAGCCCCACCAGAAGCGGCCCCGCCGGTCGGTCCCGTCGAAGAGGCCCGGCAGCAACGCCAGGCCGACGACGGCCAGCGGCCACCATCCCCACGGCGGCATGGCGAAGGCGATCGCTGCACCGGCCGACACGGCCCGAACTGCCCGAACGGCCCGGATCATCGCGCCCAGGCTAGGAGGACTCCGACGTCGGGCACGGCCGGCTTCGCCGACCCGGCGGTCCCGGTGCGCTCAGCCGACCCGACGCGGTCACTGCCGATCGGACCAGACGGATCGGCACCGAGCGGTCAGGCCGGGTCGGCTCCGACGACCCGGCCGCCGGTGCCCGGCGCGACGGGCGCGCCCTGGAGCTCGAGGCGGACCACGATGCGGTAGGCCGCGGATCCCGGCGGGTGGCAGGCGAACAGTGTCGAGGTGTAGGCGACCGTCTGGTCGGCGATGTGGACCTCGTCCGGGGTGACGACCTCGGTGCGCGTGACGGCGTAGACGAACGTGCCCTCGCCGGTGCGGAAGATCACCGGGTCGCCCGGCTGGAGGCGATCGAGGTCCCGGAACGGCTTGCCGTAGGTCGTCCGATGGCCGGCGATCACCACGTTGCCGAGCTGCCCCGGCAGCGCCGTACCCGGCCAGTGCGACGGTCCGCGGTTGATGGCGGTCAGCGTCATGCCCTGGTGGACGTCCTCGTCGAGCCCGATCGCCGGGATCACGATGCGGGCGACGACCACCTCGGGGGTGTCGGCGTAGGGGTCGAGGGGCAGGGGCTCGGGTCGGGGAAGCGTGGGCTCGGTGGTCGTCGGGCCGGCCGGCTCCGAGGATGTGGTCGCGCCGGCATCCGCCGCGACCGGAATGGTTGCGGCCGGCCCGGACACGCCGGACACGCCGGACACGCCGGCCGCGCCGGCTGCGGTGGTCGCCGAGCCGCCCGCACGCAGGTCGTCGGCGGTGAGCACGGCTGCCGCCGCTCGCGATCGTTCGGCCTGGTCACGTTGCACGAGCACCCCGGCGACCAGCACGACGGAGGCGACGATGACCCCGATTGCCACGGTGCGGGCCCGGTGGCCCGGCGCGAAGCGGATGGGCGCGCCAGGCGCCGTCGGGGGCATGCCCGAGCGGGACTCGCTCGACGGGCTGGTGCTCGACCGGGGGCTGGGATCCCGCACGTCTTCAGCGTAGGACCTCGCCATGGGGACTCCTCCCGACGTGGTCGGGCAGCATCGGGCCGCCGTCGGACCGGGTCGGGCTCCGATCCGGTCGGGTCCGCAGGCCGGGTCCGCAGGCCGGGTCCGCAGGTCGGGGCCGCAGGTCGGGGCCGCAGGCCGGGGTCAGGTGGTCGACACGAGCCGGTCGACCAGGTGCTGGGCGGCCCGTCGGCCCGAGTCGATGCAGGCGGGGATGCCCAGGCCGCGCAGGGACGCGCCGGCGAGCACCACCCCGGGGAGCCGCTCGGCCAGCTCGGCCTCGACGACGGCGACCCGGGATGCGTGCCCGGGCCGGTACTGCGGCAGGGCGTCGATCCAACGGTGCACCCGCATCGCCACCGGTTCGGCTTCGATGCCCATGAGCTGGGCCAGCTCCGCCCGCACCCGGCCGATCAGCTCGGTGTCGTCGAGCGTCACGAAGCGGGTGTCATCGCTGCGTCCCACCGACGCCCGCAGCCGGACCAGGCCGTCGGCGCCGAGGTGGGGGAACTTGGCCGAAGCCCACGAACAGGCCGTGAGCAGCAGCCCCGCCCGTCGCGGCACCAGGAACCCGGAGGCGTCGAGGTCGCCGGGCACATCGGCAGCAGGCCAGGCCAGGGCGACGATGGCGACGGACGCATAGGCCAGCGCCCCGAGTTCGGTCGCGGCAGAGGGCACCCGACTGCCGAGCAGGGCGGCGCTGACCGGTCCGGGGGTGGCGAGCACGACTGCATCGACGGTCTCGGCGCCGTCGTCCCCGGCCGCGGCCGGCCCGGTGGCGACTCGGAACCGTCCGTCGGGCTGTTCGATCAGGTCGGTGACGGTGCGTCCGAGCCGGAACCGATCGGCACCGATGGCGTCCACCAGCGCAGCGACCAGGGTGCCCATACCACCAGGTAGGGCAGCGAACACCGGCGCCCGCTCGCCGCCCGGCGGGGCTGGAGGGATCTGGGCCCGTGCCCCACGAACCAGGCTGCAGTCGCGGCGAGCGGCGGCGAGCAGTTGGGCGGCGCCCAACTGGGCGCTGAGGTCGTCGGCCCGGCCGGCGTTGACGCCCGACAGCAGCGGGTCGACCAGCACCTCGAAGACCTCGTCGCCGAGCCGGCTGCGCACCAGCTCGCCGACCGAGCGGTCCTCGCCGTGGTCGTCCGGCGGCGGCCCCTCCGGGCGGGCCAGGTCCTCGGCCAGACGGGCCAGGCCGGCCTCGCTGACCAGCCCGCTGGCCTGCAGCGCCTCGAGGTCGCTCGGCACCCCGAGCACCAGGCCCTCGGGCAGGCGCCGAAGCCCGCCGTCGTGCACCACCAGGGCCGACCCGATCGCCGGATGGATCAACGCCGGCTCGAGCCCCAGGTCACGGCACAACCCCACGCCCCAGGGCAGCCGGGCCAGGAACATGTCGGCCGATTCGTCGAGGTCGACCCCGGCGAAGGGGCTGGTGCGCAGCTTGCCCCCCGGGCGGTCGGCCGGGTCGATCACCACGACATCGATCCCGGCCCGGGTCAGGTCGTAGGCGGCGCTCAGCCCGGCGATGCCCGCGCCGATGACCGCGACCCGACGGGCGTCGGTCACCGGGGAGCGTCCGGGGCCACGCCCACCGGTTGGGCGTGGACGAACTCGGCGAGGCGTTGCAGCACGTCCGGGTCGCTCTCGGGCAGCACACCGTGGCCGAGGTTGAACACGTGGCCGGTGTGCGAGCCGATCCGGCGCAGCACGTCGGTGGCTTCCGCCTGGACCTGCGGCCAGCCGGCCAGGATCACCGCTGGGTCGAGGTTGCCCTGCACGCTGATGCCGGCCGGAATCCGGGCTCTGGCCGAATCGAGGGCCACCCGCCAGTCGACGCCGACCATCTCGACCCCGGCGGTCGCCATCAGCGGCAGCAGCTCGCCGGTGGTGACCCCGAAGTGGATGCGGGGGATCTCGAGGTCGGCCACCCCGGCGAACACCCGCTTGGTGTGGGGCAGCACGTAGCGCTCGTAGTGGGCCGGGTGCAGCGCGCCGGCCCAGCTGTCGAAGACCTGCACTGCAGACGCCCCCGCGGCGATCTGTGCCCGCAGCGAGGCCACCGCCTGGTCGGCCAAGCGGCCGAGCAGCTCGCCGAACAGTTCGGGGTCGCCCAGCATCAGGGCCTTGGTCTTGGTGTAGGTACGCGACGGGCCGCCCTCGATCAGGTAGCTGGCCACGGTGAAGGGCGCACCGGCGAAGCCGATGAGCGGAACGCCGAGCTCGCGTACCAGCAGGCGGACGGTCTCCGCGACGTAGGGCACGTCGCTGTCGGGATCGAGCGGACGGACCCGGTCGAGGTCGGCCCGGGAGCGGAAGGGTGCTTCGGCCACCGGTCCGACCCCGGCCTTGATGTCCACGCCGAAGCCGGTGGCCGCGATCGGCACCATGATGTCGGAGTACAGGATGGCGGCGTCGGTGTCGTAGCGACGGATCGGCTGCAGGGTGATCTCGGTGGCCAGCGCCGGGTCCAGCACCGCCTGCAGGATGCTGCCGGTGCCGCGGATGGCCCGGTATTCCGGCAGCGAACGCCCGGCCTGGCGCTGGAACCACACCGGGCGGCGCGACGGCCGCTCGCCCCGGCAGGCCGCCAGGAACGACGAGGTGCTCAGGTCGGCGGTCATGCCGGCACCCGAGCGTTGAGCAGAACGGCGAGGTCGCGGTCGCCGAGCAGCCGGGCCGTGACCGAGGCGTAGGCCGCTTCGGCCACGTCGATCCGCCCGCCGGGGCCGGGCCCGTCGAGCAGGAGGAGGTCGTCCTCGGTCGGTTCGATGGTGATCACGGGGGTGCCCGCATGGACGACCCGGCGCACTTCGGCTTCCAGCACGGCCCGATGGTAGGCCCGCGACACCAGCCGGCCCGGCTCGGACCCGCCACGGCGTCCCGTCGCCAGCCGCCGAGGCGTAGCCGCCACCGGGTGTGGGGTCGACAGCGGGGCGACGACCACCACGGCGTCGAAGCCGAGGCGCGCGACCAGGTCGACGTTGGTGGCCGACCAGGTTCCCCCGTCGACGTAGTGCTCGTCACCCACCGCCACCGGGTCGAAGCGGCCGGGTACGGCGCAGGACGCCTCGACGGCGGTGCCCACGTCGAGCGGCGGATGGTCGTCGCGACCGAACACCGTGCGCCGGCCGTCGCCGAGCCGTACCGCACACAGCCAGAGCGCAGCGTCCGGCCACCGGGTGTGCACCGCCCGGTGGCGATCGCCGAGGGGGGTGGGGCTGCGCCGGCCACGGGGCAGGGCCCCGGCGAGCATCACCCCTGGTCGCGGCGGCCAGCGCAGCAGGCCCCGGGCGGCGAGCGCGACCGATGCGGGTCCGGGACGGCCCGGCCGTTCTGCGCCGCTGTCCCACGCCGCGCCGGGCAGCCGGGCAAGCAGGGCATCGCCTTCGGGGGACAGCCGCCGCCCGAGGGTGTGGGCGTAGAGGTCGGCGGGGGACAGTCCGGCTCGCAGCAGCGAGGCGATCCCTGCGCCGGCCGAGGTGCCGACGATCAGCTCGGCGCTGCGGGCGTCCCAGTGACCGTGATCGGCGAGCGCAGCGAGCACCCCGACGTGGAAGGCGTAGCCGGGCACGCCGCCGGCGCCGAGCACCAGGCCGACGGCTCGAGCCCGCTCGGCGGGCCGACCGGACCGACCGCCGCACGATTCCGTCGGGCCGGCAGGGCCGGTAGGGCCGGTAGGGCCGGTAGGGCCGGTCGGCGCGGTCGGCTGGAGAACTGCCGTCGGGTCGGTCGCCGCGGCTCGGTCGGGAACTGCCGTCGGGTCGGGATCGGAGGGCACCGTCCGATGCTACGACCCGGTCCCGCCCCGGACCGTCGGTCCCCCGGATGAGGGAAATGCGGGGCCGTTCACCGATCGGGGGGAGGACCACCGCTCCAGTTCGGGGCGGTACCGGCCGTTGCAGCGACGTCCGGTAGTCGGCCGTGGAGTCATCGTGCGCGATCTCGCCCAGCATCAGGTGGCGTGGCGCAGCGGGCCGCTGCGGCATCGGTGGTGGGCGGTGTCGCTGCTACTGGTGCTGTCCGCCTGCGGGGTGACCGGTTCGGTGGCCGACACCGTGGCCGTCGTCGGGGCCGACCGGCTGCCGGTGGTGGTGGAGACGCTGCCGGCATCACCTGGCTCGGACCTGGCCGACGGTACGGCGACGCCGGTGGCGTCAGGGGTTGCGAACGCAACGGCAACGGCGCCGGCGGTCACGGTGATCACCGCGGCCGCGGTGACCGCCCCGGATACGCAGTCGGTCGCGCCGCGCCGTGTCGCCGGTGCCGGATGCGCGGTCGACACGGTGCTGCGCTCGTTGGGCCTCGATGCCTTCTACCAGAAGGCCTGCATCATCGACGACCTGCCGGTGGTGGCCTCCGGGGTGGTCCCCGACGACGCGCTCGAGGCCGCAGGCAAGATCCTCGAGGGGATGCTGGCGCCCCGCCCCGACCTCGCCGACGCCATGGCCCGCCGCCGCTTCCGCCTCGGCGTGATCGGCCGGGATCAACGCGCGGTCGACCTGCCGGAGTACCGCGACCTGCCGGTGCACTTCCCCCGTACCGACTGGGATGCGGCACGGGCCTACGGCGCCACACCGCAACGGCCCCTCGCCGCGGCGCCGGAGGAGAACCTGCTGTGCGCAGCGGAGGACACCTACCCCGGCCAGTCGGTGCTGGTGCACGAGCTCGGCCACTCGGTGCTCGACATGGCGGTGCTGCCCACCTACCCCGGCTTCGAGGCCCGGGTCGAGGCTGCGTTCGCCGCGGCCCGGTCACTGGCGGTCTATCGGAACACCTACGCCATGACCAACCACGACGAGTACTGGGCGGAAGGCGTCCAGGACTTCTTCGACGCCAGCCGGGTCGCCTACGGGCCCGACGGCGGCGGCGACGGTTACGACGGTCCGATCTCCTCGCGGGAGACCCTGCGCCGGTACGACCCGGCGCTCTACGAGCTGATCGCCGAGGTGTTCACCGACTCGTCCTGGCGTCCCAGCTGCCCGTCCGACGACTGAAGCCAACGGACGGTGCATCCCGGTCCCGGCCGGTATGGCCGCGTACTGATCGGTACGGATTGGGTGCGGACCGGTAGGGGCCGCATGGCGGGCGGATCGGGTCGGTTCAGGGCCGGTCGCCGTCGGCCTCGAGCAGGTTGATCTCCCACAGGACCTCGTCGAGCCGGTCCCCGGCGGAGATGGCCCCGTAGCGTTGCGGTCGTTCGGGGCTCACGCACGAGGCGAGCGGCGCCAGCACGGTCCACGGCGTCGGATGGCAGAACTGCACGACCGAGTAGCGCTCACCCGGCTGGTCCGGGTCGGCGACGACCCGGTGCATACCGGTGGGTATGATGCCGTTGGTCAGCTGCTCGAGCATCATGCCGGAGTTGATCACCACCCGGCCCGCCGGGGGTGCGGCATCGATCCAACCCTGTTCGGTGAGTACCTGCAGGCCCCGGGCGGTGGCCCGGGGCAGTGCCGTGAGCAGGTTGATGTCGCCGTGGGCCGCAGCCCACACGTGCTCACGGCCGGGGGCGAGGCCCATGGCCGGGTAGTGGATGGCCCGGGTCAGAGTGGGGCCGTGCTGCACCAGTCGGTCGAAGAAGTCCTCGGCCACGCCGATGCCGAGCGCGATGATCCGCAGGAACCGGTGCTGCAGGGCAGCCAGCTGCCCGTGCAGACGTGCCAACGTCTCGCCGATACCGGGCACCGCGGCCTCGGGGAAGACCGGGTCGAGGTAGCGGTGCGGGTAGCGGCGGCGCAGCGGGTGACCGGCGGGCAGCGGGCTGCCCCAGTTCAACATCTCCTTCCAGTCGGCGTGGGCGGCCGTGGCAGCGGTCTCCACCAGCAGGCCGGTGTAGCCGGTCTGGCCGTGGGACCCCGCGGTGACGTACCCCGCCTTCTCGGCGCCGGGGCGTCCGAAGAACGCCGCGAGCATGCCGTAGGCGTCGTCGAGCAGGCCCTCGCCGAGGTCGTGGGAGGTGAACACGAAGCCGGTGCCCAGCGAGCGCATCACCCCGTCGACGACGGCACGGCGGGCCGCCCGGTCGCCGGTCTCGAAACGCAGCAGGTCGACGTCGAGGATCTGGTCCGCGCCGGTGCTCATGGCGGTCACGCTAGTGGGGGTCGGTTCAACCCTCGCCGCGTAGCACCAGCCCGCGGTAGCCGTCACGGAACCCGACGGCGCGCAGCGCCGGCGCCAGGGGACTGTCCGCGGCGGGCAGGCCGTCGATGTGGGCGATGACGACCTGGCGGACCCGGCGGCGTTGCACCAGCGAGGCCACGGCTGCGGCCCAGCCGACCTCGCCGTCCGTTGCCAGGCGGGCGGCTGCCGGGAAGGTGAGCAGGCGGCGTCCGGAGCGATCGAGATACGCCACGGCCTCCCCGTCGTGGATCACGACCTGGGCCCCTGCGGAGCGGGCGGGCCGGCCCTCGCCGGGCGGCCACGGCAGCGTGGCCCCGAAGGGCTGGGCGGGATCGGTGGCGGCGAGAACCACCGTGGTCGGGGCCTCGCGGTCGTCGCGGTGCACGCCGGCGCGGAACGAGCGCAAGCGGTCGACTGCGCCGGGCAGGGCGAACTGGGCTGCGCCCAGACCATCGACGAAGTAGCCCCGTCGCACCTGACCGCGTTCCTCGAGGGCCTTGAGCACCGGGTAGACCCCGGCGAAGCCGCCCTCGGCACCCTCGCCCAGGGCGCTCTCGCGGGTGAGCACCCCGTAGCGCTCCAACAGTTGCAGGGCTCGTCCGGTCAGGGCCTCGGTGGTCGAGGGGGTCGGGGTGAGCACGGTGGCGACCAGCGACCAGCGCCCGGCTCCCGCCGCCGGGCCCAGGCGGGACAGCCGACCGGGTCGCGGCCGGCCCCGCGGGGCCCGGGCGGAGCCGGTGCGCGACCGGGTGCCGGCGAGTACGGCGCGCAGCGGTGCCAGCGAGTCGTTGGTGACGACCCCGGCCCACACCAGGTCCCAGAGCGCGGCCAGCACCGAGGCGTCGTCGTGGGCTGCGCCGGCCCGTTGGGCGGCGCCGACGAGGTCGGCCCAGAAGCTGGCCCCGCCACCGGTGAGCTGCGCGATCAACGCGTCGTGGATCGGGCCGGTGGGGCCATCGGGTGCCGGCCCCGGCAGCAGGAGCGGTGCCTGGTCGCGGAAGGCCAGCCGGATGCGGCCGTCGCTACTACCGATGGCCCCGGCTCCCATCCACACCAGCTCGCCGGTGCTGCACAGGGCGTCGAGGTCGGCACTGCGGTAGCCGGCCAGCCGCGCCGGCAGCACGTCGGCCTCGAGCACACTGGCCGGTATGGCCGCCCCGGCGAGGGTGGCCAACGCGTCGGCGAGGGCATCGAGTCCCCGGGCGTTGCGGCCGACTCCCTGCCACGACGGCAGGAACCGGGCAAAGGCCTGCTGCTCGACCGGTTCCACCTCGCGACGCAGCGCGGCCAGCGAACGCCGTCGGAGCTGGCGCAGGATCTCCGGGTCGCACCACTCGCGCTCGACGCCGCCGGGCCGGAACTCACCGTGAACAAGACGGCCGCCGTGTTCGAGGCGCTGCAGGGCGGCGTCGGCACGCGCCGGGCCGATGCCGAGGCGGCGGGCGGCCTCGGCGGTGGTGAACGGACCGTGGCTGCGGGCGAAACGGGCCAGCAGCTCGACGAGTGGCTCGGCGCTCGATTCGGTGAACGCCACCGGCAGACCGATCGGTATGGCAACGCCCAACGCGTCGCGCAGCCGACCGGCGTCCTCGGCCGCTGCGAGGTGCGCACGGCCGTCGACGTTGACCTCGATGACACGTCGGTCGCGGAGCAACCCGTCGATCCACAACGTCGGGTCGGCGATGCTGCGGAGGTCGATCTCGGCACGCGTCAGCGGGCCGAGCCGGCGCAGGCCGTCCCAGAGGTCCTCGGCATGGCGCATCCGGCGCCCGTCGGTGAGCAACTGCAGCTCCAGCTCGAGCTCGGCGAGCGCATCGGGGTCGAGCAGCTCCCGCAGCTCCTCGGCGCCGAGGAGATCGCGCAGCAGGTCACGGTCGAGGGCCAGTGCCGCGGCCCGCCGCTCGGCCAGTGGGGCGTCGCCCTCGTACATGTACACGGCGATCCAGCCGAACAGCAGGGACGCCGCGAACGGTGAGGCCTTGGCGGTCTCGACGCTGACCATACGGATCCGTCGGGAACGCAGGTCGGCGAGCACCTGGCGCAGTGCCGGCAGGTCGAACACGTCGTTCAGGCACTCCCGCGTGGTTTCGAGCAGCAGCGGGAAGGTGGGGTAGCGGGCCGCGACGGTGAGCAGGTCGGCGGCGCGTTGGCGTTGCTGCCACAGCGGGGTTCGGCGGTCCGGTCGTCGACGGGGCAGCAACAGGGCCCGGCCGGCGGCCTCGCGGAAACGGGCCGCGAACATGGCGGTGCCGGGCAGCGCCGCGACCACCGCCTCGTCGATCTCCTCGGGCTCGATGCGCAGCAGGTCCTCGGGGAAATCCTCCATCGCTTCGGGCAGACGGATGACGATGCCGTCGTCGGACCAGATCATCTCGGGGTCGTGGCCCCAGTGCTCGGCGAGGCGGTGGCGCAGGGCCATGCCCCACGGGGCCAGCACCTGGGCGCCGAAGGGGCAGAGGATGCAGACCCGCCAATCGCCGATCTCGTCGCGGAACCGTTCGATCACCACGGTGCGGTCGTCGGGGACCACGCCGGTGGCCTCGGCCTGCTCGGCGAGGTACTGCACGAGGTTGCCCGCTGCCCACGGGTCGAGGAAGTGCTCCTCGCCGAGCCGTCGTCGGGCGTCGTCGCCGCTGAGCTCGCGCAGCTCGCGGGTGAAGGCCCGATGGCGAGGCCGAGCTCGAGTGGCCGTCCCGGTCCGTCCCCGTGCCAGAACGGCATCTTGCCGGGCCGTCCCGGAGCGGGGGTGACGATCACCCGATCGAAGGTGATGTCCTCGATCCGCCAGCACGATGCGCCGAGCAGGAACGTCTCCCCGGGCCGTGATTCGTAGACCATCTCCTCGTCGAGCTCGCCGACCCGGCTGCCGTCGGGCAGGAAGACGCCGTAGAGGCCGCGGTCGGGGATGGTGCCGGGGTTGGTGACCGCCAGCCGCTGGGCCCCCGGTCGGGCCTTCACCGTCCCGGCGAGCCGGTCCCACACGATCCGGGGCCGCAGCTCGGCGAACTCCTCGGACGGATAGCGGCCCGACAGCAGGTCCAACACGTTGGTCAACTGCTCGTCGGAGAGCTCCGCGAAGTTGGCGGCCGAGCGCACGGTGCGCGCCACGTCGTCGACGGACAGCTCGTCGCCGGTGGCCACCATGGCCACGATCTGCTGGCACAGCACGTCGAGCGGGTTGCGGGGATAGCGGGTCGACTCGATGAGGCCGTCGTGCATGCGCCGGGTCACCACGGCGACCTCGAGCAGGTCGGCCCGGTGCTTGGGGAAGACCTTGCCCCGGCTCGGTTCGCCGACCTGGTGGCCGGCCCGGCCGATGCGTTGCAGCCCGCTGGCCACGGACCCGGGCGACTCGACCTGGATCACGAGGTCGACGGCGCCCATGTCGATGCCGAGCTCCAGCGAGCTGGTGGCGACCAGTGCGCGCAGCCGGCCCGATTTCAGCTCGTCCTCGATGAGCAGCCGGCGTTCGCGCGCCAGCGAACCGTGGTGGGCCTTGACCAGCTCCTGGCCCGGCTCGTCCGGCCCGGCCTGCTCGCCGGTGGGCACCGGGCCCGAACCGGCGGCGAGGGCGAGCTGTTCGGCCTCGAGCTCGTTGAGGCGCGAGGCCAGCCGCTCGGCGAGACGACGGGCGTTCACGAAGATGATGGTCGAGCGGTGGGCCTTGATCAGCTCGAGCAACCGGGGGTGCACCGCCGGCCAGATGGACCGGCGTACCGGCCCGGCGGCGAGGGCACCGGCGACCGGCTCGTCGAGGACCTCGCCGAGCGAGGAGAGGTCCTCCACCGGGACCACCACCTCGAGCTCGAGCGGCTTGCGAACCCCGGCGTCGACGATACGGACCGGCCGTTGCCGCAGCCGCCCGGTGTCGGGTTCGCCGCCGGGGTCGGGCTCGAAGCCGCCGAGGAACCGGGCGATCTCCTCCAGCGGGCGCTGGGTGGCCGACAGTCCGATGCGCTGAGGGGGCCGCGGCGGGAGCTGCCCGAGGCGCTCCAACGTCAGCGCCAGGTGGGCGCCGCGTTTGGTGGCGGCGAGGGCGTGGATCTCGTCGATGATCACCGCCTCGACGTTGGCCAGCGTGCTGCGGGCCTGGGAGGTGAGCATCAGGTACAGCGATTCGGGGGTGGTGATGAGGATGTCGGGCGGGCGGCGGACCAGTGCCCGTCGCACGTCGGCGGGCGTGTCGCCGGTGCGGACCCCGACGCTGGGCAGGTGCACCTCGACGCCGAGCCGTTCGGCCGCGAGGGCGATACCGGCGAGCGGGGCCCGCAGGTTGCGGTCGACGTCGACGGCGAGGGCCCGCAGCGGCGACACGTAGAGCAGCCGGGTGCGCGCCGCCACCTCGGGTGGTGGGGTGGTCATGAGCCGGTCGAGGCCCCACAGGAAGGCGGTGAGGGTCTTGCCCGATCCGGTCGGTGCCAGGATCAGCGTGTCCTCGCCGGCGGCGATGGCCGGCCAACCCTGGGCCTGGGCGGCCGTCGGGGCGCGGAAGCTCGACTCGAACCAGGCCGCCACCGGGGCGGCGAACAGCGAGAGCGGATCGTCCGGCGCCACCGCGCCCAACCTAGGCAGCCCTCCGGCGGTGTGGCGGCCCGGCGGTCAGCGCTGCTCGACGGTGCGGGTGAGCATCGCCACCCGCAGGGCCGGATAGCGGGGATCGGCCACCTCGGCCTGCGCCACGAACCCGTACCCGTGGTGAAAGGCCAGGGAGACGTCGTTGCGTGGTTCGACGTTGACCTCGGCGCACAGCAGGTGCCGCCCGGTGTCGCGGACCCGCGCCACGGCGTCGTCGTAGAGGCGCCGGGCGATGCCCCGGTTGCGATGACCGGCGTCCACGGCGATGCGGTCGACGTACAGGAAGCGCTCATGACGATCGACGAACCAGGCGTAGTTGGGGCTGTCGTAGTCGCACCCCTCGGCCAGCACGATCACGAAGGCCACCGGCCGGTCGTCGGCCCCGACGGCGACCTCGAACAGTTCGGCCATGGCCAGGAACCGTTCGAGCCGTTCGAGGGTGGTCGGTCCGACCTCGGGGACGTTGGCCTGGTTGATCACGAGCACCGCCGGCAGGTCGGCGAGACGGGCCGGGCGGAAGGTGACCGGTGCAGGGGAGGCGGTGCGCTCGTTCATGCCGGTACCGTGCCCCGGCCCGTTGCGGTGCCGCCCGTCGACGCCGCGCCGGGCGGGGCGACGCTGGCCGGGTCGACGTTGCCGCCGCAGACGATGACGGCGACCCGTTCGCCCGGTTCAGGGCGGTAGGCGCCGCCGAGCAGCGCGGCGAAGGCCGCGGCCCCGCCCGGCTCGGCCACGATGCGGACCGACGCCCACAGGTGCTGCTGCGCGGCCACGATCGCTGCGTCGCTCACGGTGATCGACCGGTGCAGGTGCGCCTGCGCCAGCTCGAAGGGCCGCTGTCCGATCTGCCGGGCACCCAGCGAATCGGACGCCACGCCGTCGACGCCCACCTCGACGGGGTGGCCGGCGTGGAGTGCGGCGTGCAGGGCCTGTGACCGTTCCGGCTCGACCGCCACCACGCGGACGTCGCGGCCGTAGAACGCCAGCGTTCCGCCCAACAGGCCGCCGCCACCGACGGCGACCAGCACCGTGTCGAGATCGGGCCGGTCCTCGGCCAGCTCGAGTGCCACCGTCCCGGCCCCGGCCATGACCTCGTCGCGGTCGAAGGGATGGACCAGGTGGGCGCCGCTCTGCACGGCGCGGGCGGTGCAGGCGGCCTGGGCGTCGTCGTAGATAGCCCCGCCCACCACCACGGTGGCCCCGAAGCCGGCGATGCGTTCCCGTTTGACCGGTGGGCACACCTCCGGGACGAAGACCTCGGCGTTCAGGCCGAGGCAACTGGCCACGTAGGCCACCGCCTGGCCGTGGTTGCCGCCGGACGCGGCGACGATGCCGGCAGCGGGAAGGCTTGCCCGGCTGAGCACGTCGTTGAACGCACCGCGGGGTTTGAAGCTGCCGGTGTGCTGGGTGAGTTCGAGCTTCAGCACCGTGGACCCGTCCAGCGCAAGGGTCGGGGTGCGACGCACGTGGGCGGCGATCCGCCGTGCTGCGTCGTGCACGTCGGTGCGGTCGATCATCGGTCCACTCTGGCAGAGCGTGGGCCGTCGCTACCATCGGCGCCGATTCGGAGGGTTCCGCGGTGCCCGAGGGCGACACGATCTGGCGGGTGGCGGCGCGGCTGGCGCCGGCGTTGAGCGGGGAGGTTCTGGTCCGCTTCGCCGCCCCCCGCCTGGTCGGCCCGAGCCCGGCGGCAGGCACCACGATCGACGCCGTGGAGGCGGTGGGCAAACACCTGCTGGTCCGCTTCGGCGACGGGGTGGTGCTGCAGACCCACCTCCGCATGACGGGGTCGTGGCACCTGTTCCGGCCCGGTGCGCCGTGGAGCCGGCCCCGCCACCAGGCCAGGGTGGAGATCGAGACGGCGAGCTGGCTGGCCGTGTGCTTCTCGGCCCCGGTGGTGCGGTCGAGCCGCGGGGCGCCGGCGATCGGCCATCTCGGACCTGACCTGACCGGTCCGGACCCCGACCTCGACCGGGTGCTCGACCGGGTGGTGGCCTCGCCGGGTGAACGACCCGTCGTCGATGTCCTGCTCGATCAGCGGCTCGCCGCCGGCATCGGCAACGTCTACAAGAGCGAGCTGTTGTGGCGTCACCGGCTGTCGCCCCGCCTGGCGGTGGGCGCCCTCGACGGAGCGGTCATCGGCGCGCTCTACGCCGATGCCCACGTCCTGTTGCGCCGCAACCTCGGCCCCGGCAGCCGCACCACGGTGAACGGCGTGCCGGGAGGTCTGGCGGTGTACGGGCGGGCCGGTCTGCCGTGCCTGCGTTGCGCGAGCGCCGTGGTGCAGGCCCCGCTCGGCGATCCGCCGCGCTCGACGTATTGGTGCCCTCGCTGCCAGCCGGACCCGCCGCGCTGATCCCCGGCCGACCGGTCCCGACCGGTCGCACCCGGACGCAGTCGACCCGGCCCGGCGCCGTGCAGCCGGCGCGGTGCTCAGCCGGCGTCGATGGCGGCGCGCAGGTCGGCCATCTCGAGGGCGCAGGCGGCGGCTTCTGCACCCTTGTTGCCGGCCTTGGTGCCGGCTCGCTCGATGGCCTGTTCGATGGTCTCGGTGGTCAGCACCCCGAAAATGGTGGGTACACCCGTGTCGAGGCCGATGCGGGCGAGGCCCGAGGCGCAGTGGCCGGAGACCAGCTCGTAGTGGGTGGTGGCCCCACGGATCACTGCGCCGAGCGCGATCACCGCGTCATACCGTCCGGTACGGGCGAGCTGGTTGCACACGGTGGGCAGCTCGAAGCTGCCGGGTACCCACACGACGGTCACGTCGTCCTCGCCGACACCGCAGCGCCGGAGTGTGTCGAGTGCCCCGCTGAGCAGCCGGTCGGTGATGAACTCGTTCCACCGGGCCGCGGCGATGGCGATGCGCCGTCCCTCGCCGCGCAGCCGGCCTTCGATCACCTTGACCATGTCAGTTCTCCTGTGTGCCGGCGGCCGGGGCGGCCGCGTTGTGGTCGGACGAGTCGTTGGGGCCGAGCAGCGGGACCCGATCGGTGATGACCAGGTCGAAGCCCTCGAGGCCGCCGTACTGGGAGGGATTGTCGGTGAGGAGCCGCAGCCGGTGGATGCCGAGGCCCACCAGGATCTGCGCCCCGACGCCGTAGCCGGCCCGGTTGGCGGTGGGCAGCCCGGAACCGGGTGCGTGGCCGTTGCCGACCGCGGCGAGCGCCGGGTTGGTGGTGAGGCTCTCCAGGGCGGGGCTCAGCCCGCCGCCGCGGGCTTCGGGACCACGCAGGTACACCAGCACACCGCGGCCCTCCGCGGCGATGGCGGCCAGGGCCGCATCGAGGTTGGCGCCGCAACGGCAGGACGCTGCGCCGAACAGGTCGCCCAGCACGCACTCGGTGTGGACCCGGACCAGCGGCGGCGGTCCGTCGGGGTCGCCGAGGTCGCCGAGCGTGAGCGCCAGGTGGTCGCCGCCGTCGTGGGCCACGGTGTAGCTGGTGGCGGTGAAGGTGCCCCAGCGGGTCGGCACCTCGGCGCTGGCCACCGGGTCGACGAGGCGTTCGGTGCGACGACGGTGGCGGATCAGGTCGGCGATGGTGATCATGAGCAGGCCGTGCCGGCGTGAGAACTCGACCAGCTCGTCGAAGCGGGCCATCGTGCCGTCGTCGTTGACGATCTCGCTGAGCACCCCGACCTCGGTGAGCCCGGACATCCGGCACAGATCGACGCCGGCCTCGGTGTGGCCCTGGCGGATCAGCACGCCACCGGGCTTGGCCCGCAGCGGGAAGATGTGGCCGGGCCGGGCGAGGTCGGTGGGCTTGGCCCCGGGGTCGCACAGCAGCCGTAGGGTGACCGCCCGGTCGGCGGCGGAGATACCGGTGCTGACGCCGACGGCGGCGTCGACGGTGTCGGTGAAGGCGGTGTGGTGCGACTCGGTGTTGCGCTCGACCATGAGGGGCAGGTCGAGGCGTTCGCAGATCTCCGGTGGCATCGGGGCGCAGATCACGCCCGACGTGTAGCGGATGAAGAACGCCAGCTTCTCGGCGGTGGCGAACTCGGCGGCCATGATCAGGTCGCCCTCGTTCTCGCGATCCTCGTCGTCGACGACCACCAGGATCTCGCCGCGGGCGAAGGCGGCGAGTGCGGTGGGGATATCGGCGAGGACATCGTCGGGGCGATGGCCGCGAGCGGCATCCGTGTCGGTCGTGCCGGCGTTTCCCGAGTTCATCTCCGTCGTCCTCCTGTCGGGCCCGGTGCGGGCCGCGCGACACGCGGTGGGGGTGCGACGGGGGCGACGATGACGCAACGACACGGCAGACACGCCACCGCGGCAACGGTGGAGGGCCTGAGGTGGCGCCGAGCTCTCGCTGCTCCCATCCGGACTCTCACCGTCGGCCCCGGATTTCCACCGGGTCGGCCCCATCGTCGAGACGATGGGGTTCGCGGGCTGTAACCGCCGGTCGGGACTTTCACCCAACCCCGCAGCGCTTGGCGCGTATTCAGTTGTGCTCGCAAGATACGCCGGTTCTCGACCCTGTCGTCAAACGCGGCTGTTCCAGGTGCCGACGATGCGCCGGACCGCGATCTCGATGGTCACCCGGTCGGCGCGGTCCTTGGGCGGGCGGTAGCGGGCGGCGTAGCGGGTGGTGGCCTCGAGGTTGGATGCGGCGTCGTCGCGCAGCACCGCGGCGCCCTCGAGGCTGACCCAGCGGCCGCCGTCGACCTGGCACAGCACGGCTGGGCCACCGGGAGCCGCGGCGACGTTACGGGCCTTGCGCGAGGGGGCGAAGGTGATGACCCGGGCGAGGCGGCGCGCCGGTTCGTAGGTGAACCCGACCGGGACCACGTGCAGGCGACCGTCGGGTCGCAGCGTGGTCAGGGTGGCGAGGTGGCGTTCGGTGAGGAAGGCCAGCAGTTCCGGGCCGGGGTCGTCGAGGTCGGCATCGATGCTCACGGCCCGAGCGTAGGGTCCGGCGCCTGGCTGTCGTGGGGCCGGGCGATCGGCGGTGCCGGTTCGGTGCTGGCCGGGCCGGATCGGCCGTTTCGGCGTCGCGATTGGGCGGGTCGAGGTGCTGATGGGGCCGTATGCTTGGGCCATGTCCTGTCCGCAATGTGGCGTGTCTGCTCCCGTCGGGAGCCGCTTCTGCCCCTCGTGCGGACACGGCTTGACCGGCCATGGCGACGAGCGTCGCGTGGTCACGGTGGTCTTCGGCGATCTCGTCGGCTTCACCACCCTGGCCGAGACCATGGACCCCGAGGCCGTCAAGGGTCTCGTCGACCGTGGTTTCCAGCGCCTGGTGCAGGACATCACCGAGTTCGGTGGCCGGGTCGACAAGATCCTCGGCGACGCCGTCGTCGCCCTCTTCGGTGCGCCGGTGGCCAACGAGGACGATGCCGAGCGGGCCGTGCGGGCGGCGCTGGCGATGCAGCGGACCATGCGGGCCTACGCCGAGGAGGTCGGTGCCGACATCCAGATGCGCATCGGCGTCAACACCGGCGAGGTGCTCACCGGTGCCATGCGCGCCGGTGGCGAGTACACCGCCATGGGTGACGTGGTCAACAGCGCGAACCGGTTGCAGACGGCGGCGCTCCCGGGGCAGATCTACGTCGGTCCGCTCACCTACGAGGCGACCACCGAGGTCATCGCCTACGAGCCGGTCGGGCCGGTGCAGGCCAAGGGCCGGGAGGAGCCGATCGACGCCTACCGGGCGGTCGACGTGCTGGTGCTGCCCGGGCGCCGTCCCCGGTTGCGCCAGACCCCGCTGATCGGCCGCGACCCCGAGCTGGCGTTGCTGCGTTCGGCGATCGGCCTGGCCTACACCCAGCGGCGGACGCTGCTGGTGATGCTGCTCGGCGATGCCGGCGTCGGCAAGACCCGTCTGGCCGACGACGTGGCGACCTGGGTGAAGCGCGACAAGGGCGCCCGCATGCTCGAGAGCCATTGTGTGCCCTACGGCGAGGCCAACATCTGGTATCCGATCGGGTCGGCGTTGCGGGTGCTGTTCGACATCGGTGAGCGCACCTCGGCCGCCGACGCCCGCGAGGCCACCATCAAGGCGGTGGCCGATCTGCTTCAGATCGACGCCAAGGCCACCGCGGTGAGCCATCTGGCCTCCAACCTGTTGCACCTGATGGGGTTTGCGTCGAACCGTTCGGTCGATCCCCAGCGGGCCCGCGAGGAAGCCAGCCGGTCGCTGATCCAGGTGCTCGAGGCCGCCACGGCGGTGCAGCCGGTGTTCTTCCGGCTCGCCGATCTGCACTGGGCCGACGACCTGGTGCTCGAGGTCCTCGACGAGGTCATCGACGGGTTGGGCCGTAGCCCCTTCGTGCTGGTGGCCACGGCCCGCCACTTGATCGACGCCCGGTGGAATCCGCGTATCGGGCGTCACAACCATCTCATCGTCAACCTCGACCCGCTCGATGCGGTGTCGGCCAGTGTCCTGCTCGACCAGTTGCTCGACGGCGAGATCGACGAGGACACGCGCCACATGTTGTTGACGCGTTCGGGTGGCAACCCGTTCTTCCTCGAGGAGCTGGTGGCCCTGCTCGAACGCCAGGACAGCGGCGAGCTGACCTCGCTGGGCGAGATGTCCTCGCTGCGTTCGCCGGTGGTGCCGGCCCCCACCGACGAGCTGCCCGAGACGCTCCGTGGCCTGATCGCCGCCCGCCTCGACCGGCTCGAGCCCGACGAGCGGGCGGTGCTCGACAACGCGTCGGTGCTCGGCCGCAGCGGCACGCTGTTCGCGCTCGAGAAGATGTGCGAGGCCTCGGCCGATGCCCCGGACTGGCGGGCGGCGTTCGACGTGTTGGTCGACAAGGAGCTGCTCAACCTCAGCGGCGATCGCTGGTCGTTCCGTTCCGACGTGCTGCGCGAGGTCGCCTACGGGATGCTGACCAAGTCCGATCGGGCCCGGCGCCATGCCGAGATCGCCCGGTGGATGGAGTCCCATCTCGACGAGCTCGAACCCGATGTGGGGTTCATCGACCGCATCGCCCACCACTTCGCCCGGGCGGCCTCGCTGTCCAACGAGCTCAGCTTCGGCGCGGCACCGGCGGACGGGCTGACGGCGAAGGCCCTCAGCTGGCTGGCCGAAGCCGGCCGCCGGGCGATGAGCGGCGAGGTGTACCTGCTGGCCGCCCGCCTGTACTCGCAGGGGCTCGACCTGACCGGCCGCGAGCCGTCGAGCCAGCGCTTGGAGTTCCTGCTCGGCCGCGGCGAAGCCCGCTTCGGGCTGTTGGAACTCGCCGGCGCGCATGCCGACATCGACGAGGCCATCCGCGTTGCCGACGCCCTCGGCGACCGGCTCGGGCGCACCCGTGCCGGCCTGGTGGCCGGTGAGATCCTGCGCCGCGAGGGCGATGTCGACCGGGCCGTGCAGGTCCTGCACGAGGCGCTCGGGGAGTTCCGCGAACTCGGTGACCGCCGGGGCGAGGCCGAGGCGCTGCGGCTCATCGGCATCGCCCGCCAGTACCAGCGGGTCTTCCCCGAGGCCGAGGCCTCGACATCGGCGGCGCTCGCCATCTTCCGTGAGCTCGACGACCGTCGTGGTCAGGCCTGGGCGTTGCAGAACCTGGCGTGGATCTCGTACCTGTCGGGCCGGGTGGCCGAGGCCGAGGTGCGTATCGACGCCTCGGCCGGCGCCTTCATCGACCTCGGCGACACCGGTGGGCTCAGCTGGGCCAACGCCCTGTTGGCCTTCACCCGGTTCCACCAGGGTCGCCTCGTCGAGGCCGAGGGCCTGGCCGAGGAGATCCTGCCCGACGCCCGGGTCCGGGGCGACCGCTTCGGCGAGGGCATGATGCTGCTGCTCACCTCGCTGGTGCGGTTGTGGTCGGGCCGTACGGTGCCGGCGGTGGAACGGGCCGAGGAGGCCCGGAACCACTTCGTGCGGGTCGGCGATCCCGTGGGCCAGCTCCAGGCGCAGGCGGCGTTGAGCCGCAGCCTGATCGCCTCGGGGGCCGTGGCCGAGGGCTTCGACGAGCTCGACGAGGTGTTCGAGACCCTGTCGCAGAGCAACCTGCCACGTGGCGGTGCGTTGGCGGCCATCGTGTGGACCGCCGCTGCCTTGCACATCGGCGATCTCGAACGGGCGGCCGTCCACGTGGCCGAGATGGACCAGGCCGACGACCTCGGCCAGCCCTCGGGATGGGATCGGGTCAGCGCTCTGGGCCTCTACCACCTGCAACGTGGCGACATCGACGAGGCCCGGCGCATCCTGTCCGCCGCGGTGCACGACGGCGACGGCGATGTGTCCTCTGGGATCATCGCGACCCTGGCCCTCGCCGATGTCGTGGCGGGCGATACGGTGGCGGCGCTCGCCGGTGCCGACCGGGCCCACGAGTCGACGCGGTCGACCTACCTCGACATGGCCTACTCGTACATGGCGGCCGGGTTGTCCCACGCCATCCGGGGGGACTTCTCCGAGCTCATCGCGGCCTTCGCCGCCGGTCGTCAGGAGGTGGACCTCACCGGCGACGCCGTGGCCCAGGCCGTGGTACGCATGGCCGAGGGGTACGCGCTGACGGCGGTGGGGGCCACGTCGGCCCGGTCGGTGGCCCGCGAGGCCGATCGACGTCTGCTCGACCTCGGCATCGACGCTGCGGGCTGGTCGGCGATGTTCAGCGCCGCCATCCGCTGGCGCACCCAGCCAACCGGCCGCTGACGTTCCGGGGCCGGAACGCAGCGTTCAGTCGATGCTGGGTGCCGGGTGGGCGGCGCCTTCGACGTTGAGGCGGGGCAGGGCCCGGTCCAGCCAACCGGGCAGCCACCAGTTGACCTTGCCGAGCAACTCCATGGTGGCGGGCACGAGGATCATGCGCACCACGGTGGCGTCGAGGAACACCGCGGTGGCCAGGCCGACGCCGAACAGCTTGATGGGCCGGTTCGGCTCGAGGATGAAGCTGCCGAACACGAACACCATGATCGCCGCAGCGGCGGAGATGACCCGGGCGGTGGTGGCGAGGCCGTCGGCCACCGCCGAGGTGTTGTCGCCGGTGCGGTCGAACTCCTCGCGCATGCGCGACAGCAGGAACACCTCGTAGTCCATCGACAGGCCGAACACGATGGCGAACATCATCATCGGTGCCCAGGCCTCGATCGGGCCGCCCTTGCCGATCCCGACGAGGTCCTTGGCCCAGCCCCACTGGAACACCGCAACCACCACGCCGTAGGCGGCGCCGATGGACAGCAGGTTCATGATGACCGCCTTGAACGGCACCAGCAGGGAGCGGAACACCGACATCAGCAGCAGGAACGACAAGGTCAGCACGGCACCGAAGAAGATCGGCAGCCGGGCGCCGATGTAGCCGGCGAAGTCGATGTTGGAGGCGACCACCCCGGTGAGCGGGAGGTCCACCCCGGCGCTCTGCTCGATGGGGTCGAGCACGTCGTCGCGCAGGCGGTGCACCAGCGCCTCGGTGGCCTGGTCCTGGGGTGCGGTGGTGGGGAAGACCTGCCACATCGTCAGCGGCGAACCGGGCGGGGCGATCGGCACCACGCCCGCCACGCCGTCGGCGGTCCCGAGCGCAGCGGTCACCTGCTCGGCCACCGCGGCCTGGTCGCCGAGCTCGGCCACCACCAGCAGCGGGCCGTTGAACCCGGCTCCGAAGCCCGAGGCCAGCAGGTCGTAGGCCTTACGGGTCGTGGTGTCCTCCGGGTAGTTCCCCTCGTCGGAGAAGCCCAGGCGCAGCGACAGCACCGGGATGGACAGCACCACCAGGATGCCCAGACCCACCAGGGCCATGGCCCACGGGTAGCGCTGCACCACCCGGCTCCAGCGGTACCCGAAGGTCTCGCGCATCGGCTTCGGCGGGCGCCGCGGCATCTCCCGGCGCAGTGCCGGGACCACGAAGGACGCCGCGATGGTGAGAAGGGCGAGGCCGGCGGCGAGCGCGGCGAGCGCCGGGACGTGGGCACCGATGCCGAACAGGGCGATGGCGAACAACAGGGCGGCGGCGAGGCCCCGGTAGCGGGTGATCTCCACCCGGGCCCGGGCGAAGCCCAGCAGGGCGGGCAGCAGGGTGATCGAGGCGACCATGGTCATGGCCACGGTGATGGCGGCGCCGTAGGCCAGGCCCCGCACGAAGGACAGGCCCATCAACACCATGCCGAGCACGGAGATCACCACGGTGATACCGGCGAAGATGACGGCCCGGCCGGCGGTGCCGATGGCGGTGACGGTGGCCTGCTCGTAGTCGAGGCCCTGGTGCAGGCCCTCGCGATAGCGGGTGACGATGAACAGGGCGTAGTCGATGCCGACGCCGAGGCCGATCATGCCGGCGAGCAGCCCGGTGAAGTCGGGCATGTCGACGAGGTGGCTGGCCAGGGTCAGCAGCGCGGCGCCGGTGCCGACGCCGAAGAGGGCCACGCTGATGGGCAGGCCCATGGCCAGGACCGAACCGAACGAGATCAGCAGGATGATCACTGCGAAGCCGAGGCCCAACAGCTCCGACTCCGGCGGCTCGAACTCGGCGAAGGCCTGTCCGCCGAGCTCGACCTGCAGCCCGTCGAGCTGCGGGATCTCCTCCTTCACCTTCTTGGTGATGGCCAGCAGGTCGGCCTGCTGGGCGGCGGGGTCGAACTGCACCCGGGCGAAGGCCAGCTTGCCGGCGTCGGGTCCCTGGGACGCCACCTGGACCGCGCCGATCGGGCCGTAGGGGCTCACCACGGCAACCACCCGGTCGAGCCCCTCGATCTCGCTGAACAGGGTGGTCATGGCCTGCTGCACCTCGGGCTGGTCGTAGCCGGCCTCGGAGCGGAACACCACGGTCCCGTCGAACCCGCCGCCACCGGCCCCGGCCGAGGTCAGCAGGTCGAAGCCCCGCTGGCTCTCGGTGCCGGCGAGCCGGAAATCGGTGTGGTACGCGCTACCGGCAGCGCCGGAGATGCCCAGCAGCCCGACGAGGAGGACGACCCAGATCCCGACCACGAGCCGTCGACGGGTGAAACAGAAATGGGCAAGGCGTTCGAGCACGGAAGACCCCGGGGCGCAGAGAACAGAACAGCCTTCAAGGCTAGGACGGTGCTCCGCTCTGGCGGCGGTCCGTCACCGGTCGGTCACGGTGACGGTGGGCACCTGCCGGCCCGGATCGGCCCGGCCCGGATCGGCCCGGCCCGGATCGGCCCGGCCCGGATCGGCCCGGCCCGGATCGGCCCGGCCCGGATCGGCCCGGCCCGGACAGCTGCGATCCCCGCGACGCTCGGCCTCACCCCCTCGATGTGTGAGAGGCCGATCGCCCATCGGAACGAGGCCTCGCTACCCACAGCCGTTTCGGTTTTCCTGCCGTACCGTGGGTCCGGTGAGCAACCGGTACGCGACTGTGGGATACGCCGTGGGGGACCCTGCGGAACTCGACACACTGGTGCAACGCGCCGTCGCGGCCGGCACGGGCGAGCCGCTGGTGGACGGTGGCCGTTTCGTCTGCTGCCACGACGGGGCGTCGGGCGCCCGGCTGAACGTCATGGTCGGGCCCGACGGGCGGGTGCGGTCCGCCAAGCCGTCGTTCCGGCCGCAGGACCCCTGCCTGGTGCAGGCCCGGATCACCGGTCTGCTGCCCGACGGGGTCGACGCCGATGCCGATGCGGTGCAGCTCGCCCCCCGTCACGCCAGCTATCCGTTGGCTGTCGAGTTCGAGGCCGGCAGCCTGGCCGTCAATCGGCTGCCCTTCGGTGAGGAGGTCGACCTCGAGCTGGTGGGCTTCGCCCACACCATGGAGTGTTACCCCCACGAGGATGCGTATCTGTCCTCGGGGATCCCGTTGCGGATGCGGGAGGTCCTGCCCGCCGGGCTGGTGCCGCTCGCCGTCGACGGTGGGGCGACCCGCAGCCGGGCGACGGCGCTGGTGTCCGGTGTCGTGGTGGCCGCCTCCCGCTTGCGCAACGCCGTCGGTGGGGGCGAGTTCCTGCACCTCGTGGTCGACACCGAGGGCATGGTCCTCGATGTGGTGGTCTGCCCCGATGCGGTCGAGGGACCGCCGGTGGAACCCGGACGGATCGTCACCGGCTCGATGTGGTTCGTGGCCCGCCGTCCCGAGCAGGACTCCGCCGCGGCGGTCGCAGGTCACCGTTCGGCGGCGTCGGAGCCCGTGCCGGCGGGTTCCGGTCGCAGCGGCCGGTCCCGCCTGTTCGGTCGCCGGGACTGACCGCACCCGCCGGGGTTCTCAGCCGAGGCGTTCGAGCGCCTTGTCGGCGATGACCCGACCGATGGCGAAGCTGGCCGTGGCCGCCGGCGACGGCGCGTTGACCACATGGATCTGTCGTGCCGTCTCGGCGAAGGCGAAGTCGTCGAGCAGGGCCCCGTCGGGTCCGATGGCCTGAGCCCGCACGCCGGCACCGGTGCGGATCAGGTCCTCGCTGCGCACGTCGGGTACCAGCGCCTGCAGGGCGGTGACGAAGGCCCGCTTGGACAGGCTGCGATGGATCTCACCGAGCCCGGTGCGCCAGTAGTTGCGCGCCAGGATGTGCGAGCTGCGCGCGGTGAGGATCTCGGCGAGGTCGCGACGGTCGATGTCGCCCCAGCGGTAGCCCTCACGCGCCAGAGCCGGCACGGCGTTCGGCCCCGCCTCCACGCCGCCTTTCACCATCCGGGTGAAGTGCACGCCGAGGAACGGGAAACGGCTGTCGGGCACCGGGTAGATGAGGTTGTTGACCAGGTTCCGCCGTGCCGGGACCAACGAGTAGTACTCGCCCCGGAACGGCATGATGCGGATGTCGGTCCGGCTCGACGGGGTCAGGTTGGCCATCCGGTCCGAGTGCAGCCCGGCGCAGTTGATCAGCACCTTCGCCGTCACGTAGTCGCCTTCGGTGGCCACCACCACCTGGCCGTCCTCCTCGGCGATGCCGGTGACGGCGGTGTGCAGGCGGATCTCGTGGTCGGCGGCCTCGAGCTCGTCGGCCAGCCAGTCGCACAGCACCGGGTAGTCGACGATGCCGGTGCTGGTCACGTGCAGGGCACCGAGGCCGGCGGCGTGCGGCTCGAGCTCGCGCAGCCGCTCCACGCCGATGCGTTCGGCGGGCACGCCGTTGTCCGCGGCCCGCTTGGCCAGCATGTCGAGCTGCGGCAGTTCCTCGGGCCGGGTGGCGACGATGACCTTGCCGCAGCGCTCGTAGGGGACCCCGTGATCGGCGCAGAACTGTTCGAGCTCGGCCTTGCCGCGTACGGTGAGCTGCGCCTTGAGCGAGCCCGGCTTGTAGTAGATGCCGGAGTGGATCACCCCGGAGTTCGACCCGGTCTGGTGCCGGGCGACCGTCGCTTCCTTCTCGAGCAGGGCGATACGCAGATCGGGTCGTCTCGACGCGATGGCCCGGGCGGTGGTCAGGCCGACGATGCCGGCCCCCACGATGGCCACGTCCATGCGGGCGCGGCGACCGTGTCGGGGACGAGGTGGAACCCACTCGGACATGGGTTCAGCTTAGGGACTGGGTGGTTCCCCGGTCGGGTCGTGGCCGGGCCGGGGTCCGGGCCGGGTCACTCGTAGGCGATGGCGTCGAGCACCTTGAGCCGTGAACCGCGCCAGGCCGGCAGGATGCCGGCGACCACCCCGGCCAGGCCGGCGCCGACGAAGGTGAGCACCACCTGGCCGTAGGGGACCTTGATGGTGGTCATGATCGACTCGGGCAGGGCGCTGGCGATGGCGACGCCGAACAGCAGGCCCAGCACCACGCCCAGCACCGTGCCGAACAGGGAGACGACGGTGGACTCGATGCGGATCATCGAACGGGTCTGGCGTCGTTGCTGCCCGACGGCCCGTAGCAGCCCGAGCTCGCGGGTGCGCTCGAAGACCGCCAACATCATGGTGATCACGATGCCGAGCATGGCGATGAACAGCGAGAAGAACAGCAGCACGTTCACGATGACCGCGGTCTGGTTGATCTGCTGTTCACGGGTCTTCTGGAACTCGGCCCGGTTCTCCACCTTCACATCGGGGTAGGCCGCGGTGACCGCCGTGATGGCGGCGGCGCCGTCGGCCTGGCTGACACCGTCGGCGAGGGCCAGGCCGCCGAAGCTGTCGAGCTGCACGTCGGGCGGGAAGTGGTCCTCGAAGACCTGCTGGGGGATGATCCAGTTGGACCCGGTCACGTTGGTGTGGAACAACCCGGTCACGGTGAGGGTCGCCGTGCCCACCGGGAACTGGATCTCGACGGGGTCACCCAGCCCCAGCCCCAGGTCGGCGGCGGCCTGGTCCTGCACGAGGATGCCGTCGGCGGGGATCTCGGAGGAGGTGCCGGCCCGCATGTCGAGGTTGATGATGCGATCGAGGCCGCTCGGTTGCACCGCCTGGATGGACTTGACCGCCCCGGCGATCTTGGCCCGGCCCTGGCGGAAGGTGGTGACCTGGTCGACCTCGGGCAACGCCGCCAGTTGGTCGGTGAGCTCGGGGCTGAACCCGGAGAAGTTCTCCGGGGTGAGGAAGAAGTCGGCCGAGATGCCGGTGCTGAGCTGCTGGGAGAAACTGGCCTTGAACGAGGCACCGAGCACGCCGACCATGCTGACCAGCGCCACGCCCACCATCAGGGCGGAGGCGGTGGTGGCCGTGCGCCGCGGGTTGCGTGAGGCGTTGCCGCGGGCCAGCACCCCGGTCACGCCGTAGATCTTCACGAAGGGCCACGACAGGGCCTCGGCGATAGGTCGGGCCACCAGAGGGCTGAGGGCGGTGGCGCCCATGAACAGCAGGAACGCCCCGAGCCCCATCACCGACAGCCGGGTTGCGGTGGAGTCGATCTGGGCGAACAGCGCGACGAGGAAGATGACCGCGCCGACCCCCGCTGTGGCCCCACCGATGATGGTGCGGGTCCGGGTGCTGTTGGACATCAGGGTGGCGCCGTCACGCATGGCGGTCACCGGTGAGACCCGTCCGGCGCGCCAGGCGGGCACGACCGAGACCAGCAACGTGACCCCGACCCCCACGACGAGCGCCACCAGCCAGGTGGTGGAGCGCAGTACGAGCGGCGTCTCCGGGAAACCGCCGCCCTGGGAGGTGATGATGGCGATGAGCAGCTTGGCGAAGCCGATGCCGGCGACGGTGCCGATCAGCGACGAGGCGAGCCCGATGAGGGTCGACTCGGCCAGCACCGAGCGGGTCACCTGGCCGTTGCGGGCCCCGATGGCCCGCAACAGCGACAGCTCGCGCACCCGCTGGCCGAGGGTGGTGTTGAACACGACGTTGATGATGAACCCGGCCACGAACAACGCCACGAAGGCGAACACCAGCAGCACGGTGCGGATGATGTCGATGATCTGGCCGAAGCTGTCGGAGAACTCCCTGGTGAACTCGGCACCGGTGATGGCCTCGTACCCGTCGGGCAGCACGGCGACCACGCGGTCGCGCAGTTCGACCTCGTTGATGTCGGCTGCGGCCTCCAGCTCGACGGTCTGGTACTGGCCGGGGAGGTTGGTGAGCTGCTGGGCGGCGCCCGGGGGGAAGATCAGGTAGTAGGCACCGGAACCACCGTCGCCGAAGGTGATCAGCCCGGAGATGGTGAACTGGCCACCACCGCCGGCGGCCCGCACGCCGAGGACGTCGCCGACCTTCAGGTCGTAGGCGTCGGCCATGTCGACGTCGACGGCCACCTCGGTGTCGGTGGCCGGTCCCTTGCCCTTGGTGATGGTGAACACGCCGCTGCTGCCGTCGGGGCGGGGCAGCCAGCTGAAGCCCAGGATCGGGGCGCCGGTGGTCTTGACCGTGGCGCCGTCGGGCAGGGTGACCGCCGGCAGGAAGTTGATCGAGCCCTCGGCCCGGGCCACCCCGTCGACCGCGGCCAGTTGGTCGACCAGGGACTGGGGGATGGGCGGCCGGGAGGCCGCGGCCTGGTCGCTGCTGCCGAGGGGGTCGGTGGAACGCACCAGCACGTCGAGGTTGATCGCTGCGCTGTCGGCGATGCCGTCGAAGGTCTTGCGCAACGTGTCCGACAGCACGAACGAGCCCGTCACGAAGGCGACGCCGGCGATGACCGCCAGCGAGGTCAGCCCGAAGCGCACCCAGCGGGCCCGTAACGACCGCAGGGTGAGACGCGCCATGATCACGGTCAGGCTCCCATCTTGTGCATGGCGCCGAGGACCTTCTCGGTGGTGGGTTCGTGCACCTCGTTGACGATGCGGCCGTCGGCGAGGAACACCACCCGATCGGAGTACGACGCGGCGTTGGCGTCGTGGGTGACCATCACGATGGTCTGGCCGAGGTCGCTGACCGCATGACGCATGAAGGCGAGGATCTCGCCCGAGGAGTGCGAGTCGAGGTTGCCGGTGGGCTCGTCGGCGAAGATGATCTCGGGCCGGCTCGCCAGCGCCCGGGCCACCGCCACCCGCTGCTGCTGGCCGCCGGACAGCTCGCTCGGACGGTGCTTGAGCCGGTCGCCGAGCCCGACGGCGGCGATCACCGCATCGAGCCAGTCGCGGTCGGGCTCGCGCCGGGCCAGGGACATCGGCAGGGTGATGTTCTCGATCGCGGTCAGCGTGGGGATCAGGTTGAAGGCCTGGAACACGAAGCCGATGCGATCGCGGCGCAGTTCGGTGAGCTGCTTCTCCGACAGCTTGGTCAGGTCGACGTCGGCGACGAAGGTGGCCCCCGAGGTGAGCTTGTCGAGCCCGGCCATGCAGTGCATGAGCGTGGACTTGCCCGATCCGGAGGGCCCCATGATGGTGCTGAAGCGGCCCCGGTCGAAGCCCACGGTGACCCCGTCGAGGGCGCGGACCTGGGTCTCGCCCGAGCCGTAGACCTTGGTGGCGGTGTCGGTGTGGGCGGCGTAGGCGGTGGCGACCGCGGGCGGTGCAGGCATGACCATGCCGCCAAGCTAGAGCGACCGTCCCGCCAAGCCGGGACGCGCCGGTGCCCGGCCGCGACACGGCCGGGCACCGGGCTCGGTTCCCGCCGATCGGGTTCGGACGGCCGGGTTCAGCCGCCGAAGACCTGGGCCACCCACAGGCGGCCGGTTGCGTCCGTTCGGACCGCGATGCCGACGCGGTCGTAGTGGTTGTTGACGAGGTTGGCGTAGTGGCCGGGGCTGGCAACGAGCGCCCGGTGGATCGCCGGGGCGTTGGGTCCGAAGCCGACGTTCTCACCCACCCGGGACCAGCCGAGGTCGAGCTCGTCGCCGAGCGGTTGGTGGAACAGCGCACCGGCGGTGGCCATCGACGACGCCTGGCGATCGGCCGAGCTGAACAGGCGCCCGTCCGCACCGAGCGGGGGCAGGCCCGCCTCGGCGCGCGTCCGGTTCATCAGGACGAGCAGCTCGTCGGCCAGGCCGATCCCCGGCGAGGCGGGGCGGCCGGTGGCCTCGACCGCAGCGCTGATGGTGGCGGCAGGCGCGGACTCCTCCGCAGCGCGGTCGTCGGGTCGCCGGCTCGCGCCACAACCGACGAGGAGCAGGAATGCCGCGACCGGTCCCAGTGCTCGTTCGATTGGTCTCGGCATCGGTCACCTGGGTCGATCGGTCGGGGAACATCACCGACTGTGACGGTTCAGCCACACAGTGGCGAGGTGTCGGTAGGCCTACCCAAGGCTGGGCGCGCTACGGTCCTGCAGGTCGGGGAGCGGGCACGTCGAGGGCCCTGGCCTGAGGTGACCCCCGGCCGGACGCAGGGAGGAACCGTGGCAGGCGCAGCCGAGGACATCGTGGGGATCCGGGCCGACTCGGTGGGCGAGTGGTTCACCCAGAACATCGACGGCGCCCGCGGGCCCTTCACCTTCGAGCAACTTGCCGGTGGGCACTCGAACCTCACCTACAAGGTCACCGACGGTGCCGGCGTGCCCTACGTGCTGCGCCGGCCGCCGACCGGCTCGGTGCTGGCGACCGCACACGACATGGCCCGTGAGCACCGCATCATCTCCGCCGTCGGAACGACGTCGGTGCCGGTGGCCCCGGCCCTCGGGTTGTGTACCGACCCCGAGGTCAACGATGCGCCGTTCTACGTCATGGGCTTCGTCGGCGGGGTCGTGCTCGACGGCGCGGAGAAGGTCGAGGCGTTCTTCCCCGGCGGCGAGCAGCGCGGCAGCATCGGGGACTCGGTCATCGAGGTGATGGCGGCGTTGCACAACGCCGATCCCGACACGTGCGGCCTCGGCGACCTCGGTCGCCGCGATGCCTACCTCGAGCGGCAGCTGAAGCGTTGGCGCACCCAGTGGGAGAACTCCCGTACCCGTGACCTGCCGGCCATGGAGCAGGTGGCTGATGGGTTGCAGGCCCACATCCCGCCGCAGGTCGGATCGGGCATCGTTCACGGCGACTACCGACTCGGCAACATGATGATCGGGGCCGATGCCCGTATCGCTGCGGTCTTGGACTGGGAGCTGTGCACGCTGGGCGACGTGATGGCCGACGTCGGCTTCATCATGAACAACTGGGCGGCACCGGGCGAGCCGCAGATCACCACCCGCGGTCTGGTCATGCCGCCGACCGAGGCCGGCGGCTTCTGCAGCCGCGACGAGTTCCTCGCCCGCTACCAGGACCTGACCGGCCGTGACGTCTCCAACGTCGACTACTACCGGGCGTTCCAGTACTGGCGGCTCGCCGCCATCATCGAGGGTGTGCTGTCCCGGTACCTCAAGGGTGTGATGGGCGCGGCCCAGGCCGAGACGGAGACCGAGGTCTTCCGCACCCAGGTCGAGGGCCTGGCCAACGCCGCCCTCGATCTCATCCGGGCCTGGGGCTGAGTTCGGGCAGGGCCGACCCGCCGCCGGGGCCGGCTCAGACGGTGACCAGCTCGAACGCCACGTCGAGGCGGAAGGCGTCCGTGGCGAGCTCCTTGCGGGCATCGGCGGTGTACAGCTCGAGGGCGGCGTCGACGGAGCGAGGTGCGACCGCGCCGACCGTCAGCTTCCGGCCCGGGCCGTCGAGCGAGCAACGCACCCCCTGCACGACCTGGCGATGGCCCCGGTCGAGGCCGATGGCGATGCGCAGCAGCCCGGCCATGACCGCCACCGCCTGTTGGTCGAACGGGCTGAGCGCGGCGTACTCGGGATGGGTTCGTTTGGGGGCGCTCTTGCGGTGGTAGCGGGCGACCTGCGCGATCAGCTCGATCTCGTGGCTGGTGAAGCCGGTCAGCTGATCGGTGTTGCGGATGATGTAGTAGCTGTGCTTGTGGTGCGCATCGTGGGCGATGTGGCGCCCGACGTTGGCGAGCAGCGCCCCGGCCTCGAGCAGCTCGGCGTAGTCCGGCGGGAGGCGGTGCGCGGCCTCGGTCTGGGCGAACAGCTGCAGTGCCAGCTCGGCGGTGTGATGGGCGTGGTCCACCGCGGGGTCGGTGATGGTGAGCAGGTGCTCGACGCTGCTGCGGCGCAGGTCGGACAGGTGGTGCAGGGGGTCGAGGTGGCGGTGGTGCTCGCTCTGGCGGGCGGCGTCGAGCAGCACCCCTTCCCGCAGTGCGTACGCCGACACCGTGAAGGTCTCGATGTGCAGGTCCTCGGCGAGACAGTCGAGCAGCACCGCGCCGGCCGGCAGGATGTCGGCCCGGCCCTTCTCGACGCCGGGGATCTTGAGCCGCTCGTCGGTGGTGCGGGCGTCGAGCAGGAGCTGGGTGATCTTGCCGAGCTCGGCGCGGCTGAAGGTGGCGGAGTTGATCGACTTCGGGGCCTGCTCGCCGCGCAGGTGTGCGGCCATGGTTGCCAGGTTCTGGATCGTGCCCGACGAACCGACGGCCACGTCGAAGGGGTGCTCACGCAGTTCGAGCGCGGTGTTGACCAGGAAGCTGTGCAGGTAGCGACGGCAACGCTCGGCGCGGCGGGGGGAGGTCACACCGCCGGGGAAGAAGCGGTCGGTCAGGCGGATGGCGCCGAGCTTGTGGCTGCGTGACCACTCGATCGCCGGTCCTTGGGCCATGAGCACCTCGGTGCTGCCGCCACCGATGTCGATCAGCAGGAGTCGCTCGGCGAACACCGGCAGGGCCTGCAGCACGCCGAGGTGGATCAGCCGTGCCTCCTCCACCCCGGAGATGACCTCGACGTCGATGCCGGCCTCGCTGCGGGCCCGGTCGAGGAAGTGCTGTTGGTTCAGCGCCTCGCGCACGGCGCTGGTGGCGACGGCGCGCAAACGGGCCCCGTTGATGTCGGCGACCTGGCGGAAGCGCCGCAGGGTGGCCACCCCGCGTTCGATGGCGTCCTCGGTGAGCAGCTTCATGTCGCCCGAGCCCGATCCGAGCCGGACCATCTCCTTCTCCGAGGCCAGCGTCTCGAAGCGGCCGTTGCGGAGCATCCGGGCGACCACGAGGTGGAAACTGTTGGTGCCGATGTCGATGGCGGCGAGCACCTCGCCGCCCTGCGACGGCCGGCGGCGGTCGGGCCTGTCCACGTCTCCGACGCTACTGGCCGTCATCCGTTCTTGGTCGCGGAGGGCAACGTGGAAACCGTCACAGTGGTGCCGGTGGTCGTGGCGGTGGCCGACCCGTCGGGGCTGCCGGGTACCGGTGCCGGGCCGGGGACGATCAGCAGTTGGCCCACCACCAGCCGGCCAGGGTCCTTGAGCGGGTTGAGCCCGGCGAGCAGCTGCGGGGTGATCCCGAACTTGTCGGCGATGCCGAAGAAGGTGTCGCCGTCCTGCACGGTGTAGGTGACCGAGTTGGGCAATGAGGTGGTGGTGACCGGCACGCGGGTGGTGGGGGGCATCGGCCGGGCTGCGGCGGGCTCGGGGGGTGCGTCCGGTGCGGGCAGCACCGTGAGCGTGGCCGGCGCCGGCAGCGATTCCTCGGCCTTGCGGCCGCAGGCCGCCAGCGACAACCCGGCCAGCACGACCACCGTGCCGATCCGTACCCACCGGGTGCGGGGGAGTGATCGTGCGTCGCTGCCGGCCATAGGGGCAGTATCGCCGCCGCAGTGGGCCGGGCGGTGGCACCGCAGGTTGCAACGGTGACCCGTCATCGCTCGGTGCGGGCCCAGACCACGAACAGCGGATCGCTCGACCGGCCGGGGTTGCGGTGTTCCATGCGCGGCTGTTCCCAGCCCGTCGAGCGCCGGAAGTACTCCGCGACCAGTTGCAGGTGGAACCCGTCGTCGCCGGCCATCCAGCCGCGGATGACCTTGGTCGGGAAACACCGGTTCGAGAAGGTGCAGGCGAATGGTGCGCCCGGGCGCAGCACCCGGGCCACCTCGTCGAAGACCTCGATCGGCCGGGTCAGGTAGTCGACCGACACCGTGCAGATCGCCCCGTCGAACCCGGCATCGGCGAAGGGCAGCCGGGGTTGCTCGTTGAGGTCGTGCACCAGCCGTTCATGGGCCAACTCGTTGTGGGCCAGCTCCTCGTCGTTCATCCCGAGCACGACGAGGCGCTGCGGCCGCCGGGCCAGGTGCGAGGTCCAGGAGCTGCACAGGTCGAGGATCTCACCGTGCATGCCCAACTCGTCGTAGCAGTCGCGCACGGACTCGATGGCGGCGTCGTCGATGTGGGTGACCAGGCGCGGTTCGACGTAGAACGCCGCGTCGGGCGCTTCGTCCATGCGGGAGAAGAACCCTGCGGGAAAGCCTGCGTAGCGATCGGGTCCGGTGGGTTCGGGGCTGGTGGGGTCGGGCATCTGGTCGGTTTGCAGGGCTCAGCGCAGGGCGGTCGCCAGGCCGTCGACGAGGCGACCGACCTCGTCGTCGGTCATGACCAGCGGGGGGCAGAAGGCAATGGCGCTCACCAGGGGTCGGGCGATGACGCCCTGGGCCAGCAGGGCGTCGCGCACCATGTAGGGGTCGCGGTCGGGGAACAGCTCCGCGGCCCAGATGGCTCCGTCGCCGCGGACACCGGCCAGGATGCCGTCGCTCACGAGGGCGCGCAGGCCGTCGCCGAGCAGCCCGCCGATCACGTTCGCCCGCTCGAACAGCCCGTCCTGCTCGTAGACCTCGAGGGTGGCGACCCCGGCGGCGCACGACGTCGGGTGGCCCGAGTAGGTGTACCCGTGACGCAGCAGGAAGTCCGGGTTGCTCTCGAGGGCGTCGCACACCGGGCGCGACACGATGACCCCGCCGAGCGGGGCGTAGCCCGACGTGACGCCCTTGGCGAAGGTGATCAGGTCGGGGGTGACCCCGTAGTGCTGGGCGCCGAACCACTGGCCGAGGCGGCCCCACCCACAGATCACCTCGTCGAAGATGAGGAGGGCCCCGTGCTGGTCGCACAGACGGCGTAGCCCCTCCAGGTAACCCGGGGCGGGCGGATGGACCCCGCCCGCGCCCTGCACCGGTTCGGCGATGACCGCAGCGATCTCGTTGCCGTGCTCGGCGAAGAGGCGGGCAGCGCCCTCGATGTCGTTCTGGGCGACGTTCAGCACGCCCGGTACCAGCTCGCCCCAGCCTTCCTTGTTCGCGGCGATGCCCTGCACCGACGTGCCGCCGTAGGCGGTGCCGTGGTAGCCGCTGGTGCGGCTGACCAGCAGGTGGCGCTGCTCGTCACCGCGCAGCCGCTGGGTGAGTCGGGCCAGTTTGAGGGCGGTGTCCACGGCCTCGGAACCCGAGCAGGTGAAGAACACCCGGGAATCGGCCATGGGGGCCCGCTCGGCGATCCGGGTGGCCAGGGTGTCCGCGGCCTCGTTGGTCCACGGGTCGAACGTGTTGTAGGTGGCCAGCGAGTCGAGCTGGTGCTTGATGGCGTCGATGATGTGACGGTTGCCGTGCCCGGCGTTGCAGTACCACAGCGAGGCCAGGCCATCGAGGTAGGCGTTGCCGTCGCGGTCCCACAGGGTCGAACCCTCGCCGCGGACCAGCGTGATGAAGTCCTCGGCTGCCTTGGCCGGTTTGCTGAAGGGATGCAGGAACGCCGACGTCGTCATGACCGCATGCTAGGGGGGCCCTCCGCAGACGAGAAGGCGATTGCGCAGGAGACGACCATGGCGTGCATCCAGGCCGGCGATCGTGCGCGCCCGCACGTCGCCGCCGGCCTGCACGATCGCCCGAGGCCTGCGCGAAGATCGGGGGCATGGTGCTCGTCTTCCTCGTTGCGTTCGCCGGTGTCGTCCTGATCGTGCTCGCGGCGCTGCGCAACCGTCGGGACCGCGGTGCTCGCCGATGACGTCCGGGGTGTCCGGGGTGTCCGGTCGGCGGTGATCGGGGTCACAACTTGACGAAACGTTCAACTCAGGTTTACGGTGCTCCCATCACCACGGAGCGCCCGATCGGCCCGATCGGCGAACGCCGAACGGCCCCATCGGTGTAACGCTCTCTGTGGGCGGTGGCTCTCTCGGCCGGGGGGAGAGAGAGCCACCGCCTTTCTTCGTTTTCCGGCGACCTCCCGGCGCCGCCCCGATGGTGGCCGGGCTAGGTTCCGACCGTGTTCGCCCGAGGTCGCCGCGCTCGCTCGGGGCCCGCTGCCGCGTCCACCTGGTGGGAAGCCCGTCGAACCCGGCTACGGGTTGCGGTCGTCGACGCGCTGCACCGTCGCTGGGACGACGTCGGGCTCAAGGCCTCGGTGCACGCCGGCACGGCCCGGGCCGCCCGGTTCGGATGTTTCGGTGAGGGCAGCCTGCTGGCGTTCCCGTGGATCGCTCTCTACAACGAGCACGCCATCCGGATCGGACGCGACACCGTCATCGGGCCGATGGTCAGCCTGTCGGCGGGCATGGTCCCGGGCCAGCCGTTGCTGCACGACGCCATCGTGGAGATCGGTGACCGCTGCCTGATCGGGCGGGGCAGCTCCATCGTCGGGCACTACCGCATCGTCATCGGGAACGACGTCTACACCGGCCCCAACGTCTACGTGACCGACCAGAACCACGGGTTGGAGCGGCTCGACCTGCCCATCGGCCGGCAGGAGCCGGCCCCCGAGCGGCCGGTGCACATCGGCGACGGATCCTGGCTCGGGGCCGGCGTCGTGGTCCTGCCCGGGGTGACCATCGGCCGTGGCGTCGCCGTCGGGGCCGGCAGTGTGGTGACCCACGACCTGCCCGATCACAGCGTCGCCGTGGGTTCGCCGGCCCGGGTCGTGCGGATGCGTTCCGACCGGCCCGAGTCGGACGGTTGAGGGGTTCCGCGCCGCCCGGCAGGCACGCCGGCCCGACCCGTCGAGCGGCCGGACCCGGCCGGTGCGGACCGGCGCTCGACGGGCGACGTGTTGAACCGGGCGGGCGTCCACTACGCTGCCTCCTCGTGGTTCGACAGCACCGGATGTCTCGCACTGTGTTCACCGCGTTCGCCCTGGCCGCCGGGGCGGCCGGCCTGATGGCCTGTGGCGAAGGCGTCGATCCGTCCTCGCAGCCCAGCATCGGCGGGGAGCGGTTCGAGGAGATCCGCTTCGCCGACCTGTGGCGTCCCGACGAGAGCACCAAGAAAGAGACCAAGACGGTCGACCTGGTGGAGACGGAAACGCTCTCGCTCGAGGGTTCGAGTCCGGAGAACGTGGTCAAGGCCTACGACAAGGTGCTCGAGTCGCAAGGCTGGGAGCAGGTGCAGAAGCCCCAGGCCAAGCGTGACTCGAGCTGGTACGGCTCGTGGCGCAAGATGGGTCGTAACTTCGTGGTGACCGCCCACGTGGGCACGCCCGCCGAGGAAGGTGCCGCGGCCCCGGTCGAGTTCACGCTCGCCTTCCAACGGCCGACCAAGCCCGACCAGGTCACCGGCGTCGACAACTCCCCGATCGCCCGCTGAGCGAACGCCTCGTCAGCTGCTCTGCAGCAACGACGTCAGGGCCTGTTCGCCCTCGGGGTCGTAGCCGCTGAGCAGCGGCTGTGCGCTCTCCCAGCTGTGGCGTGCCGCAGCGTGGTCGCCGATGGCGGCGAGACACTGACCGTGGGTGACCAGCGCTCGGCCGAGGCCGACGCGATCGCCGCTCGCCCGGTAGCCCTCGACCGCTGCGGCGGCGAGCGAGGCGCCTGCCTCGAACTGGCCGAGCGCGACGTAGGTTGCTGCGATCCCTGCCTGGACGAAGGGCAGATCGTCGGTCTGGCCCAGGGCGATGGCAAGTTGGCCTGCGTCGGAGAGCGCCCGGAGCGCGTCGTTCCAGCGGCCCAGTTCCTGGTAGACGGTGCCCAGCTGCAGGATGCAGCGGTAGCAGCCCGCTTCGTCGCCGGTGCGCCGGTAGTGGATGAACGCTGCGAAGCAGGCCGGTAGTGCCCGGGCGGGACCGAAGCGGTCGAGGACCCGGGCGGCGTCGTGCTCGAGCGCTGCGCCGAGGTCGGCCTCGGTGGCCGCCAGATCGTCGGGCCGGCCCAGTGCGGGTACCACCGTGGCGTCGGCGAACCCCGGCGCCGTGGTTGCTGCGGCCTGCCACTGCTTGGATCGCTCGGCGGCCTCGGCGGCGCGTTCCCACTCGCCTCGGTCGCGATGGATGATGGCGCAGTTGGCCTCGAGACGGCTGCAGGCATGGGCATCGCCGAACTGTGCGAAGCGGCTCAGTGCCTCCTGGCAGCGGCTGAGTGCCTCGTCAGGCCGGTTGTCGCGGTAACACGCCGCGCCGGCGCCGGCGAGTGCCTCGGCCTGCAGCTCGACGTCGTCGCCGGTGGTCGCGGCGATGCCGAACGCGTCGGCTGCCGCGGCGAACTGGCCGTCGGCGGCCAGCGCCCGGCCGAGACGCACGAGCGCCAGTGCGGTCGTTGCCGCATCCTGGCGTCCACGAATCTGCTCGAGCGCGCCCTGCGCGTCACGCACCGCATCGGAGACCACGTCGGCAGCCTACTTCCGGGCCACCTGCTGTTTCGGCGACGGTCGCGCGCATCGGGCGCTCGATAGGCTGCGCACGAGGGAGCGTGCCGGTGCTGGACCATCTGAACTCGCAGGCCCGGCAGGCGATGGTGGGGGCCGAGCGGGTTGCGCACGGCTTGGCCCATCACTACGTGGGTACCGAGCACCTGCTCGTCGGGTTGGCCGGGGTGGGCGGCTGCGCGGCCGGACGGGCCCTGGCCCGATGCGGGCTCGACGCCGACGGTGTGGCGGCGCGGCTGGAGCACCTGTTGGGGCGAGGGCCCCATGCCCTGGCCGTCGCGCCCCCGTACACGGCCGCGGTCGAGTTGGTGCTGGCCCGCTCGCGCTGGGAGGCGCGGGCGCTCGGCGAGGACGTCGCCACGAGCGGCCACCTGCTGCTCGCCCTGCTGCACCACGAGGGGTCGACGGCGACCACGGTGCTGCGCGACCTCGGTGCGGATCCGGCTCGGCTCGAAGCCTTCGTGCTGGCCGATCCGTCCGACGTGATGTCCGTCGACGCCGAACCGACGGTCCCGGCACCGGGCGGCCCGGCCACGGCCGGCACCGCGCCGGAGGGTCCCGGCGCCGCCCGGGCCGCCCGGGCCG
>CAIXPF010000167.1 GCA_903921205.1 uncultured Acidimicrobiia bacterium | reverse complement strand
GATCATCGCCGCCGGACCGGGCAGGGCCAGTACCTCGATTTCTCCCAGGCGGAGGCGGCGTTGCACTACCTCAGCCCGGGCCTCATCGCCTACAGCCGTGACGGCCGGGTGCTCAGCCGCAGGGGCAACGACGACGACGAGTACCGCCCACACGGGGTCTACCCCTGCACCGGCGACAACCGCTGGATCGCCCTCGCCTGCCGCAACGAGGACGAGCGCCAGGCACTGTCGGCTCTGGTGGGCGCCGAGGTGGGGAGCGACGACGACGAGGCCACGCTGGCGGCGTGGACGATGACCCAGGACGCCGAGACGTTGCAGCAGCGACTCGTCGACGCGGGCATCGCGGCGCATGTCGTGCAGAACGCGGTGGAGTGCGCGGCGGACCCACAACTGGCGCATCGCAACCAGTTCCGGCAGGTTGCCCATCCCGACCACGGTCTGGTCTGGGTCGAAGGGTCGGACCTGGTGCTGTCACGCTCGCAGCCCGGCCCGGCGTGGGGTGGACCGACCCTGGGCCAGCACAGCAGCGACGTACTGCACGGTATCCTCGGCTACGACGACGAGCGCATCGCAGACCTCGTCGTGGCCGGCGCGATCCGCTGAGCGAACGGCTGGCCGCCCGACGGTCAGCGGTCGAGCGGCCGCCCGGGTATCAGTTCGGCCGCAACGGCCGTACGATACGTTGTGAACAGGCCCGCGGGTCGCCGGTGGGTGGCGGCAGGACCGGAGGCGGGTGGGAGCAGCAACCGTCGAGGGGTACCACGCGTGGCAGGTGAGTCCGATCCGCAGCCGTCGGTGACACACGTTGCGTCAACGGCGCGCGTCGCCGTTGGGCCGCCGCGGTTCCAGTTCCGGGTCTGGGACGACATCGGTGACGCGGCTCGTCGCCTCCGCAGTCTCGGGGCGCCGCACCGGGTCGAGCGTCGTCGAGACATCTACCTGCTCGGCACGCGCAGCCACCACAACGTCAAGGTCCGGGCACAACGGCTCGAGATCAGCGAACTGCTCGGTATCGTCGACGGGTTCGAGCAGTGGAACCGGGCAGCCATGCACCGCCTGCCCTGTACGACCGGCGACGCGAGGCGTTGGCTGCACGAGGTGGCCGGGGTCGACGGGGAGGTCGGGCTGCACGAGCCGATCGACGAGCGGCTCGGTCGTCGGCGCCTGCTCGATGCTGCGTCCGCCTGTGGGCTGCGGCCTGCGGCGGTCGCCAAGCACCGGGAACGGTTCGTCCTCGGCGATCTTCGGGCCGAGGCGACCACGATGGTGCTTGGAGACGGCGGGATCGAACTGTCCTGCGTGGCGTTCGAGGGGCCGGACCTGCCGTCGCTGGTCGAACTGCGCCGGCAGCTCGACCTCCAACAGGCATGCAACCTGGCCGTACCGGTGGCTCTCGAGCGGGCGCTGCGGACCTACACCGGCTGACACCGCATCGCCGTACGGCGCGGGCACCGTCGTCGACACGCGCCTAGGGTCGCCGCACAACGGCACCGAGCAGAGGGGACGACCACCGATGGACTTCGAGTTCAGCCCGAAGGTACGTGAGCACATGGAGCAGCTCACCGAGTTCATGGACGAGCACGTGTACCCACGTGAGCGCGAGCACCACGACTTCGTGTCCGACCCGGCGAACCTGTGGAAGCAACCGCCGGTCGTCGAGGAGCTGAAGATCAAGGCCAAGGCCGCAGGCATCTGGAACTGGTTCCTGCCTGCCGAGTACGGCGACTGGAGCCCGGGCTTCACCAACCTGGAGTTCGCCCCGCTGGCGGAGATCATGGGTCGTCAACCGTGGTCGTTCGAGGTGTTCAACTGTTCCGCTCCCGACCGCGGCAACATGGAGGTGCTGGCCCGATTCGGTTCGGCCGAACAGCAGGACCAGTGGCTGCGTCCGCTGCTCGCCGGCGAGATCCGCTCCACCTATGCGATGACCGAGCCACAGGTGGCGTCCTCCGATGCGACCAATATCGAGCTGCGCATCGAACGCGACGGTGACCAGTATGTGCTCAACGGGCGCAAGTGGTGGAGCAGCAACATCATGCACCCCCACAACCAGGTCCTCGTCACCATGGGTGTCACCAACCCCGACGCCCCCCGGCACCAGCGTCACTCCATGGTGCTCGTCCCCCGCGACACCCCCGGGCTGGAGGTGGTGCGCGCCGTCGAGGTGTTCGGCAACTACCACTCGCCCGCCGGGCACGGCGAGTTGCGCTTCACCGACGTGCGGGTCCCCGTCGACAACATCATCCTCGGCGAGGGTCAGGGCTTCACCATCGCCCAGGGGCGCCTCGGGCCGGGGCGCTTCCAGTACGCGATGACCAATGTGGGCATGGCCCAGCGCATGTTGGACCTCATGTGCGCCCGTGCCGAGCAGCGTGAGGCGTTCGGCCGCAAGATCGGTGAGCAATCCTCGGTGCGTCAGGACATCGCCCGGGCCCGTTGCGCCATCGAACAGGCCCGGCTGCTGGTGTTCAAGGCCGCTGCGGAGATGGACCGCTCGGGGGCCAAGGGAGCCCGCGACTACATCTCGATGGTCAAGATCGTCGGCCCCAAGCTGGCCCACGACGTGGCCGAACGGGCGATGCAGATCTTCGGCGGCAAGGGGGTCAGCGGTGACACCCCGATCGCCGAGATGTATGTGATGGGCCGGCTCATGCGTATCGCCGACGGGCCCGACGAGGT
>CAIXPF010000166.1 GCA_903921205.1 uncultured Acidimicrobiia bacterium | reverse complement strand
GGGTTCGTCTCGGCCGCGCAGTCGGGCGGCTTTGTCGGGCTCGACCTCGGCTCGGCGCGCAAGATTGGCCGGGTGCGCTTCCTGAGCGTGGCCGGCAAGGAGGCGCTTCAGAAGCCCACGGCATGGGGCGCCACAGCGGTGAGAATCGAGGGCGCGAACTTCGCCCCGGTCTCGGCGCTCGCGATCGCATCGGTCCAGACCGGCGACGGCCGCTCGGTGACCTACGATTACACCCCCTTCAACGACCCGTCGCTCCCGTACACCTTCCCGTGCCTGACCGGCGCGCGCTACAGCGACGGCACCCAGGCCGGCTACCAATACGTCCAGGTGTTCCCGGGAACGCGCCCGCTGGTGGGCGAGTGGGACGATGTCCGCTACGATCTGCGCCAGGGCCGTTACAGGACCGTCTACCAGAACTCCATCACCGGAGCCGTGCTCGGCTCGGTGACCTCCCAGGTCAACCTCGTGACCGGCCGCCCCATCCTCACCATCGGGCGTCACAACAACAACCTCCACCAGCCGATGGTCACCTACGGCAACGGCGGCCGGGACGTGCAGATCTACAACACCAGCCTCCACACCGGGGCGGCCATCGCCCAGGAGATCGACGCCAACAACAACTCGACCTTTTACACCTACGACGCCAACGGTTACATGGCCACGAAGAAGGACCCGCTCGGCAGGGTCACCTCCTACACGTGGACTCCGCAGGGCACCCCGCTCACCCAAACCCACCCGGACGGCTCGGTCGAGCGCTGGGGTTACAACGAAAAAAACCTGCTCGTCAGCCACACCGACACCCTCGGACGCACCACCGCCCACACCCGCGACAATCGCAACCGCATCACCCGGACCGATTACCCGGACGGCTCCTTTGAGGCCTGGGAATACAACGCGCTCGGCCAGGTGACCGCCCACGGGCTGCGCAACGGCGGCGTGGAACGCTCCGAATACGACGAGCGCGCCCTGCTCGTCCGTACCGTGGACCCGCTCGGCAACGCCACCACCTACGGCTACGACGCCGCGGACCGGCTCGCCCTGGTGACCGACGCCCTCGGCCGCGCCACCCGCATGGATTACAACGAGCGCGGGCTGGTCACCCGGATCACGCACCCCGACGGCACGACCCGGCTGCGCGCCTACACGGTCCACGGCGACCTCGCCAGCGAGACCGACGAGACCGGCAACACCCGGAGCTTCACCTACGACGTGTTCCGCCGCGTGACGTCCGTCACCGACCCGCTCGGGCGCACGGCCGCCACCGAGTACCACCCGGACGCCTTCCACAGCGCGCCGCTTGCGGTCACCGCCCCGAGCGGACGCCGGACGACCCTCGCGTATGATCCCGGCTGGCGGCTCCTGCGGAAGACGGTCGGCGCGGGCACGGCGCAGGCCGCCACCACGACGATGGCCTACGACAAGGCCGACAACGTGCTCTCGGCCACCGACGCCCTCGGGAAGGCGACCGCGTTCACCTACGACGCACGCGACCGGCGGATCACCGCCACCGATCCGCTCGGCAACGTCTCCCGCTGGACTTACGACAGCGAGGGCAACGCGCGCACCGAGACCCGGCCCGACGCCGGCGTGACCACCAAGGTTTACGACGCCATGGATCGCCTGGTCACGGTCACCGATCCCAAGGGGCAGACCACCGCGATGGGCTACGACGCGGCCGGCAACCTCGTGGCCATGGCCGACGCCAAGGGCAACACGTATACCTACAGCCACGACCTGCTCAACCGCCGCACCGAGCTGGTTTACCCGGGCGGTTCCCGCGAGCAATACCGCTACGACGCCGTCGGCAACGGCATCGGCTACACGACCCGGGCCGGGCAGGTCCGCACATCCACCTTCGACCTGCGCAACCGGGAGGTGCAGACCAACTGGAGCGACGCGACGCCGTCCATCCTCCGCAGCTTCGACCCGGCGGGCCGCGTGCTCTCCGAGGAAAACGGCCTCGCCCGTCTGGACTACCGCTACGACGCGGCGGGCCAGCTGCTCGCCGAGACCAGCACCGTGACGGGCCAGCCCGCCCGGACGGTGGCCTACGCCTACGACGTGGACGGCCGCGAGACCGCCGCGTCTTATCCCGGCGGCAGCATGGTCGGCAGGGCCCACACGGCGCGGGGCGAGGTGGCGGGAATCTCCCTCGACGGCGCGCAGGTGGCCGCTTACGAATACAACCTCGTGGGCCGCACAACCGCCAAGACGATGGAGAACGGGATCCGGACGACGTTCGGATACGACGCGGCGCACCGGCTCACCCGGATGGATCACCGCCGGGGCAACGACCTGCTCACGGCGTTCGGTTACACGCTCGACAAGGTGGGCAACCGGACTTCCAAGGAGCAGACCGGGCTCAACCCGCTGATCGAGATTTACGCCTACGACGCCGTGGATCAGCTGGTGCAGGCCAGTTACGGCGGGGTGCGGACGGTGGCCTACCAGTACGACCGCGTGGGCAACCGTCAGAACGTGACCGAGAACGGCCGGGCCGAGGCGTACACGGTCAACGCCGACAACGGCTACACGAGTGTCGGCGGCGAGAACACGGTCAGCGACGCGAACGGGAACCTGGCCACGGCCAAGGGCGGGGTGTACGCGTACGACGCGCAGAACCGGCTGGTCTCGGCGAGCGTTGGCGGGACAACGACGACGTTCGGGTACGATCCGCGGAACCGGGTGGTGAGACGGAGCGTGAACGGAACGGAGAGCCATCTGAGCTACAGCGGCTGGGATTTGATCGAGGAGCGGGACGGGTCGGGCGCGCTGGTGG
>CAIXPF010000165.1 GCA_903921205.1 uncultured Acidimicrobiia bacterium | reverse complement strand
TACAAGAACGACAGCCGCGGTTCCTCGAGCAAGAGCAGCAGCGCGGGTAGCTCGAGCAGCTCCTCGACCACCAGCGACAAGTCCGACACCGCCAAGTCGTCGTCCTCGGACAGTTCGACGTCGTCCTCGGACAGTTCATCATCGTCCTCGGGCGGGTCGTCGTCGTCCTCGAGCAGTTCCTCCGGCTCGGACGCGAGCTGAGCGGTGGCGCTCGACATCGACACCGCCGACCTCGCCGACATCGGGGTGTTCGGCGGCTCGGGGCTGTACTCCTTCCTCGACGACATCACCGAGGTGGAGGTCGACACCCCCTACGGCAAGCCGTCGGCCCCGCTGCACATCGGCACGGTCCACGGCCAGCGGGTGGCGTTCCTCTCCCGCCACGGCGCCCATCACGACTTCCCCGCGCACACCGTCAACTACCGGGCCAACGTCTGGGCGATGAAGTACAGCGGCGCCAAGGGCGTGTTCTCGCCGTGTTCGGCAGGCTCGCTGCGCGCCGGCATCCCCCCGGGTGATTTCGTCGTCGTCGACCAGTTCGTCGACCGCACCAGTGCCCGAAAGGACACCTTCTTCGACGGGCCCGGCGCCACCCACACCGCCATGGCCCACCCCTATGACCCTGCCCTGCGCCAGCGGCTGATCGACGCCTGCCGCACGTGTGGGGTCACCGTGCACGAGCAAGGCACCGTGGTCGTCATCAACGGGCCGCGGTTCTCGACCGCCGCCGAGTCGCGCTGGTTCGGGCAGATGGGCTGGCACGTGGTCAACATGACCCAGTCGCCGGAGGTGGCCCTGTGCAACGAGGCCGGGCTCCCCGTCGCCGGTGTTGCCCTCGTCACCGACTTCGATGCCGGCCTCGAGGACGACCCGAGCGTCCCGGCGGTCACCATGGAACAGGTCTTCGCCTTCTTCGAGAGCAACCTGCACCGGGTTCGTGACGTGCTGTTCACCGCCATCCGCTCGCTCACGGAGCGTCCGCCGGCCGTCTGACCGCCACCCGGTCACCAGCGGATCACCCGACTTCCCTGCCGTTCCACCGAGTCCGTCCCCGACGGACCGGGTCACGCCCAGGAGAAGTCATGTCACGTACCGCCCGGCCGGGTCACCACTCCGCCACGACGACCCCGTCCCCACCGTCGTCATTCCCACCGTCGTCCCGAGCAGCGCGACCGCAGCGGCTGCGATCGGTCCGGTGGCTGACCGCCCGGGCCGGGCTGGCCTGGAGCGCCGGTGCCGTGCTGCTCGCAACATGCCTCGTGCTCACCCTCGGACTGCAGCGCGACGCCGCATCCGCCCGTCGGGCCTACGGCGAGACCCGACCGGTCTGGCTGGCCCGCCACGACCTCGCAGCGGGCAGCGCGCTCACCGAGGACGACCTCGAACAACGGCAGCTGCCCCGGCTGCTGGTCCCTCCCTCGGCGCTCGATGCCGGGGATCCGGCGGGCTCCCCCTTCGGCCGCGTCACCCGCGACGCGCTGGCCGGCGGTGAGATCCTGCTCGGACACCGCCTCGCCGGGCCTGCGACCGGCGGTCCTGCCGCGCTGCTGCCACCGGGAACGGTCGGGTTGGCCCTCGAGAGCAGGTCACCGCTGTCCGGCGTCGGGGTGGGCGATCGCGTTGCGCTGATCCTGCTGGGATCGATGACGCCGGGGGGCGACCCGATGCCTCTGTCGACGGGCCGGGCCACCTCGGTACCCGCTGTGACCTCAACCGCGGTGACCGTGCCGGCTCTCGTGGTGTCAGCAGGGCCGGCACAGGACGGGTTGGTGGTCGCAGTCGACGCGGCCGATGCCGGGGCGGTGGCCGCCGCCGTGCGCCGCGACGAGGTCGTGATCGCGCTGCTGTCCCCGGGCGACACCGGACCGGTGCCCGCCGGTGGACCTCGGGGCGGGGCGGGCCGTTAGAGCTCGGAGGGGATCGACGGGATGATGCGGGGACGCCAACGACGCGGTGCGTCGAAGTGATGGCCCACCAGATGCCCGGCCCGCAACGAGGCGAGGAACTCCTGCGGCCCGTCGAAGTCGGGCATCTCGACGTAGGCCGCCCCGAGGGCCTCCGCCACATGGGCATCACTGCCCGCACCAACGCCGAGCTCGTGCGCACGGCCGAACTCGACGCCCTTGTGGTTCAGGTGCTCGAGCGAGGTCTTGGCGTTGCGGCCCTCGATGGCGTCGACGAGGCCCCGCGCCACGAGGTCGACGAGCACCGGCTCCTGCAGGCAGTTGCGCAACGGATCGAAGGGGTGCGGGATGTAGACGATGCCGCCCTGGCTGCGAATCCGCTCGCACACCTCAACCGGCTGCAAACCCCCGGGGATGCGCTCGCTGAGGAACAGCCCGATGATCTCCCCGGCGTGGGTCTTGACCTCCTCGCCCACGATCACCCGGCAGGCCAGCCGCTCCGCGAGCTCCATCGCGCCCCGGGTGGCGTTGTGGTCGGTGATGCACAACACGTCGATCCCGCAGGCCAGCACCGCCTCCTCGACCTCGTCAGGCGTGGTGGTCGAGTCACCGGAATGCATCGTGTGGCTGTGCAGGTCGACCCGGACCCACCCCTCGGGCTGCGGGTCCTGGAGATGCGGATGACGAGCGACGGCCTCGGCGGTCGGTTGCACGGCGTTCACCGTACGCCACCGGCGCCACCGGGCACACCACCCGGGCGGTAGGGTCCGCAAGGTGGATGAGACCTTCACCGTTCCCGAGGAACTCGCCGTCCGGGTGCCACCCGCCGACATGGGCGCCACCGTCACCGCCATCTTCGGGGCGCTCGGCATGCCGCCCGAACGCGCCGTGCAGAGCGCCGAGACGCTGCTGTACGCCGACCGCCGGGGCATCGACAGTCATGGCGTGTCGAACATGTTCCCCTACTACGTGCACGATCTGCGCCGGGGCACCATCAAGGCCGACCCGCAGCCACGTGTCGTGCGCGAGACCCCGGCCACGGCCACCATCGACTCCGACGCCGGTCTCGGCCTGACCGTTGCACCCGACGCCATGCGCCTCGCCGTCGCCAAGGCCGCCGCGGTCGGGGTCGGCACGGTGGTGGTCACCAACGGGCGGCACTTCGGAGCCGCCGCGTACCACGCCCACCTCGCCGCAGAGCGCGGCTACATCGGCATGGCCATGACCGTCGGCGGCATCCAGGTCGTGCCGACCTTCGGCGCGAAGCCCATGCTGGGGCTCAACCCCATCGCCGTTGCCGTACCGTCCCGCCGGCGGGCCCCGTTCGTGTTCGACGCCTCGATGAGCGCCGTCGCCGGTAACAAGATCCGTATCGCCCGCCGTCTGGGCAACCCGGTCAAGCCGGGCTGGATCGCCGAGGCCGACGGCACGCCGGTCATGGACACCCGGCCGGTTCCCGAGCAGTTCCACATGTTGCCGCTCGGCGCCACCCGCGATCTCGGCTCGCACAAGGGCTACGGCCTGGCCATGATCGTTGACGTACTGTGCGGTATGTTGGCCGGGACGGGTCCCGGTTACGCCAACGTGGGCAACATCTCCCACCACTGCTCGGCCTACCGGATCGAGGCGTTCTGCGATCCCGACTGGTTCCTCGACGAGATGGACCGCTACCTCGACGACCTCGCCGACTGCCCGCCCGCGCCCGGTCACGACCGGGTGGTCTACGCCGGCCAGGTGGAGGCCGAGACCGAGGCCGAGCGCACCGCGCGGGGCATCCCCTACCACCGCGACGTGGTGCGGTACTTCGTGGAACTCGCCGACGAGCTCGGCGTGCCCTGCCCCCTGCCCCACTGACGCCCATTCGGCACTGACGCCGATTCGGCACTGACGCCGTCCGACGGCCGGGGCCGCCCGGTCGGGTCAGGACCCCGACAACGCCACCTCGCCGAAGACCAACGCCGCAGAACCGGAGCCTCCGGGCAGCCAGCTGATCTCCGACCCGACCCCGACCAGGTCGAGCAGCAAGCGGGGCAGGGTCGACGCGATGGTGACCTCGCGCACCGGCTCGGCCAGCGCACCGTTGCGGATCATCAACCCTTCGGCCCCCACCGAGAAGTCGCCGCTGGTGGTGTTGACCCCCGAGTGCAGCCCGGCCATGGACTGCACCAGGATCCCGTGATCGACACCGGCCAGCAACTGCTCGTAGCTCGTCGTGCCGGGGGCGACGGCCAGCGCCTGGGGACCGACGCCGGGCAGCGACCGCGAGCTGCGCACCGCCGACGCGGTGGAGACCGTACCGGCCCGGCGGGCGGTGTAGCTGTTGTGCAGGAACCCCGACAGGGTGCCCTCGTCGATCAACACGTTGCGACGGCAGGCGAGGCCCTCGCCGTCGAAGGCGTCGGCGCCCAACGAACGCGCATCGGTCGGATCGTCGACCAGGGTCAGCAGCGGCGAGGCGATGGCCTGACCCAACCGATCAGCGAAGGGGGAACGGCCCTTCACCACGGCATCCCCACACAGCATGGAGCCGATGATGCCCAGCACCGTGGCGGCGAGCTTCGGCTCGAGCACCAACGCCAGGCGCTGGGAGGGTACCTGCCGGGCGCCGATCAACCGCACCGCCTGGGTGATGGCCTCCTCGGCCACCTCCGCCACGTCGAGCGCGCCCGGCTCTCGTCCGACGGCCACGCCGTAGCCGGTATGGGTCTCGGCCTCGTTGCCGGCCATGCAGGACACCGACAACCAGCAACTGGTGGACCGCCCGGAAGCCCGGACCCCCGCCGTGGAGGCCAGAGCCACCTCGCTGGCGGCATCGCCATAGGACGCCGAGCGCACCCCCTTGACCGCGGCGTGGCCCGACCTGGTGGCCCGTTCCAGCTGCAACGCCAGCTCGATCTTGGCCTCCGTCGAGGTCGCCAGCAGCTCCGGCCGCCACAGGTCCTGCGGAACCGCAATCCTGCCGTCGGGCACTGCGAGGCCGGCGAAGGGATCGGGTTCGGAGAACACGGCGTTGTCCCGGGCGTCCTGGAGGGTTTCCTCCAACACATCGGGGTCGAACGAGCCGGCATGGGCGAACCCCTGCGACAGGCCGCCGTCGCGCTCGATGAGAACCCGGATGCCGACCCCGAAGGACTCGGCCGACGTGAAGGACTCGACCTCACCGTCGTAGGCCTTGACCGAGGTCGACACCCCGCGGGCCACGGCGACCTCGAGGTGTTCCCCGGGCCGGGCCCGTTCGGCCAACCGGGCAGCGAGATCGTCGAGATCGGCGCCGCTCATGACGCCGTTCCCCCGACGGTCAGCGACGGCACCCGCAGCGTCGGCGTTCCCATACCGACGGGTACTCCCTGGCCGTCCTTGCCGCAGGTACCGGGATAGCCCATCGAGAAGTCGTTGCCCACGGCATCGATGGCGGCGAGCGCGGCCGGGCCGTTGCCGATCAGGTTGCCGTCGCGCAGCGCCTCGGTGATCACCCCGCCCTCGATCAGGTAGGCCTCGGTCATGCCGAACACGAAGTCGCCCGAGGCCGTGTTCACCTGCCCTCCCCCGAGCTGCGCCACGTACACCCCGAACTCGGTGGAGGCGATGATGTCGGCCGGATCGCTCTCGCCGCCGGTGATGTAGGTGTTGGTCATACGGACCATCGGCAGATGGCGATAGCTCTGACGCCGGCCGTTCCCGCTGCCGGGACGGCCCGCCTTGCGGGCCTGCTGGCTGTCGTAGAGGTAGTCGGTGAGCACACCGCGCTCGATCAGCACGTTGCGCCGGGCGAGGTTGCCCTCGTCGTCGATACCGAAGCACCCCCACTCGCCGACCAACGTGCCGTCGTCGACCAGGGTGACCAGCGGGCTGGCGACCTGCTCGCCCCGCCGGCCGGCGAACACCGAGGCACCCTTGTCCACCAGGTCGGCCTCCAGACCGTGGCCGCACGCCTCGTGGAAGAGCACCCCGCCCGACCCGCCGGCGATCACCACCGGCAACGCCCCCGACGGGGCCGGGCGGGCGTCGAGCTTGCGGATGGCCCGGGCAGCGGCCGTCCGGGCCAACTCCTCGACGTCGTAGCCGCCTGCGGCGACGTCGAACAGCTCGAACCCGGCCACCCGGCCCACGCTGTGGCGGCCGGTCTGCAACCCGGCGTCGCCCTTGGCCACCACCGACACCGAGAACGACGTCTTGGTGAGGTCGTCGGTGACGAACACGCCGTCGGTGTTGGCCACCAGCACCCGGCGCCGCACATCGCCGTAGCGGGCGGCCACCTGGCTGACCTCGGCACGGCCGGTCCGCGCTGCCTCGTCGGCCCTTCGCAGCAGCTCCACCTTGTCGGCCTTGCCGACGGTGCCGGGATCGGTGCGAACCGGGGCCGCATGCGCCCGGGCGGTCCCGTCGAGCACCACCCGGCGGCCACCCCCGGCCGATCCCCGAGCAGACGCTGCGGCGACCCTGGCGGTTGCCGCCAGCCCTTCGGCGGACAGGTCCGCCGTGTGCGCGAAGCCGGTGCGCTCGCCGACCACCACACGGATACCGGCACCACGGTCACGGCCGGAGACCAGCTCCTCGACCCGGCCGTCGTCGAGCGAGGCGCTCGAGCTGCGGACGTCCTCGACGAACAGCTCGGCGAGGTCGGCGCCCCGGGCGGCGGCCAGCTCGAGGGTCCGGCGGATCAGATCTGGATCGAGCATGGGGCCTCCCCACCAGCACATGGACGGCACGACGACCCGGCAGGTGGTGCCGGGGGTGCCGACCGCCGTATCGTACCGGCTCGTGTCCTTGGAGCAGGGCCTACGGGCCGAGGTCGTCCACACCGTCACCGACGCCGATACGGCGATAGCCGTGGGATCGGGTGACGTCCCGGTACTCGGCACCCCCCGGGTGATCGCCCTGTGCGAAGGAGCCACCGTGGCCGCCATCGCCGCCCACCTCGACGCCGACCGCACGACGGTGGGTATGCGGGTGCAGCTCGACCACCTCGCCCCGACCGCAGTCGGGTCGTCGGTCCGGGTCGAAGCCGTCCTCGAGGAGCTCGACGGACCGCGCCTGACCTTCAAGGTGACCGTCAACGACGACCGGGGGCTCGTGGCCGTCGGCCGGGTGACCAGGGTCTCCGTCGACCGACAGCGGTTCCTCGACAAGTTACGGTGACGTAACCCCGGCGCCAACTCGTGTTCCAGCCACCGACACCTGACTAGCCTGGCGGCTTCAACAGCCTGCGCCCGGGGCGGGTGTGGCGATCGTCGGTCCCCGGCGAGCACCTCGGCCCGGGGCCTGATCCCGGCCGGAGGGACCGTGGCCTACGTCGACGATCCATCGGCGAACTCAGTGGTCAACACCACCGGCACCGCCGCTGCGGCCGCTGCGATCGGCGCGGTCGGCGTCGCCCCCGCGGCCGCAACGGCGTCCCGTCTTCGCTGGTACCGGGAGGTCGCGGCGGTCCTGGGCTTCTACGTCGTCTACTCCATGATCCGGAACCTGTTCGGTTCCAACGCCGTCGACCCCTCGATCGCCCTGCGCAACGCGCTGCGGGTGGTTGCCGTGGAGCGCTACGTCGGCGGCTTCGCCGAGGCCGAGATCCAGCGGTTCTTCCTCGAGTGGAGCACGCCGTTCATCCGGTTCTGGAACCTGTACTACGGCACGCTGCACTTCGTGGTGACCGCCGGGGTGATGGTGTGGCTGTTCCGCCGCCACCCCGACATCTACCCACGCTGGCGCAACGGGCTCGCCGCCATGACCGGGCTGGCCCTCGTCGGCTTCAGCCTGTTCCCCCTCATGCCGCCCCGGCTGCTCGCCGACGCCGGCATCTACGGCGGCGGTGACCTGCGTTTCAGCGGCTTCGTCGACACCCTGCACCAGTTCCCGACCCTGTGGTCGTTCAACTCCGGCACCATGCAGTCGGTGTCCAACCAGTACGCAGCCATGCCCAGCCTGCACATCGGATGGTCCTTGTGGTGCGTGGCAGCGACCCTCCCCTTCATCCGGCCGCTGTGGGGGCGTGTGCTCGTCTCGCTGTACGTGCCGGCCACGGTGTTCGCCATCGTGGTCACCGCCAACCACTACTGGATCGACGCCCTCGGAGGGGTCGCGGTCTTCACCGTCGGCTATCTGATCGCCGGGCGCATCGAGTACGTCAAGGGCCTCCGCCGACAGGCGTCGCCGGTGAACCACCCGACCGCCGCTGAGGGCGCGAAATCCCTGGTCAGCTGAACACTCGGCGCCCGACCCGGTCGCCGCACAGGGTGCTCGGCCCTCCGCAGGGCCGCGACGGTCGCTAGCGTGAGCGGAACTGCCGATCGAGAGGACCAGCGGCATTCATGCTCCTCGACCACGTCTCCAGCCCGGCTGATCTGCGCAGGCTCTCCCGCCCCGACCTCGAGCGTCTGGCCGCGGAGATCCGCTCGTTCATCGTGGACGCCGTCAACACCCACGGCGGGCACCTCGGCTCCAACCTCGGCGTCGTCGAGCTGACCCTCGCCCTGCACCGGGTGTTCGACTCCCCCAAGGACCCGATCCTGTGGGACACCGGACATCAGGCGTACGTGCACAAGATCGTGACCGGCCGCGCCGGCGGATTCGACCGGCTCCGCCAGGCCGGTGGCCTGTCCGGCTACCCCAGCCGGGCCGAGTCCGACCACGACTGGGTCGAGAACAGCCACGCCTCGACGATCCTGTCCTACGCCCACGGGCTCGCCACCGCCTTCGAGGTCCAGCAACGGCGGGACCGACGGGTGGTAGCCGTCGTGGGTGACGGGTCCCTCACCGGCGGGATGGCGTTCGAGGGCCTCAACAACCTCGGCCATTCGGGACGACGGGTCGTCATCATCCTCAACGACAACGGCCGCTCCTACGCCCCGACCATCTCGAAGTTGTCCGAGGGCCTCATCAAGCTCCGCCTGTCCCCCGACCTGTTGCGCCAGCAGGACCGGGTCCGGCACCTGGTGCGCAAGGTCGGGGTGGGCAGCGAGCTGCTCGAACGCGGCTGGGACGCCACCAAGGCCGCAATCCGCGAGATGTGGGAACCGCGCACCTTCTTCGAGGAGCTCGGCGTGCGCTACGCCGGCCCCGTCGACGGCCACGACCTCGCCGAGCTCGAACACGCGCTGCGGCAGGTGAAGGCCTACGAGGGCGGCCCGGTCGTGCTGCACGTTCTCACCGACAAAGGCCGCGGCTACGCCCCCGCCGAGAACGACCCCATCAAGAAGCTCCACGACCTCTCCGAGTTCAAGGCCGGCTCGTACACCGCCGCCTTTTCCGACGCCCTCATGGCCGAGGCTGCGGCTCGTCCCGAGCTCGTGGCGATCACCGCCGCCATGCCCGACTCGACCGGCCTGTTGCCGTTCTCCGAGGCACACCAGAATCGGTTCTTCGACGTCGGCATCGCCGAGCAGCACGCGGTCACCTCGGCGGCCGGCATGGCGATGGGTGGGCTGCGCCCGGTCGTCGCCGTGTACTCCACCTTCCTCGCCCGGGCGTTCGACCAGGTGAACTACGACGTCGGTCTGCACCAACTACCGGTGGTGTTCTGCCTCGACCGTGCCGGCATCACGGGCGACGACGGCCCCTCCCACCACGGCGTGCTCGACCTCGCCCTGCTGACCAAGGTCCCCGGCATGACGGTGTTCGCACCGTCGTCCTACCAGGACCTGCAGGTCATGCTGCACGACGCGCTCGATCTCCCGGGCCCCTCCGCCATCCGCTTCCCCAAGACCGCGGCCCGCAACGTCGGACCCGAGGCCGTCGGGTCGGGGCTGCGCAGCCTCTGTCTGCTGCCCGGCAAGGCCGGCCGGGGACCGGGTGCGGTGTGCCTGCTCGGGATCGGCAAGATGGTGGGCGTCGCACTCGATGCGGCGGCACTGCTCGAGGCCGAGGGCATCGAGACCACTGTGTGGGACGTGCGGGTGGTCAAGCCGCTCGACCCCGACCTGATCGCCGACGCCGCCGGCCACGACCTCGTGGTCACCATCGAGGACGGTCTGCGCGACGGCGGCGCGGGCAGCGCCATCGCCGATGCGGTGGCCCAGCACAGCCTGTCCGCCGGGCGCCCGCCGTGCGAGGTGGACGTCCTGGGCGTTCCCGACCGCTACCTGCCCCATGGCAAGCCCGACGACATCCTGCGCGACCTGGGCCTCGACGCCGCCTCGGTCGCCGGGCGGGTCCGTACCGTGCTGGCCTCGCGCAGCCCGCTGGGCTGAACCGACCGGCCCGATCCGGCCCGATCCGGTCCAGCCCGGTCTGGCCTGGCCTGGTCGGACGACCGGACCCATCGGACCCATCGACGCACACGGGCCCGGCCGCAGTGCGGCCGGGCCCGTCGTCGATCGCTGGGGGAGCGCCGGGCTCAGCCCAGCTCGGTGCCCCAGATCGAGATGAAGCTCACGCACGCCCCGGGCTGGCCGCCCAGGTTGTGGGTCAGACCCAGGGTCTTGTCGGTCTTGATCTGGCGCTCCGGCGGCGCCTCGCCGCGCAGCTGCAGCCAGCACTCGAACAGCATCCGCAGGCCGGAGGCACCGATGGGGTGACCGAAGCTCTTGAGGCCACCGTCGGGGTTGACCGGGAGATCACCGTCGAGGTCGTAGGTGCCCGCGAGCACTTCTTTCCAGGCGGTGCCGCGCTCGGCGAAGGCGAGATCCTCCATCAGCACCAGCTCGGTCGGGGTGAAGCAGTCGTGGACCTCGGCCATGGCGATCTGGCCACGGGGATCGGTGACACCGGCCTGCTGGTAGGCGTCCTCGGCGCACTTCGACACCTCGGTGAACGTGGTGTAGTCGTACTCGGGGTCCATCGGGCCGAAGGCCGGACCGGCGGTGAAGGAAAGGGCCTTCACGTACAGCGGCTTGTCGGTGTACTTGTGGGCGTCCTCGGCCCGCACGATGATGGCGCAGGCAGCGCCGTCGGACACGCCCGAGCAGTCGAAGATACCGAGCGGGCCGGCCACCAGCGGGCTGTTGCAGATGACGTCCTTGCCCACTTCCTTCTTGAACTGGGCCCTGGGGTTGAGCGCACCGTTCTTGTGGTTCTTCCACGCGATGCGGGTCATGACCTCCTTCATGTCCTCCTCGTTGACCCCGTACTTGTGGCCGTAGGCCGGGGCGAGCAGTGAGAAGGTGGCGGGGGCCGTGATGGTGGGGTCGGTGCCGTCCGCCGGCGGAGCGGCGGTGACCAGACCGGAGAAGCCCGAGTCCTTGAGCTTCTCGACGCCGACGGCCATCACCATGTCGTACGCGCCCGAGGCGACTGCGTAGCAGGCGTTGCGGAACGCCTCGGAGCCGGTGGCGCACATGTTCTCGAGCCGGGTGACCGGCTTGTAGTCGATCTTCAGCGGGCGGCTGAGGGTGAGCCCGGACACGCCCGAGCCCATGGTGCCGAGCCAGAACGCGTCGATCTGGTCCTTGGCGATGCCCGACGTACGGAAGCACTCCTCGGTGGCGTCGACGAGGAGGTCGTCGACGTCCTTGCCCCAGTGCTCGCCGAACGGCGTGCAGCCCATACCGACGATGGCGACCTTGTCACGAATGCCGTTTGAACTCATCTGCGGTGTTCCCTTCTTCCGTAGACCGCTGAGCGTAGTTGACCGCCTCGTCGAATCCCAGTGGTCTAGACGTATAGTTAGGCGTATGCCCCGCCTGCAGGTGTACCTCCCCGACGACCTCCACGCCGAGCTCAAGGCCCGCAACCTGCCGGCATCGGAGCTGCTTCAGGCTGCGGTGCGCGCCGAGATCCGCCGGCTCGACCTGCTCGCCGCGACCGACGACTACCTCGGCAACCTCGCCGGCTCGCTCGAGCGGGCCACCCCTGCGGACCGCGAACGGGCCGACGTGATCGTCCGGCGGGTGAGCCGTGCACGCTTCGGCCGATGAACCCGGGACGGCCGGCGCAGCACGACTCGTCCTCGACGCCGGGGCCCTGCGCCGGCTGGCCGACGGCTCGCCCCGATCAGCGGTGCTGTTGGCGCGGCTTCGCCGCAGCGGGCTGTGGCCCGCGCTGATCCCGAGTGTGGTGGTGGCCGAAGCGCTCACCGGCGACGCGGCCAGCGACCGCCCGGTCGAGGCGCTGCTCCGGTGTTGCGACGTGACCGACCGCCTCGACGAAGCACTGGCCCGGCGGTCGGCATGGCTGCGTACCGCTGCCAACCGCGGCACCGTGGTCGACGCCGTCGTCGTGGCGCTCGCCGAGCCGGGCGGGACGGTCCTTGTCGTCAACCGGCCGACGATCGAGGCCATGGCGCTGTTCGCCGACGGGGTCTTCGTCGAACGGGTGTGAACCGACCGCTCAGCGGATCGACTCGACAGCCTTTCGGCGGAACCCGTCGGGGCGATTCGGCGTCGATTCGGCGTCGGCTGCCACACCGAATCGGCACCGAATCGGTGTGGCAGTCCCGCCAACGGGCATGAACGCGGTGCTGCCGGCCCGTGCGGGGCCGGCAGCAAACGAATTCGGACCGGAACCTCGTTCAGCGAACGGGGCGGGCCTTCCAGAAGTAGTTGTGGATGCCATCGACGGTGTAGAGCCGACGGAAGGTCATCTCCACCCGCATCCCGATCTTGACCTCGGAGGGGTCCATGTCGGTCATCTCGACCGGGTAACGACCACCGCCGTCGAAGTCGACGACCGCGGCGACCAGCGGCGGCGACATCGAGAAGGCAAGGCGGTCGATGGTGAAGGTGGCGATGGTGCCGGGGACGTCGGCCATGGCCACGTCTTCCATGTCGTCGACGGCACCGCCACGCACCGAGACACGCTGCGGGGGCAGGTGCACCGTTCCCGTCGAGCGGTCACGTGAGCCGTGGAAGGCGAACTTCCACTTCTCCGAACGGAACATCGGCGGGGCGCCGGGACGGTCGGGATCGGGCCGGCGGGGCGGTTCACGCGTCAGCTGGCCCTTCCAGGTCAGGAACTTGCCGTAGTCGAGCCCGTCGTTGCCGCCGGCGATCTGCTCGGCGACGGTCTTGGCCGACCGGTACGCAGCGATGGCGTCGGTGGTCCGCAGGATGCAGACGTCACACCCGTCAGCGGCGTTGATGACCAGGATGACCTGCCCCGGTGCGGCGGTCTCGAGCGCCTGGACCAGCAGCAGCGCGAAGTGGGCGGTCCCGGTGTTGCCGACGGTGTCGTCGAGGGTGTCGACGAACTTGTCGGGAGCCACGCCGACGTACTTGGCGGCGCTACGCACCGCACGTGACGCCATGCCGGTCATGACGACCTTGTCGACCTGTTCCGGGGTGACCCCGGACTGGGCATAGGCATCGGCCACGGCGGCCTTGATCACGGGGTCGTAGGCCGCCTCGGCGAAGCGCTCCTCCCAGATCTTGGCCGACACGCTGCCGACGCTGCGCCAGCGGTCGAGGAACTCGGCGCTGCGCATCGCCCCGCCGATGACCTCGGCGATGACCGGGCCGGCGGCGTCGTCGCCGAAGAGGATGGCGGCGGCGCCGTCACCGGCGTTGGCCTCGTCGGAGCTACCGGGGAGCCCGGTGCGGGCATCGGAGGCCACGACCAGCGCCGAGCCCCACCCGTAGTTCGCCGCAGCGACCAGGGCGCCCATGCCGGAGCGCAGCGAGCCGGTCATGTCGAACGCACCCGAACTCGACGGCAGGTCGAGCGCCGCATGCACTGCGGTGGCGTTGTTCTTGTCGAGGTAGGCCGGCTCGGTGGTGGCGAAGAAGACGGCGTGGGGCACGACACCGCCGCTGTTGCGCAGCGCGAGCCGCCCGGCCTCGACCCCCATGGTGGTGGTGTCCTCGTCGTAGGAGGCGACCGAACGGGTGCCGCGCCCTCCCCCAGAACCGAGAACCTGACCGATCTTGCTCCGTTGCAGGCGGTTGTAGGGGACGTATCCCCCGGCCGCGATGATGCCGCGCATCTGCTCCCCTTCGCTGTCCGGACTACGCGGGAGCGTAGGACGACCGATCGCCCCAATTCGAATCTGTCGCCCGGACCTCGAGCCACACCCCCGTCTGGTGGAAATCGGGTGATCCGCCCCGGAATGGGACCAACTGCTGCTGAAGGTCGGGTCCGGCTGTGTCGACCACGAAGCGATGCTTGGCCGGCTGCTCGCCCTTGTCGCGGTGATCGTCACCGCAATCACCGGACCGGTGCCGGCGCACGCGGCCCAGGTACCGCCGGCCAGGACCGTCGCCACCGCATGGTCCGGGGCCAGCGGCCTCGAGGAGGCGAACACCTCCGCCACCGCCACCGACGTGGCGAACGGCGCCGCCGACCCGACCGGCGTGACCGCAACCGCTGGGGCCACCAGCCGATACGTACCGGTCACCCCCACCCGCGTGCTCGACACCCGGACCTCGCTCGGTGGGCACCGGGGCAAGGCCGCCGCCGGGGAACGGGTCCTGCTGCCGATCGTCGGGTCCGCCGCCCCGGTACCGGCCGAGGCCACCGCAGTGGTCTTCAACCTCACCGTCACCGAACCGGAAGCCGCAGGCTTCGTGTCTGCCTACCCCGACGGCGGAACCCTGCCCGACACCAGTTCGGTGAACATCGAACGGCCCGGACAGACCATCGCCAACCTCGTGACCGTGGGGCTCGGCTCGGGCGGCGTGCGCCTCTACGCCCTGCCCCGCACCCACCTCATCGTCGACGTCGCCGGCTACTACGTCCCTGCGGTCACCGCCACCAGCGGCCGGCTGCAGGTCATCACCCCGACCCGCCTGCTCGACACGCGTGCCGACAACCCGGTGCGCTTCGGCGCCCTGCCCATCGGCGGCACCGTCGATCTCGACGTGGCCGGCCTCGGCGCCATTCCCCGTTCGGCCACCGCCGCGGTTCTGAACCTGACCGTCACGCAGACCGACGCCGCCGGCTACGTGTCGGCCACCCCGCAGGGGGCGCCACTGGGCGCGGTGTCGAACGTGAACGTGTCGGGGCGCGGTGAGACCATCGCCAACCAGGCCATCGTGCCGATGCAGGACGGCTGGGTGACGCTCTACGCCGCTATGGGCACCCACGTCGTGGTCGATCTGAGCGGATGGTTCACCGGCACGGCGAGCGGCAGCTCGGGCGACGGGCTGTTCGTCCCGCTGCCACCGGCCCGGTTGCTCGACAGCCGCGAGCCCACCCTCTCACCGCAGCCGGGTATCAAGCCTGGCGTCGGCGCCGTCTTCGACGTGACGACCGCCGGGCGTCGGGGGATACCCACGTCCGGGGTGTCAGCCGTGGCGGTCAACGCCACCGTGACCGCTGCCAGCGCCCCCGGGTTCTTCACCCTTTTCGGCGCCGGCCTCGGCCGTCCGGGGGTGTCGAACCTCAACACCATCCGGACGGGTCAGACCGTCCCGAACCATGCGATCGTGGCGGTGTCGACCCTCGGGCTGTCGTTCTACAGCGCAACCGGCGCGCACCTCATCGTCGACGTCAACGGCTACTTCACCGGGACGGCGGCCACCCCGCAGGTGGGCTACGTGCCCAATGCCGGCGGGCCACCGTCGAACGGACCACATGCGTTCCTCTACAAGATGAACGACGGGAGCTTCGCCCGGTGGAACCCGTGCTCGACGCTCACCTACCAGGTGAACTACAGCGGCGCGCCGCCCTTCGCCCGCACCGAGGTAGCCCGTGCCGTGGCCAAGGTCGAGGCCGCGACCGGCATCAACCTCGTCGATCTCGGTGACACCACGCTCGGCAATGACCGGATACCGCCCACCGGCGCCAAGGCGGTCATCGCCTTCGTCTCGCCGGCCGAATCACCGGCCATCGACGGCGTGGCCGGTCTGGGCGGTGGCGCCTACTACACCCCGTGGAACGGCTGGGACGCCTACGTCGCCCAGGGATTCGTCCACATCAACGAGACGCTCAACTACACCCAGGGCACCGGCCCGAGCGGACTCGAGGGCCTGCTGCTGCACGAACTCGGCCACATGGTCGGCCTCGACCACGTCGCCAGCACCGACGAGGCCATGTACCCGGTGATGCACAACCTGCCTTGGGCCGGCTACGGCCCGGGCGACCGTCAGGGGCTGTGGAACCTCGGCGCCGCCAAGGGTTGCCTCACCATCGGCGCCGCCGGGTACGCCACCCAGGACCTGCGGACGCCGACCGGCCCACGGCCCGACCCGGTGTCGGTGGCGCGTGACCAGCTGAACGGCGCGGCCGGCCCGACCGGAGACACCAGCGCGAACGCAATCGTGACCTTCTGCCGGCTCGGCGCCACGACCGACCTCGATCAGCCGAGCGGTGCCGGCCAGTTGCTCCGCGCCGAGGCAGGCTCCGCCCCGACCCCGGCGATGCTGCGATCCGGCCGCTGACCGGCCCTACCTCTTGGGACCCTCGTGCGACGCTGTTGCGACGAACGGTGGCGGCTCAGCTGTAGAACGGACTGCTGCCTGCCGAATGGTCGGTTGCGTCGATCACGTCGTTGATCTCGGGCATGGCCTCGATGATGGCCGCCTTGATCCCGTGGGTCAGCGTGGCCCGGCTCATCGAGCAACCCTGGCAACCGCCACCCATGGTCAGGTACACGTGGCCCGCGTCCTCGTCCACGCCGATCAGCGTGGCGAAGCCGCCGTGGGCCGCGAGCGACGGGTTGACCGACTGCTCGAGCAGGGTCTGGACCTTCTCGGCCATCGTGCCCGACAGCTCGAGGTTGACCCCGGCCAGCGGGTTCGGCCGGTTGGGGTTCCGGATCACCAGCCCGCCCTGGGCATTGTTGGACGGCAGGTCCAGGGTCGAGCCCTGGAGGTTGATCAGGCTCTTGGCGGGAACGATGACGGGAAGTCCCGACTGCACCGTCACCGAGTCGCCGTCGGCGACGTCCTCGAGCGGCTCGAAGGAGAGGTCGTACTGGAAGTCCATGCCGACATGGCCGGTGATCTCCACCCGCAGGCCCATCAGGTCGGCGTTGTCCTCACCGGCGCGCAGCTCCAGCACCTTCTCGATGGCCTGGGGGGTGACGGTGAGCACGAACTCGACCAGCTCGGTCACCGCGTCGGTGGAGCCGCCATCGGCCGCACCGGTGTCGGTCGTCTCGGTCGTCGACATCACGCACCTGCTCTCTCGGGGCTGACACGGCCGGGCCGACCGCCCGGGATTTCCAGCATCGCCGTAGGAGAAATGGTAGCGGCCGCAGCACCCCCGGAACAGGGGTGGAGCGCGTCGATCAGTGCTCGGCGTTGCCGGCGTTGCGCCAGTCCTGGCCACCGCCCCACACGTTGAGCTTCTCACCGGTGAGGTACCCGGCCCGTTCCGAACAGAAGAACCGCACCACGTCGGCCACGTCCTCGGGCTGACACACCCGCCCGAAGGGCATGACCGTGTCCAGCGCCCGCATGTCCTGCACCCCCGCCACGGCACGGGCCAGACGTCGGCCCATGTCGGTCTCCACCAGGCCAGGCGCCACGATGTTGACGTGGATGCCGTGCGGCCGTTCCTCCTTGGCCAGGGTCAGGGCCAGGGCCTCGAGCGCGGCCTTGCCCATGTTGTACGGGGCGCCGTTGGCCCCGTTGGAGATGGTCGCCACCGACGAGATCATGACGATGTCGCCCCGGGGACGGGTGCGCATCGTCGGCAGCACCAGCTTGGACATGTTCCAGGCCCCGAAGGCGTGGGTGTGCACGACCCGGGCCATCTCGGCAGGATCGGTGTCGGCCACGGCCCGGCCCTGGCTGGCGATCCCGCCGTTGTTGACCAGGATGTCCACGAAGCCGAAGTGCGCGACCGCCGCGTCGACCAGCCCGGCGCACGCGTCGAAGTCGTCGATGGATGCGGCCACCGCGATGGCCTGACGGCCGAGGGCCTCGATCCCGGCCACCGTCTCCGCCGCAGCATCGGCGTCGCGCCGGTAGTTCACCACCACATCGGCCCCGTCGGCCGCCAGGCCCAACGCGATCGCCCTACCGATGCCCCGGCCGCCACCGGTGACGATGGCGACCCTTCCCGTGAGTTCGCCCGACATGGCGCCGACGGTAGCGCTCACCACCTCAGCTGCGCAGGTCCGCAGCGCGGTCGGTGCGCAACTCGGCCACCACCGCGTAATGGTCCGACGCCATCACCCCGTCGACCGGCTCGGTGCCGGCCAGGCGCACGGACCGCACCGACCCCAGGGGCTTCGGCCGGGGCCAGCTGACCAGGACGTAGTCGAGACGGCGGTTCGGGTAGGAGGCGTCGGCCAGGTACGGGTTGGCCCCGTGCCACGTGTGCCCGGCGTCGGCACCGCCGGCCACCTCCCAGGCGTCGGTGAAGGCCAGGCCCGGCACCGGCACCGGGGCCGCCCCGGTCAGCATCCGGACCTCGTCGCTGTGGGGCACCGCGTTGAGGTCCCCGGTGAGCACCGCCGGGAAGCCGTCGGCCGGGTCGGGACGGTAGGCATCGACCAGACGGCACAGTGCCGTCGCCTGCGCCTGGCGGGTGGCACTGCCGTCGAAGGCCCAGTCGAGATGGGTGGTCACGAACAGGACCGGGCCGAACGGTGACGCCACCCGGGCCACCACCGCCTGACGGTGCGAGGCCCCACCGGCGGCATCGGGCAGCACGACGTGGTCGTGCCACTCGAAGGGCCAGCGCGACAGCACCGCGTTGGTGAAGGCCAACCCGTTGCGGTAACGCAACTCGCCGTGCGCCACGTGCAACCCGAGCCGGGCACCCAACGCCTCGGCCTGGTTGATGCCGCCCTCCTCGGCCCACACCTCCTGCAGACCGATCAGATCGGCGGACTGCTCGGCGAGGACCGCGGCGATCGCGTCCTGACGGGCCTGCCAGGGACCGAAGCGCCACCACAGGTTCCAGGTCATCACTCGCAGCACGCAGGACCGCCTTTCGACAGGCGGGAGCCTACCGATGCGCACCAGCGGCCGGGCGGGCGGCACCGCACCGGCGGCACCGCAGGCGACCGGGTCGTCAGCCGGACTCGGACTCGGCGGCGAGTTCCAACCAGCGCTCCTCGACGGCTTCGATGGCCGCGGTGACCTCGGCGAGCTCGGTGCCGATTCGGGCCAGGGCCGCGATGTCGGCCGCGGCGCCGGCCTCCTCGAGCCGGCTGTTGAGCCCGTCGCGCTTGCGAGTCAGGGTGGCCAGCTCCTTCTCGGTGTCGCGGAGCCGGTGGCGCAGGGTACTGGCCGACGGCTTGCCCCCCGATTGGCTCTTGGCCGGCGCCGCCTTCCCGGTCGGGTGCCGGCCCGGGCCGGGCTTCGCAGTGCCGGACTTCGCAGTGCCGGACTTCGCAGACGGCGGGGTGGCGCCGGGGACTGCAGCTGCGGCCCGGTCCGCCAGCCAGCGGGACAGGCCGCCGGGCCGCCGGGTGGCGCTGCCGCTGCCGTCCACGATGATCACATCGGTCACGGTCCGCTCGAGGAACGCCCGGTCGTGGCTGACCACCACCAACGCACCCGGCCACTCCTCCAGGAAATCCTCGAGGACCCGGAGGGTGTCGAGGTCGAGGTCATTGGTCGGCTCGTCGAGCAGCAGCACGTTGGGCCGCTGGGCCAGGGTCGCCACCAGCTGCAGCCGGCGCCGCTCGCCACCCGACAGCGTGCCGACGGGCGCCCAGGCGTTGTCCTTGTCGAACCAGAACCGCTCCAGGAAGGCCTCGTCGCTCCAGTCCGGCCGACGGGCCGGGCCGGCCACCACATCGACCGGGCGCAGCGCCGGATCGAGGTCCTGGCCGAGCTGATCCCAATAGCCGAGCCGCACGGTGGGACCGGTCACAACCGCACCGGCAGTCGGCGCCAGGCGCCCGGCCAGCACGTCGAGCAAGGTCGACTTTCCGGCACCGTTGAGCCCGATGATCCCCAGGCGCTCGTCGGGGTCGAGGGCCAGATCGACCCGGTCGAGCACCGAACGGACCGTGCCCCGCGCCGCGGGGTCGGGGTAGCCGGCGGAAACCCCACGCAGCTCGATCACCGTGTCGCCGAGACGCGGGGTCCCGGCGATGTGCAGGTCCAACGCCGCACCGCGCGCCGCGCCGGGGGCGCGGCTCTGCACGGTCTGGGTCGCTGCGGCGATACGGGCCTTCGGCTTGCGGGTACGGGCCGGCGCACCCCGCCGCAACCAGGCCAGCTCGGAACGGGCGAGGTTGCGACGGACGTCCTCGGCCCGGGCGGTCTGGGCCTCGCGTTCGGCCTTGGCGTCGAGGTAGGACGCGTACCCGCCCTGGTGGACGTAGGCCCGGCCCCGGTCGAGCTCCACGATGCGGTTGGTCACCCGGTCGAGCACGTGGCGGTCGTGGGTCACCAGCAACACCGCCCCGCGGAATCGCTTGAGTTCGGCCTCCAGCCACTCGATGCCGTCCACGTCGAGGTGGTTGGTCGGCTCGTCCAGGATCAGCAGATCCGCCGGGTTCAGCAACGAACGGGCCAGGGCCACCCGTTTGCGCTGGCCGCCCGACAGTTGCTGCACCGGCCGGTCGAACAGCTCGCCGAGCCCGAGCCTGGTCAGGGCCGCCTCGGCCTCCCACCCCTCGCCCACCGCGGCCAGCGCCGTCGTGTCGGGAAGGTCGCCGCCCTGGTCGAGCAGGCTGATGCGCGCCCCTGCCCCGCGCCGCACGGTGCCGCGCTCCGGTGGCTCCAGCCCGGCCACCACGCGCAGCAACGTCGACTTGCCGGTTCCGTTGATACCGACGACGCCGATGCGCTCGCCGGTGGAGACGGTGAGCGAGACGTCCGACAGCAGCGGTCGGTCGGGACGGCTCATGGACACGGCGGAGAGGTCGACCACGATCATGACGCTGCAAAGGGTAGGCGCTCATGCCAACCTGGCCACGTGGCCCCGTTCACCCCTCCCGTGCAACGCCCACGACCCGAGCAACGCCGCCGCCGCCCCACCCCCACCCAGGTTGCCTCCTGGGTGCACCCGGGGGTGCGCCGCGTTGCGGCGACCGTCGAGCTGCGCCAGGCCGAGTGGGAGGCCCACAATGCCGACCAGTACGACCGCACCGGACCGCTGTGGGTGGCGCTCGGCGATTCCAGCGTGGTCGGGGTCGGCGCATCGTCGATCGAGCGGACGGCCACGATGGTCGTGTACCGGAACCTGCTCGCGGCCGACGGACGGCCGTGGCGGCTGATCAACCTCGGGCGCTACGGGGCGAAACTCGACGAGGTGACCCGCACACAGCTGACGAGGTTGTACGACTGGGGACCGCCGGCGCTGGTCACCGTCGGGGCGGGCGCCAACGATGTGGTCTGGTCCCGGGGCACCGCAGCAACCGTGGGAGCGTTCGGCCGTCTGCTCGACGGGTTGCCGCCGGGCACCGTGGTGGGCACCGTGCCGGCCGGCTGGTTCGGCAAAGGCCTGCGCATCAACGACTGGCTGCGGCAGCAGGCCCGGCACCGCGACCTCCGTGTGGCCGAGGTCGGGGTGCTACCGCAGTGGCGCAGCCAGGTGGCCGACGACGGCTTCCATCCCAACGACGACGGGTACCGCTTCATCGCCGACGGGGTGATGGCCGCGCTCGGCATCGCCGACCCGGCCGACTGACACCCCGGACAGGTCCCCGACAGGTCCCCGACAGTGCACCGACCCGTCGGTACGATCGGCTGGTGCAGCAGCGAAGGACCGGCGACGGCATCGTCGCAGGGCCGGTCGACGTCGATCGCAAACGTCAGGCCACCCCGCGTCGCCCCATGGCCCCCGGGTTGGTGGTCGAACACCGCGCCAGCGGTGTGGTCGGCGCGGTGGTGAGCTGGGGCAAGGGCCAGGTCCTGTTGCGCGACCGCCGGGGCGCCCAGCACCGTTTCCCCCTCGAGGAGGGCGGCTACCTGATCGATGGCCGCATCGCCACCCTCGTCGTGCCGCCGAGCACCCGCGACCGCACCCCGAAGCGCACCGCATCCGGCTCCATCGCGGTGCCCGGCGCACCCGCCAAGGTGGCCCGCGGAAGCCGGCTGTGGGTCGAGGGCCGCCACGATGCCGAGCTCGTCGAGAAGGTGTGGGGCGACGACCTGCGCCACGAGGGCGTCGTCGTCGAATTGCTCGACGGCATCGACCACCTCAGTCAGCGCATCGAGACCTTCGGACCCGAACCCGGCCGACGGCTCGGCGTGCTGGTCGACCACCTCGTCACCGGCTCCAAGGAAGCGCGTATCGCTGCCTCGATCCGCCATCCCGAGGTCTGTGTCCGCGGCCATCGCTTCGTCGACGTGTGGGCCGCCATCAAGCCCGGCCTGGTCGGCCTGCCCTCCTGGCCCGAGGTCGGCCGGGACCGCCCGTGGAAGGACGGGATCTGCGCGGCGCTCGGGGTGTCGGATCCGCCGCAGTTCTGGAAGCAGTTGCTGGGCAAGGTCCGCACCTACGCCGACCTCGACCCGACCCTGGTCGGGGCGGTCGAGGAGCTCATCGACTTCGTCACCGGCCCCGAGCACTGATCGGCTCCACAGCCGGGATGCGTCACGGGTAGGAGCCGTCACCGGCCCCTACCCGCTCGCCTGGCCCACCTCGGAGGACCGGTCGCACCTCGCCGCGGGCGACCTCCCCATCGTGCAACCCGCCACGGTCGCCACGAATGAGCCGACCGGCCCACCACGGTCCACACTGGTGGTGCGTGGCCGGACGGCACGGCCGCTCGACACGGGCAGGGCACGAGGAGGACAGCGGTGGGCGGACGAGGCGAGCTTTCCCTCGGACGCATCCTGGGCGTTCGGGTAGGTGTCAGCTGGGGGCTGTTGCTGGTGAGCGCCCTGGTGACGCTGACCCTGGCGCTGAACCAGTACCCGGCGGCGTTTCCCGGGCACGGACCGCTGCGCTACTGGGCTGCGGGCGTGGCCACCACGCTGCTGTTCGCCGTGTCGATCCTGGTCCACGAGCTCGGCCACGCCACCGTCGCCCGCGGTGAGGACGTGGAGGTCGAAGGGGTCACCCTGTGGATGTTCGGCGGGGTGGCCCGATTGGCGTCGCCACCGCCGACCGCGGCTGCCGAGGCCCGCATCGCCCTGGCCGGCCCTGCCGCCACCGGCATTGCCAGCGGCGTGTTCTGGGTGCTCGCCGCGGTGACCGAGGCCGCGAACCGGCCGACGCTGAGCTCGGCCATGTTCGACTGGCTGGCCCGGACGAACCTGCTGCTGCTGGGGCTGAACCTGCTGCCGGCGTTGCCGCTCGACGGTGGTCGCGTCCTCGGGGCGACGGTGTGGGGCGTCACCCGCCGGCAGGACACCGGCGAGACCGTCGCCGCCCGCGCCGGTTGGCTGGTGGGCGGAGCGCTCGGGTTGTTCGGCGTGCTGCAGCTGCGCAGCGGCGGTTCGGCGGCGGTGTGGGCGCTCGTCATCGCCGTGTTCGTGCTCGGCGCATCGAGCGAGTTCGAACGGCGACGCCGCGTCGCCGAGGGCCTGGCGACCCAGGTCGTGGGCGATGTCATGCGCCCCGACCCCCCGGTCGTCGACAGCTTGATGACGGCCGAGCAGCTGCTCCGCCACCACGATCCGCGCACGGCTGCCGTGCCCCACGACGTGTTCCCGGTCCGCGGCCCCGACGGCACCGTGATCGGTGTGGTCCGGCTCGTCACCGCGCTCGCCGTGCCCCTCGAGGCCCGCGCCGAGGTCAGCGTGGCCGAGCTCACCGAGCCACGACGCGACGTTCCGGTCGTCCGGGCCGACGCCCCCTTGCTCACCGTGATCGCCGACCACCCCGAGGTGCAGCGCGGCGCAGTCATGGTGATCGACCGCACCGGGCAGGTCGTCGGGGTGCTCGGCCCCGACTGTCTGCCCCGACGCTGAGCGTCGGCGCAGCGGGGGGACCGCAGCGCAACCCTCCCGGTCGTCGCTCCGACGTGCACCGGCGTCGACCGGTGTCGACCGGTGTCGACCGGCGGGTACACCGTTCCCCGTCGCCACGGGGTCGCCGGGTAAGGTTCGCCCCATGATCGAACGTGTCGGGGTGGTCGGCTGCGGACTGATGGGATCGGGTATCGCCGAGGTGTGTGCCCGTGCCGGCTTCGACGTGCTGGTGCACGAGGTCGACGCCGAAGCCGCCGAGCGCGGCCGGGACCGGCTGGTGAAGTCGCTCGACCGGGCGGTCACGGCCAACAAGCTCGACCCCGGGGCCCGCGACACGACGGTGCAACGCCTCGGCTTCACCACCGACCTCGGCGATTTCGCCGACCGCGACCTGGTCGTCGAGGCGGTCATCGAGAGCGAGGACGCCAAGGTGGCGGTGTTCCGCACCCTGGACCGGGTCATCACCAATCCCGACGTGATCCTGGCCTCGAACACCTCCTCGATCCCGATCATGAAGCTGGCCATGGCCACCAGCCGGCCCGCCAACGTCATCGGAATGCACTTCTTCAACCCGGTGCCGGTGATGAACCTCGTCGAGGTGGTCACCTCTCTGCTGACCTCCGAGGACACCGAGCAGCACGTGGGGTCCTTCGCCTCGCAGCAGCTGAGCAAGCGGGTGATCCGCAGCCAGGACCGGGCCGGCTTCATCGTCAACGCCCTGCTGATCCCCTACATCCTCTCGGCGATCCGCATGCTGGAGTCGGGCTTCGCCACCGCCCCGGACATCGATGCGGGCATGGTCGAGGGCTGCAACCATCCGATGGGTCCGCTGGCGTTGGCCGACCTCATCGGCCTCGATACCACCATGGCCGTTGCCGAGTCGCTCTACGACGAGTTCCGCGAGCAGCTCTACGCCCCGCCGCCCCTGCTGGCCCGCATGAACGAAGCCGGGCTGCTCGGCCGCAAGGCAGGCCGCGGCTTCTACGACTACAAGCGCTGAGCTCGCGTCCGGACCGGGACGACAGAGCGGTGGACCTCGCCGAGGATGCTCGCCGCGAGCCGCCGACCATCGTCGTGCCCGGCAGGATCCTGCCGGCGGGCCGTGCCGGTCGCCAGGCCACCGTGGTCGCCGGCCTGCGCTACCTCGAGGCGTTGTGGCGGGCCGGAGCCCACGAGCGCGTGGTCGCCCCACGGACGCTCGGCACCGCCGGTGGGCTCGCCCCGGCCACGGGCTCCGACCAGGCCGACGACGCAAGACCTGCGGCGGACACCGGGTCCTTCGCTGACGCCGTGCTGTGTCACGCCCACGGGCTGCTGCTGCTGGGCGGACCCGATGTCGAGCCCGACCGCTATGGACGACCCGCCCACCCGGCCACCTACGGCGTCGACCCGCTCCAGGACGCCTTCGAGATGGCGCTGGTCGCCGCAGCCGGACGCCAGGGCCTGCCGGTGCTGGCGATCTGCCGAGGCCTGCAACTGGTGAACGTCGCCTTCGGGGGCACCCTGCGACAGCATCTTGCCGACGAGCCGGGCCTGCTCCCTCATGCGCCGCCGACATTCCCCCGCTCCGAGCCGGGCAGCATCGGGACCCTGCTACCGGTCAGCATCGACCCCGGCTGCCGGCTGCATCGCCTGCTCGGCGGCGACTCGGAGCCCGACCGGCCGTTCACCGTGACCGGCGCACACAGCCACCACCAGGCGGTCGACGCCGTCGGACGCGACCTCGTCGTGGTCGGGCGCAGCAGCGACGGCGTGGTCGAGGCGCTCGAGCACCGCGACCGGTGGATGGTGGCCACACAGTGGCATCCCGAGGACACCGCCGCGGACGACCGGACCATGCAGCTCCTCTTCGACGGCTTCGTCGCCGAGGCCTCGACCCGGGTGCGGCCGTGAGGCCGGCGACACCCGACCATCCGTTGGCTGTCACACCCGCCGGGGTACAACGGTGACCGTGACCGTCAGCACCACCGGACCTTCGCCGGCACCCAGCCCCGAGGCAGCGATCACCGCCGAGTCCGGCACGGTGCCGGCGAGCACGCCCAGCCATCTCTCGCCGTCGTCGGCCACCCTGTTCGAGCAGTGCCCGCGGCGCTGGCGGCTGCGCTACGTCGATCGCCTCCCCGATCCGCCGGGCGAGGCGGCACTGGCCGGCACCTTGGTCCACCGGGTGCTCGAGCGCCTGCTGGGCGAAGAACCCGACCTGCGCACCATCGACCGGGCCCGGGTGCTCGCCGCCGAGGAATGGCCGATGCACCAGGAATCGCCCGAGGTGGCGGCCCTGGCCCTCGACGCCGAGGGTGTCCGCTCGTACAAGTGGCGGGTCTGGCAGGCCATCGCCGGCCTCTGGCAGCTCGAGGACCCCGCCGGGGTCGACGTGGTCGCCACCGAATGCCGGCTCGACGTCCGTCTCGGATCGGTCCCCTTCCTCGGCGTGCTCGACCGGGTCGAGACCGCAGGCGACGGTGTGGTGGTGACCGATTACAAGAGCGGCAAGCCGCCGTCGCCCGCCTATGCGTCGGACAAGCTCGATCAGGTCCTGCTCTACGCCGCCGCCTGGCACGCCGCCGAGGGTGGCAACACCCGGCGGGCCCGCCTGCTCTACCTCGGGGCCCGTAGCATCGAGGTCGAGACGACGGACGAGGCCATCGACGGGGCGCTCGGTCGGCTCCACCAACGATGGGATGCCCTCAACACGTGTGTCAGCAACCAGGAGTTCGCGCCACGTATCGGTCCACTGTGCGCCTGGTGCCCCTACACCGAGCACTGTCCGGAGGGTCGCCGTGAGGTCCGGCGCCGGGCCGACGCCGGGTTGGTCTCCCTCGATGCACCGGCCGTGCGCCGCCTCGGCTGACAGGGACGGATCAAGGTGATCGACGAGCCGGTCGCCGACCAACGGCACCCCGCCATGCCGCCCTGGGTGCCCCGGGCCATCGGGCTGTTCTTCGCCGGTGTGGTCGGTCTGTGGGCCATGTCGTGGCTGTTCGTCCAGCTCCGCAGCCTGCTGATCATGCTCGGGGTCTCCCTGATGATCTCCTTCGCGCTCGAACCGGCCGTGAACCGTCTCGAACGCATGGGCATGCGACGCAGCATCGGCACGCTGCTGGCGTTCGTCGTGACCCTGGTCGCTGCCGTCTCGTTCAGCTGGGTCGTCGGGCGGGTGGTCGCCACCCAGTCCGCCGAGCTCATCGACCGGGGACCGGGCTACATCGCCGAGGCCGAGACCTGGATCAACAAGACCTTCGACGCCGAGGTCGACACCGCCAAGCTGCTGGTCGAGTTCCAGGCCGGCGGCCGGCTGTCCGACGTGGCTGCAGCCATCGCCCCGAACATCCTGGCCGTGGGCAGCCGAGTGGTGGTGGTGCTCTTCCAGTTCCTCACCGTGGCCATGTTCAGCTACTACCTCGTTGCCGACGGCCCCCGGCTGCGCCGTCTCATCTGCTCGCTGCTGCCGCCGGACCGCCAACGTTCGGTGCTGCGCGCCTGGGAGGTGGCAGTCGACAAGACCGGCGGGTACCTCTACTCCCGCGCCGTGCTGGCGTTGGCGTCGTTCCTGTTCCACTGGGTCACCTTCGCCATGATCGGCATCCCGTCCCCGGTGGCTCTGGCCCTGTGGGTGGCCATCATCTCGCAGTTCATCCCGGTCATCGGCACCTACCTCGCCGGGCTCCTCCCGGCGCTCGTGGCACTGGCCGAACACCCGGTGTCGGCGCTGTGGGTGCTCGGGCTGATCATCCTTTACCAGCAGCTCGAGAACTATCTCCTCGCACCCCGCATCACCGCCCAGACAATGGAGGTGCATGCCGCGGTCGCCTTCGGGGCAGTGATCGCCGGAGCCGCGCTGCTCGGGCCGATCGGGGCCGTGCTGGCCCTGCCGGTCACCGCGACCTGCACCGCGCTGGCGTCCAGCCTGTTCCAGCGCCACGAGGTCGTCGACAGCCATCTCACCGACCGCGACGCCGACCGACGGCGCTGGTTCCGCTCGTCCGCCCCCGACGAGCGTGTCATCATCGGGGCGAGGGCCGAGGAGGAACCGAGCAGCGGCGTCGGCACCGTCCGGCCCCTCGCCGAGCCGGAAACCCCCGACCCGGCTCCCAGCCCCGCAGCGGACCCCGGCCTCGGCCCGGCAATCACCCCGAACCCGCCCCAGGAGAACCCATGAGCAGCACCGATGCCAGCCCTGAAGCCAGCCCTGCCGACGAGGTGACCGTCGAGTTCTACTGGCGCAACGGCTGTGGGTTCTGCATGGCCCTCGAACGGCAGCTCACCCAACTCGGCGTGCCCCTCGACAAGCGCGACATCTGGGCTGACGAGCGTGCCGCGGCGTTCGTCCGCTCGGTGGCCAACGGCAATGAGACCGTCCCCACCATTCGCATCGGGCCCGAGGCCATGGTCAACCCGTCGGCGAAGCAGGTCCTCACCGTGCTGGCCGAACACGCCCCGCATCTGCTGCCTGCCGAGTCCTGATCGGGCAGATCCCAGTCAGCACCCCAGTCAGCAGCGGACCTCGGTCCGCGGCGTCGCGTCTTGGGGCAACCCTGTCGTCACTCAACGCAGGTAACGACCACACAGGGGCCACTGGCCGGCCCCGCCGCGCTCGTAGAGCAGACGTGCCCGGTAGTCCTGCTCGGCCGGCGATGCCGCCGCCGGATCGCCGACCCCTCCGACCGACTCCCACGTCGGCTGGGAGAACTGGTAGCCGCCGCGGTAGAGGCCGTCGCTGCTCACGATCGTGTAATCGCCGCCGGACTCGCAGTCCAGCAGGTAGGCCCACGCCGCGGCCTGGCCGTCGTCGGGCAGCTTGGGAACGGTGGTGGACGGGCTGGACCCACCGGAGCCACCGGAACCCCCCGACGAACCGGAACCCCCCGACGAACCGGACTGGCTCGGGGTGCGTGCGCTGCGCTCGTCCTCGGCACGACGAGCGGTGGCCGCTGCGGCTTCGGCGGCGACCTGGGCGGCGGCCGCCTCACCCTCGCGAACCCGCAGGTCGTCGATCGCCGCCAGCAGATCGGCATACGCCTGCTGCTCACGGTCCTTGGCCCGGTACAGACCGGCCTCGGCGTCGCCGAGCTCCGAGGCCATCGCAGCGACCTGCGCACCGACCTCACGGGCCTCGCTGTCGACGAGGACTCGCTGGGTCCGCAACTCCGAGGCGGCCTCCTGCGCCCTGTCGACCCGTCCGATCACGAGGTGCCGCCGCAGCACCACGTCGGTCGCTGCATCAGCGTCGAGGAAGCTCTCGAGGTCGGCATGAGCCCCGCCACGGACATAGGCGCTGACCGCCAGCTCCCGGGCTCGGCTCAAGGTCGCCTCATAGGCCAGGACGGTGTTCAGCGACTGCCGGTCGAGCACCCGGAGGTCCGCCTCGAGCGCCACGGCGTTGTCGGCCACCTGACGGTACCGCGCCTCGGCGACCGGCAGGGCGGCGACCGCCTCGTCGTAGGCCGCCCGGGCCTCGGCCAGACGCGCCTGTGAGGATGCCACGTCGCCGCTCTGGCGCGTCATCACGGCACCGGCGAACTGCGGCACGCACAGGCCGGACAGCACCAGCACCACCACTGCAGCGACGGCCTGCGAAACAGACCACTGCCGGGGTGCGAAACAGCGTTGACGCCCTGGTCGACGGACTCGGTCACGCAGGCCAGGAGCGGTCTTGGTAGACGGCGCCAGCATTCGGAGAACACAGGCTAGCACCGGTCACCCGACGAGCCGCAGGCGGGCCGACGACCGGGCGAGACCCGACCGGGTGGGACCCGACCGGAGACGACCGGCGGCGCAGGGCTCAGCCGGTGTAGGACGGCTTGGCGGCCACCGCGGTCTCGACCGCCGGAACCGCCGGCTTGAGGCGGATGCCGAGGTTGTCGAGCAGGTCGTCCCACGTCGAGACGGTCGGCTCGACGGCCAGGACCAGCTCCCCGAAATGCACGTGACGCGTCACGTACCGGAACTGCAGGCCACCGCTGTCGAGGCAGGAGGCCTCGAAGGTGTACGTCCCGTACGCAGCGGCAGCGGGCACCGTGGTGACACCCTGCCACGAGCCGGCCACGACCGGAGGGGTCAGCAGCACCACCGGCCCGCGGGCCATCACGGAAGGCGGGAACAACCGCACCTCGACCCGGGCCCCGGGCCCGACGCAGGACTGGCCGGCGTAGCCGAACTGGGTCGCCGTGCCCGGTGTCGCCTGCAGGGGGCTGACCACGAACTCCCGAGCTGCGGTGGGCCCGGTCAGCTCCAGGACCTCGGTGAGCTCGAAGACCTGTCGAGGGTCGAGCTCACCGAACGCCTCGGCGGTGCGGTAGCGCTCGCAGGCGATCGACACCCGGTAACTGCCCGGCGGCTGACCCACCAGGATCGGCGTGGCGGTGAAGCTGCGATCGGGCAGCACGTCGAAGCGGCGGCGCACCACCAAGCGGTCGGCGGTGCCGGTCTCGGCGGCCGACCCGGCCTCGGTGATGGTGAGCACCCCCGAGCTGCCCGGACAGCCGATGCCGTCGACCTGCAGCTCGAGCGGAGGACCCGCCTGGGCCCGTTGGGGGTGGATGCGCAGCGCCGGCGTGGCCCTCAGCTGCTCCTGCGGGGCGCTCGGCGGCTGCGCGGTGGCCGCCGGGGACCCCACCGGCGACGCAACCGACCCGTCATCGCCACCGCCGCCGAGCATCGAGACCAGAACCGTCGCCAGACCCAGGACGACGATCATCCCGGCGAGGGCCACGGCGAGACGCCATGCCGTCGCGGGGTCCCGAGGCCGCGGCGGGCCGCCGGGCTCCTGCTGCAACGTCACCAGCTCAGGCTATCGAGCGCTCGGCCGACCCGGTCGCATCAGCTCGGGGCCTTGGCGGCGATGAGAGCGATGTCGGCCACACAGGGCAGTGCGGGGTCGGTGACCACGGCGCTGAGCGGGCCACCGACATCGGACCAGGCGAACACGCAGCTCCCTCCCTCGAGCTCGCGGGCCGCGGCACCGACCCGGGTGGCCCCGTTGTCGGCCGCGAGGTCCACGTACCAGCCCTCGAGTACCCCATCGAGCCGGGCCCGCAGGGCCGTGGTGTCGAAACGGCCGGCCGTGCCGTCCGCCGCCTTCGGC
>CAIXPF010000164.1 GCA_903921205.1 uncultured Acidimicrobiia bacterium | reverse complement strand
GTTGAGGTCGAGGTTGAGGTCGACGTTGAGGTCGACGTTGAGGTCGACGTTGAGGTCGACGTTGAGGTCGACGTTGAGGTCGACGTTGAGGTCGACGTTGAGGTCGACGTCGGCGACGTGGTCGAGGTCGTGGTCGTACAGGAGTCCACGGCGAAGTTGGTGGCCGACAGCAGTCGGTTGGGGCCATGACCACGGGTTGCGCCGCTGTAGAAGCTGCCGCTGGGCCCGACGACCTCGAGCGGCAGGCCGAGTACCGCGTCCACCTGCATGGCACACACGTCACCGGTGGGGATCCCGATGGTCAGGCTGTACCAACCCCCGGCCTGTGCACAGGCGGGTGCGCCGAGACCGCAGACGTTCCAGTCGACCAGGGTCTGGTCCACCGTGGCATCGAAGGTGCCGTCCGGCGTCTCGTAGACGGCAAGGCTGACGGCGATGGCCGTATCGCCCGAACCGTCGAGGCAGTCGGCGTCGAAGCCGGTCCAGCTCATGGTGACCGTGTCCCCGGGTTCGAAGCTGAGCAGTCGCATGTTGCTGTCGGTGTCTCCGGCGTCGTTGCCGAAGACGAGCCCGACCAGCGCGGCAGTGCCATTGGGGCAGCCTGTCGGCAGCGCAGCCGGGTAGCTGCCGTAGTCGCTGATCGGCGCCGGCAGGGCGTCGGCATCGGCGAAGTCGACCACGGCAAGCAGGCTGACGGCGACGGTGCCGAGCACGAGGAGCACCCGTGCGAGGTGACGGAGGTGCGGGGGGCTGGTGCGGGTCTGGTCCATGGTGATTCGGTGAGGTCAGCGCTCCGCGGCCTTCTGGCTGCGGAGCCCACCGCTCCCAGTGGTAATCACAGCACCGAAATTCCACCGATGTGGGCTATTGGCCGGAAAATTTGTGACGACCTGATGACGAAGGGTGGTCGAGCCGGGACCAGTCCCGGTTTCAGGCGGGGTGGAGGTCCTCGACGGGATCGGAGAAGGCGCCAGGGCGGTGGAACTGGCCGCGTTGCCAGCGGCGTGGGGTGCCGAGAATCGCCCGGGGGTAGTCCTCGAACATCCAGCGGGCGAAGTTGCGTCGGGTCCAGTCGTTTGTGTCGACGGCCCGCAGCGCCCACTCGGTGCGGCGCGGCGAGGCCAGGACTGTCCCCAGCCGGCGGGCGAGACGGTGGTCGGCGACCAGTTCGCGTCCGACGGCCCGGCGGTAGGCCGTGGCGGCCTCGATTGGGCCGGTGCCGGCCAGAACCGCGTCGATGGCCAGTCGGCCGGTCTGCAACGCCTGCCCGATGCCTTCGCCGGTCATCGGGTCAGGAGCGGTGGCGGCGTCGCCCACGAACAGCACCCGGCCACCGAGCGCGCTCAGGGTGACTCCGTCGACCCTGGCGGGGATCGGCCACGCCCGCATCGGGCTCTCGGCCTCGGTCGCGGATCCGAGTACTCCTGCGATCTCCGGCCGGGCCAGGATCCGGCGCCAGATGGCAGCGCCGTCGCCGACGGCCGGCCCGCCCAGACGGGGAAAGCCGAAGCCGACGTTGACCGTGCCGTCCGACAGCGGGAAGGACCACACGTACCCGGGCAGCAGCTCGTCGGGGAACCAGATGTGCTGGGCCTGCATCGCGTCCGGTCCGGCCCCGTGCAGATACTGCCGGAAGGCGTGCCACTCGCCCCGATAGCCGGGATCGTGTCGGGCGTTGCACAGCTTGCGGGTGGGGGACCACATGCCGTCGGCGGCGATGACCGTGCGGGCGGCCACGGTGGCCGTCGAGGTCTGCACCACGACCCTGCCGTCATCGCCCGGACCGACTGCGGTCACCGCCGAGCCGGCCCACAGCTCGGCTCCCGTGGTCACGGCGAGCTCGACGAGGGCGGTATCGAGGTCCCGGCGCCGGGCCACGACCGAGAACAGGCCGGGGCCGGCCGGCAGCGGGAGAGCGACCCGCCGCCCGTCCGGTGCGTGCAGCACCACCCGTTGCACCGGATGCCAGGAACGCACCGCCGACGGGTCGAGCCCCAGTTCTTGCAGTTCGCGCAGGCAGGCGGCGGTGAGCCCGTCCCCGCAGCACTTGTCGCGCGGGAAGACGGCCTTGTCGAGCACGACCACGTCGAGCCCGCTGCGGGCGGCCACGATGGCGGCGGCAGCACCGGCGGGACCGGCGCCGATCACGGCGATGTCAGCGGACCTCATGGTCGACCCAGTTTCCCCGTCGCCCGGGACCCACGCCAAAGCGCAGCCGGACGGCTCCGGTCAGGAGCTGCCGCCGGTGGTCGTCGTGGGGGGCACGGTACTGCTCGGGGGCGGCGCGGTGGTGGGCGGGGGTGGGGCCGTGGTCGCCGGCGGCTGCGTGGGTGGTGTGGTGGTGGGTGCCGGAGTCGTCGTGGTGGTCACCCCGTCCTTGGGGATGACGGTGCCGTCGCACTGCACCCCCTCGGCCGGGCCGTACAGGGCGTAGAACTTGTCGACCTCGGTCTTGCCGGTGCTCAGCCACCTGCGGGTGCGGTAGGTCGTCACCTCGGTGCAGACCGCCCCGTAGGTCGCCTCGGTCTGGTTGGACTGGGTCGCCTCGACGTTCTTGGTCGAGTAGAGCGACACCGTGATCGAGGTGTCGGTGTAGGTCGGCCAGATCAACACGCCGTACGCGGTGTTGTTGGTGATGACGAGGTCGGGGTGCGGGTAGTTCAGCGTGGCCTCGCGCCCGTAGGGGTAGCGCGAGATGTACAGGCCGTGTGCCATGTACTCGTCGATCTCGAGGCCGGCGAAGAACGCGGCGTTGAACAGCGTGGTGGAGAACTGCGAGACGCCGCCACCGACGTCGTCGACGAAGTTGCCGGCTCCGTCGATGGTGGGTGCGGCCTTGAAGCCCTTGGCCACGGTGCGCCGGCCCACGGTGTCGTTCAGCGAGAAGGACTCACCCGGCGCGATCACCCGCGGGCCGACCAGGTCGGCCATGCGGTGGATGTTGTCCACCCGCGCCGCACAGCAGGGGTGCTGGGTGGTGAAGCTCGACACCAGCTCGACGATGCCCAGCTTCTGGTAGTACGCGGTGTCCTTCTCGGGCTTGACCTCGGCCAGGGTCAGGGTCACCGACCGATCGCCCCGCTGCAGCGCACCGGCGAGGGCCGTGACCGACTCGGGTGTGCAGCAGACGGTTCCCGGCTTGGCGTAGCCGATCACGACCTTGCCGGAGGACACCGAGATGTCCGGCGTCGACGGCTCGGTGGCCAATGCGGCGAAGGTCTCGGCGAGGTACTCGAGGGTTCCTGCCTGGTCGAGTTGGATGGTCAGTTGGTTGTCCGCCCCCAGGGCTGCCGTGACGAACGGGGCGAGCTCGGTGGCATCGATGGTGGAGGTCTTCCCGCCGATCGACACGGCGATCGACCGGTCGAGCAGGACCTCGAGCCGGCTCAACATCGATTCGGCCGCTGCGTCGGTGCGCACAGGGGGCAGCGGGACGAGCTTGCCCTGCAAGGTGATGGTGCCGCCGTCGAGGTGGTTGCCGTCGAGCGCCTGGAGCTGGGCCAGCAGGTCGGCATCGTCGAGCCTGCTGCCGGTCACCCCCGCCACGGTGCGCAAGGACCCGTCCTGGAAGGCGAGCGACGGCTCGACGGCGTCGTGGCGGATCGGGGCGGCGAGCTCGTTGATGGCGGTGGTCGCCGCAGCGGTGTCCACCGTGATGGCGACCGGCGCGTCCCGGTGACCGACGAAGGAGCGCAGCGTCCGCAGCGGGCCGAACAGGAAGAACCCACGTCGTCCGGTGTCCATGGCGTGGGCGGTGGTGGCCTCGCGGTCGATGCTCACCCCGAGCGCGCCGAGGGTTGACTCCAGCGGCTGCTCACTGTTGGCGACCACGACGGGGGTCGCACCGAGCGCGCCGTCGAGCTGGTCCATGACCGTGACCAGCGCGGTCCGGTCGAGGCCACCGATCGGCTGTCCGGCGAGCTGTACGTTGCGGCGCACCTCGCCGGCGCTGGCGGCGGCATCGACCGCCCAGCCCACGACCAACAGCAGGACAAGGGCGACAGCTCCGGCGGTGGCCGCCAGGGCGGCTCTCTCTCTTGTCATGCGTCCCCCAGATTCGCGCATCGGGAGGTCGATGAGTAATCACCCCCCCCCAATCGCTGGCGGCGCTGCCGTTCATCCGATCCGGGCGTTTCGGGCCGGGTGCCGGGGTGACGGGCTATAACAGGAGTCCGACGACCGTCGGCCCTCCCGCCGGCGCTACCACGAATCGTCGACAACGATCACTGAACCGAAGGGGGACCGCTGATGAGCGGCATGTGTGAAGGCCGGGTCTGCATCGTGACCGGAGCCGGGCGAGGGATCGGCCGTGAACACGCGCTGATGCTCGCCTCGGAAGGCGCCAAGGTCGTGGTGAACGACCTCGGTGGCGCCGTGGACGGCAGCGGCGACGACCGCACGCCGGCCGAGCAGGTGGTGGCCGAGATCAAGGGCATGGGTGGCGAGGCGATCGCCAACGCCGACAACGTGGCGTCGTGGGAAGGCTCCCAGCGGATGGTGAACCAGGCGGTCGAGACCTTCGGACGCCTCGATGTCGTGGTCAACAACGCGGGCATCCTCCGCGACCGCATGCTGACCAACATGACCGAGGAGGAGTGGGACGCGGTCATCGCCGTGCACCTCAAGGGCACCTTCG
>CAIXPF010000163.1 GCA_903921205.1 uncultured Acidimicrobiia bacterium | reverse complement strand
GCCGTCGGGGTCCCCGAGGATCCGCTGGCCGACGCCGTCGTGCCCGGCCTGAGCGTGTTCGCCCACGTGGCGCTGGATGATCTGCAGGCCGTGCGCAAGGGCTGGGGCATCGACTGGGCCGCGGTCATGCGCCGCTACGACGAGCGCAACGAGGCCTGCGGCCTGCAGGGCGCGCACGGCGAGCGGATCCTGCAGAGCCTGTCGGGCGGCAACATCCAGCGGATCATGTTGGTACGGGCCCTCGGGGCGCCGTCCTCGCTGATCGTGGCGGCCTATCCGAGCCGTGGGCTCGACGTGGCCACCACCCGCCGGACCCAGGAGTTGTTGCTCGAGCGGCGAGCCGACGGAGCCGGGGTCCTGCTCATCTCCGAGGACCTCGACGAACTGTTCGAACTGTCGGACCGCATCGCCGTGATGCACGCCGGCGCGGTCGCCGGCGTGGTCGACCCCAGACAAAGCGATCGCTACCAGGTCGGCCGGCTGATGCTCGGCGCCGAACTGGTCGGCACTGGAGGAGAAGGTTCCCGATGAGCACCGATGTGAGCGGGAGCAGTCCCTCGACGGTGGCTCCGCCCGTCGCGGACGACGACAACGGCGGTGCGTCCCCTCCGGCGGCCCGGGCCGCGCAGCGGCGGGTCCTGCGCTGGCGACCCGACAACGGCTTTGCGGCTGCGGCGCTGCGCCTGCTGGTGGCCCTCGGGGGAGCGATGGGGCTGTTCGCCGTGCTGATGCTGATCAAGGGGGTGAACCCGCTCACCGCCTATGTCGAGATGTTCTCCAGCACCTTCACCAGCACCACCTCCCTCGGCGGCATCGCGGTGCGGGCCACACCGCTGATCCTGGCGGGTCTGGCGGTGGCGGTTCCTGCCCGTGCCGGCCTGATCAACGTCGGTGGTGAGGGCCAGCTCATCATGGGTGGCGTCGCTGCGATGGGCATGTCGCTGTTGCTCGACGGTGCCGTGCACGGCCCGGTGGCCCTGGTGCTGATGGCGGTCGCAGCGGGGATCGCCGGGGCGCTGTGGTCGGGGCTCGCTGCGGTCCTGCGGCTCAAGGGCGGTATCAGCGAGTCGGTCACCACCCTGCTGATGAACTACATCGCCCTCGACATCATGTACTTCCTCATCTACGAACGATGGAAGGACCGCCAGGGCTCCGGGCAGCCCGCGACCCGGGCGCTGGACAAGGCCGACCGCCTGCCCTTGCTGGGCGACACCCGGCTGCACCTCGGCCTGCTGCTGTCGGTGATCGCCGTGGTGGCGGTGTACCTGGTCTTCCGGACCACCTCCTGGGGCTTCCTCCTCCGGGTGGTCGGCGGCAACCCCGAGGCAGCCCGCCGGGCCGGCCTCAAGGTCGGCGCCCTGCTGCTGACCGCCATGCTCGTCGGCGGTGCCCTGGCCGGCCTGGGTGGGTTCACGCAGCTCGCCGGGGCCGAGTTCAAGCTTCGCAGCGGGTTCGTGTTGGGTTACGGCTACGTCGCCTACCTGGCATCGTGGCTCGCCGGGCACAAACCGATCGGCGTGATGCTCTCGTGTCTGCTGCTGTCGGGCATCGTGATCGGCGGTGACAGCCTGCAGCTCGATGCCGGCCTTCCGGGTGCGAGCGTCAACGTGCTCATGGCGCTGCTGCTGCTCGGTGTGTTCGGGTTCGCCACGAAGCGGGAGGCCGCACGATGAACATCGTGACCGAAGTCTTCACCGGCGGCATCCGGGGCGGTACGTCGATCCTGTACGCCGCGCTGGGTGAGTCGGTGTCGGAGCGGGCCGGGGTGGTCAACCTCGGCACCGAGGGCTCGATGCTGGCCGGCGCCCTCGCCGGGTACGCCGTGGCCGCAGAGACCGGCCACCCCTGGCTGGGTGCCTTCGCCGGTGCGGTCGCCGGAGGCCTGCTGGCCCTGGTCCACGCCTACATGGTGCTCTCCCGCGGCGCCAACCAGCTCGCCACCGGCCTCGTGGTGCTGTTCCTGGGTCTCGGGCTCACCTCGTTGTTCGGGGTCAGCTACGTGCAGGCCGTGGCCCCGACCTTCTCACCCGTGGCCATCCCGGGCCTGTCGGCGATCCCGTTCATCGGGACGGTGTTCTTCGAACAGGACCCGCTCGTCTACCTGTCCTACGCCCTGGTGCCGTTGTTGTCGTGGTTCCTGTTCCGCAGTCGTTGGGGTGTGCTGCTGCGGGCGTCGGGGGAGCGCAGCGAGGTGCTGGTCGCCCACGGCCACCGGGTTCGCCCCATCCAGTACGCCGCCGTGGTCGGTGGCGGCATGCTCGCCGGGCTCGGCGGGGTGCACCTGTCCACGGCGTACACCAAGGCATGGTTCGAGAACATGGCCGTAGGCCGTGGGTTCGTGGCCGTTGCGGTGGTCATGTTCGCCTCCCGCCGGCCCATCCGGGTGGCCGGGGGTGCCTATCTCTTCGGTGCCGCCCTCGCCCTGTCGCCTGCCCTGCAGGCCCGCGGGTTCGGCATCAACCAGTTCGCGCTCGACGCCGTGCCCTATGTGGTGACGCTCGTCGTGCTCATCGTCTTCGGTCGTCGCCAGCTGCGTGACGTGCCGGAGGGCTTGTCGAAGGTCTTCGACGCCCAACCCACCCGCTGAGGGGCGCAGCGCCGCGCCGGTCATCGGTCCCACCGAAATCCCAGAAGAAAAGAAAGGCTCCCCCTTGCGTACACGTTGGTTCCTCCCGGCCCTCGCCGTGTCCGTCGCCCTGACTGCGGCGGCCTGCGGTGGCTCATCCGACAGCGCCTCCGAAGACTCGGCCAAGGCCGACAACGCGGCTGAAGGCGCAGCGGCCACGGGCAGCGGCCCCGGCGCCGGCTCCAAGAAGGTCGGCTTCATCTTCGTCGGTCCCAAGGACGACTACGGCTACAACCAGGCTGCCTACGCCGGAAGCCAGGCGGTCAAGAAGGCCTTCCCCGACATGGAAGTTCTCACTGCCGAGAACGTCCCCGAGGACGACAACGCCACCCGCGTCATGGAGAAGATGATCGCGGACGGGGCGAAGATCATCTTCGCCACCTCCTACGGTCACCTCGATCCGGGCCTCAAGGTCGCCGAGGCGCACCCCGATGTCGCCGTGGTCAGCCAGGGCAACTTCATCTCGTCCGCGGTCCCCAAGAACGCGGGCACCTACTTCGGCACCGTGTACGAGCCGGTCTACCTCGCCGGCATCGCCGCCGGTAAGGCCACCAAGACCAACAAGCTGGGCTACGTCTACGCCTTCCCGATCCCGCAGACCATCGCCAACATCAACGCCTTCCAGCTCGGTGCGGCGTCGGTGAACCCGGCGGCGCAGACCTACGTGGTCAACACCTCGAGCTGGTGCGATCCGGCCAAGCAGGCAGAAGCGGCCAAGAGCCTCTTCGCCCAGGGCGTGGACGTCATCACCCAGCACCAGGACTGCACCGCGACCATCACCAAGGCCGCCGAGGAGGCGGGCAAGATGGTGGTCGGCTACCACGCCGATGCGTCGTCGCTGGCTCCGAAGGGCTGGGTCGCCGGTTCCGAGTGGGCCTGGGCCGACATGTACAACGACATCGTGAAGACCGCCAAGGAAGGCAAGTTCACCGGCTCGCCGTACAACGGCAACTACCGTGCCGGCTGCAAGGACGGCAAGAACCCCTTCGTGCAGTCGAAGTTCGGCACCATGGTCGATGCCGCCACCAAGAAGCTGATCGAGGACCAGAAGGTCAAGATCTGCAAGGACGGCTCGCCGTTCACCGGTGAGGTCAAGTTCCAGGACGGATCGGTCATGTTCAAGGCCGGCGAGGTGCCGGACTACGCCGCCATCGAGAAGGCGAACACCAAGTTCGTCAAGGGCGT
>CAIXPF010000162.1 GCA_903921205.1 uncultured Acidimicrobiia bacterium | reverse complement strand
TCGATTGGGACCGCGAGCGGTGATCAACGTACAGAAAGCACCGTTCCCGTGGTTTGGCGGCAAGAGCAAAGCAGCGCCGGTGGTGTGGGATGCGATGGGGGACGTCGACCATTACGTAGAGCCGTTCGCCGGGTCGATGGCGGTGCTCCTCAATCGGCCGCACCCCGCAAACCGCACGTATTACAGCGAAACGGTCAACGATCTTGACGGCCTGCTGGTGAATGCTTGGAGGTCGATTGTCATGCACCCGGACGCCACAGCGGAGGCGGCGTCGTGGCCGGTGTCCGAGGCCGATCTGATCGCACGACATCTGTCGATCGTCCGGTGGCGTGAGGAACGCGACCTAGAGATGCTGATGGGCGACCCGGCGTACTGCAACCCGCAGGTGGCCGGCTGGTGGCTTTGGGGGATCTCCTGCTGGATCGGGAGCGGCTGGGCGTCCGGCACCGGCGCATGGACCGCCGACGCCGACGGCAGGATCTTCAAGCAGGCACGAGCGCCGAGGGAGCCTGGGGTGGACAGCCAGCTGCCGCACCTCGGCGACGACGGCCGAGGCGTCAACCACGGTGGACTTCGCGAGCCGGGGGTGAAGAGCCAGCGGCCGCACCTCGGCAACGACGGCCAAGGCGTCAACCGGCCGCAACTTCGCGAGCCTGGGGTGGACAGCAAGCTGCCGCACCTCGGCAACGACGGCCGAGGCGTCAACCACGCCGGACTTCGCGAGCCTGGGGTGAACAGCCAGCGGCCGCACCTCGGCAACAACGGCCAAGGCGTCAACCACGCCGGACTTCGCGAGCCGGGGGTGGACGCACACGACGAGTTCCACCTGATGACGATGCCAGAGCTGCGCCGATGGTTCGCATGGCTTTCAGCGCGGCTGCGCCACGTCCGCATCATCAACGGAGACTGGCGGCGTGCGGTCACCAGCGGCGCATCCCAGACCCTGCCGGTCCGCATGGGCGGACACGCCGGGATCTTCCTCGACCCGCCATATGCCAACACCGCCGACCGTGCGGACGGCCTGTATGCGATCGACTCGCTCACCGTCGCACACGACGTGCGGCAGTGGTGTCTCGACAACGGCGACAACCCGCGTCTGCGCATCGTGCTCGCCGGATTCGACGGCGAGCACGGCACAGACCTGACCGACGCCGGATGGACCACGATCGAATGGTTCAGGGCCGGGTTCCTCACTGGCGGGATGGGAAACACCGGCAAAGGCGTCGCCAGCCACCAGCAGGCACGCGAACGGCTGTGGCTGTCGCCTCACTGCCTCGTCGGTGCGGACCCAGCGGACGTGCAGCTCGACCTGTTTGGAGCGGAGCCGTGAGGCACTGCGGCACATGGTCGGCCTACACCGGCGGCTGTCGATGCACGGAATGTCGTGCAGCCGCCGCGACCGTCAAGCACCGTCAGCGACACGGCGGGGTCGGACTGCCGCACCCGTGCTGGTTCTGCGCACGGACGTTCCTCACCCACAACGGCGCACGCGTGCACATCGGCCGGGTCCACTGATGGCCGAGCACGGGACTCCAGGCCGCTATCAGCACGGCTGCC
>CAIXPF010000161.1 GCA_903921205.1 uncultured Acidimicrobiia bacterium | reverse complement strand
TGCGGCACGCCGCCGCAAAACGGATGCGTGGAAATATCAAGCCGCCCGCCCTCGAAATCAAAGCCCAGCAGGCCCATCACTTCCACACCCAAGGCACGCTGCTTGTCGATGGGGAATGGCGCGGTGGCGGCCAGCACTTTTTCACCGGCGCGACGTGCGGCATCGGCGGCGGACGCGGCATCACGCAGGCGCATGTCCTCGAGGTCGATGCCGAGGTGGGTCTCGGCGAGCCGATCGGCCACGACCGCGGCCCGGGCGGCGTCGAGAGCGGCGCCCACGAACGCGTCGACGAGACGGGCCTGGGCCTGTCCCCAACCGGGCGCCGTCGCGCAGCAGCCGGCCTTGCGGTCCGCAGCGAGCGGGGCGCTACCGGCGGGCGATTCGGCGGCATCGGCCGGTCCCGACCGCAGCGCGAAGGACCCGACCGCGAGCAACACGGCAACCAGCCCGGCACCGAGCAGCGCGACCCGGTGGCGCCGTTCCGTACCGGTCATCGGGCCCACCGGCTCGACGACGGGCCGGGCATCGACCGCTCGGCGGTGCTGCGCCCGCCGGGGACACGGCTCAGCGGCACGGATACGGGAAGCAATTCGACCACAGGAGATGTATCGGTTCATCGAGACCCAAACCCAAACCCCAACCCCGCTCCGGCACGCGTCCGACGGATCGGCCGACCCGCGACGCAGCCGGCCGCCCCGCCGGGCGAACACTGTTCGTCAACGTGGAGACCGTAGCGGCCCACACGACCGGCGGGCACCGCCACAGCCACCGGCCTCACCATGGTCCGACCCTCTAGGGTGCGTCGGTGGCTCCGTTCCGTTTCGCCGTGCAGTGTTCCCGGGCCGCCTCGGGGCGGGCCTGGCGCGAGCAGGCCCGGCGCATCGAGGCGTTGGGCTACAGCACGGCGTTCTGCCCCGATCACTTCGACGACCAGTGGGCACCGACGGTGGCCATGACCATCGCCGCGGAGGCCACCACCAGCCTGCGGGTGGGGGCGCTGGTGTTCGACGTCGACTACCGGCACCCCGTGCTGACGGCCAAGGAGATGGCCACCCTCGACCTGGCCACCGAGGGCCGGGTCGAGTGCGGCCTGGGGGCCGGCTGGCTTCGCCAGGACTACGAGCAGTCGGGCCTGGCGTTCGATCCTCCAGGGGTCCGCATCGCCCGGCTCGCCGAGGCGGTCGAGGTGTGCCGGGGTCTGTGGGGCGGCGAGCCGTTCGGCTACGAGGGCCGTCATTACCGCATCGCCGCGATGACCGGCACACCCAGGCCCCATCGCGACGGCGGTCCGGTGCTGCTGCTGGGCGGCGGCGGACCGAGGATGCTGGCCCTCGCCGCCACGGTGGCCGACATCGTCGGGCTCAACGCCTCGCTGCACGAAGGGTTCCTCGGCCCGGCGGTGGCCCGCTCGGCGACGGCAGAACGCTTCGCCGAACGGCGTCGCTGGGTGGAGCAGGCCGCCGGCCCCGAACGCTTCGCCCGCCTCGAACTGCAGGTCAACACGTTCCTGGTCCAGGTCACCGCCACCAGCGCCGAGGCCGGCCACCTCTTCGACAGCCTGGCAGGCGGGTTCGGGCTGACCCCCGACGAGGCCCGGGAGGTGCCGCTGGTGCTCGCCGGCACCGTCGAGGACCTCTGTGAGCAACTGCAACGCCGGCGTGAGCTCTACGGCATCAACTACGTCGTGGTGCACGAGGGCGAGATCGACACCTTCGCCCCGGTGGTGGCCCGCCTCGCCGGCACCTGAGGGCGACCCCCGGTCCGGCGCGACCCCGACCGGCGGGACCGTGCGCGACGACGCCGGGCGCGACCGGCAGTCGGTCGGGGGTCATGGGTTAGCGTCGGAGGCCATGGCAGCACCCCAGGCGTTTGATCCGGCGTTCGGACAGCCGGCGTACTTCGTCGACAGCGACCACGAGGCGATCCGCACCTGGAGCCACGAGGTCACCGCCGGTGCCGGCGACGACCGGGAACGCGCCGTCGCCCTGTACTACCGGGTCCGCGACGACATCCGCTACGACCCCTACGCCCTGGCCGTGGACCGCGACGACTTCAAGGCCAGTGCCGTGCTCAGCCGTGACCGCAACTGGTGCATCCCCAAGGCGGTGCTGCTGTGCGCCGGGTCACGGGCGGTGGGCGTGCCCTGCCGGCTGGGTTTCGCCGACGTCCGCAACCACCTGGCCTCCGAGAAGCTGCTCGAGCAGATGGGCACCGACGTGTTCGCCTTCCACGGCTACGTCGAGTTCTGGCTGGAGGAGCGCTGGGTCAAGGCCACCCCGGCGTTCAACCTCGAGATGTGCACCCGCTTCGGGGTCAAGCCGCTGGAGTTCGACGGTTCCGAGGACTCCCTCTACCACGCCTTCGACGTGGAGGGCCGCCGCCACATGGAGTACATCCGCCAGCGGGGCACCTTCGCCGACCTGCCCTTCGACACCATCGACGCCACCTTCGCCGAGATCTACGGCCCGGAGATGACCCTGGTCGGGGCGGCCGGCGGCGCCACGCCGCCCGAAGCCCGCTACGACGAGGCGTTCCACGGCCCCCGCACCGAGCAGCCTTGAGCGGCGAACGCACCCCGCGCGACCGCTACGTCACCATCTACGGGCGGATGCCGGTCGCCGAGGCCCTCGAGGACACCACCGTGCCGCTTGCCCGGGTCTTCGTCGCGGACACCGCCCGCGGTGACGCCATCGAGCGGATCGGGGCGGCGGCGCGGCGGCGGGGCGTGGCGATCGAGCGGGTGACCGAGGCTCGCCTGGCCATGCTCGCCCACAACGGGCGTCATCATCAGGGCGTCGCGGCCGACATCGCCCCGCCGGGGCTCGACGCGCTCGGACCGTTCCTCACCCAGCGGCGGGGACGGCGCCATGCCACCGCGCTGTTGCTGCTCGACGCCGTGCACAACCCGTCCAACGTCGGCATGATCATCCGATCGGCCACCGGGGCCGGCCTCGACGGCATCGTGGTACCACACCGCGGCACCGCCGAGCTGGGCCCGTTGGTGCTCAAGGCCTCGGCCGGGGTGGCGCTGCGGGCGACGTTGCTGCGGGTGGACACCGCGGCCGAGGCGGTGACGCAGCTGCGTGACGCCCGGTTCACGGTGATCGGCCTCGACGGCGGGCATCCCGACGCCGAGAACCTGTTCGTCGCCGAGCTGCCCGAACGGGTGGTGTACGTGCTCGGCAACGAGACCGACGGGCTGTCGGCGGAGGTGGCGGCCGAGCTCGACGGTCGCCTGGCGATACCCCTCGCCGGTGGGGTGGAGTCGCTCAACGTCGCCTGCGCGGCGAGCGTGCTGGCCTTCGAGCTGGCCCGGCGCCGCATCGCCACGGCCTGAACCCCCGGTCCGGCGTCAGCGCCGTTCGAAGCGGGTGACGACCTCGGCGTGGGAGGTGTGGGGGAACAGGTCGAGCACGGTGGAACCGGCATGGTCGTAGCCCAACGCCACCAGATCACCGCTGTCGCGGCCCAGGGCGGCCAGGTCGCAGCTGACCAGCACGATCACCGCGGCGTCGGTGGCGGCGAGGATCTCGGCGGCGGCGCGGCCCAGCCCGCGCCGGGCCGGGTCGGCCACCGCGAGGTCGACCGGGACGGGCCGCCAGCGCTCGAAGCGGGCCTGCACCACCTCGGCGTCGCGATCGGCCAGGTTGACCCGGGCGTCGGCGACCGAGGACGGGTTCGACTCGACCGAGACCACCGAGGTGTCAGGCCCGATGGCCGCGGTGAGCAACCCCACGCCGCTGTAGGCGTCGAGCACCCGGCGCGCGAACGGCGAACCGGCCGGCGGCCGGGCAGCGGCGGCGACCGCAGCGACGAGGGCCTCGGCCCCGACCGCGCTGGTCTGGAAGAAACTGCCGGCGGAGATACGCCAGCGCCGGCCGGCGATGACCTCGTGGATGGCCGGGCCCACGCCGGACCCGCCGGACGTACCCGGCCCGGCCGATCCGGGGCGGAGCTCGGCGGCGTCGACGACGAGCACGTCGTCGGGCAGCTCCACGCCACCTGCCCGGTTGGCGCTGCGGCGGGGGGCGTCCCGGCGGGCTCCGGCCCGGCGGGCTCCGGCCCGGCCGGCGGTGTTGCCGCGGCTGCCACGGTGGGCATGGCCGTCGCCATGGTCGAGCACCACGAGCCGCTCGCCGGTGGCGGCACCGACCCGCAGGATGGCTTCGTGGGCCGAGCCGAAGCGGCCCTCGGCGATCAGGGCGGAGAGGGCCGGGTGGGCCACCTGACACTCCCCGACCTCGATCAACTCGTGGCCGGCCCGGCGCCGGAACGCGGCCCGACCGTGCTGTACCGCGACCCGCACGGTGGTGCGCACCGCCTCCGAGGGCAACACCGGACCGGCGAGCACCTCCGGGTCGGCCAGCCGGCCGAGGCGCTGCAGGGCCTCCCGGGTCAGCTGCACCTTGGCCCGGTGCTGGGCATCGGTGCGCAGGTGCATCAGGTCGCACCCGCCACAACCGGCCTGCTGCCAGGAGCACGGCGGCACCACCCGGTCGGGCGAGGCCTCCAACAGCTCGGTCAGGGTGGCCCGGGCGTAGCGGGCCTTGAACCCGGTCAGCTCGACCCGGGCGGTCTCGCCCGGCAGCATCCCGGGCACGAACACCGCCCGCCCGTCGGCGAGCCGGCCGACGCCCTCCCCGCCGTTGGCGAGGGCGTGCACCGTCACCACCTCGTCGGGGTTGGCGGCGCCGGTCATCCCGCCACGGTACCGCTGCGGCACCGACACCCCGTGGGCCCCCTGAGTTGGGTACGTTGGTCGACCGTGACGGACGCCCATGCTGCCCCCGGTCCCCGCATCGTTCCCTCGGTGCTCCCCGCCGACTTCTCCCGGTTCGGAGAGGCCTGTGTCGAGCTGGAGAAGGCCGGTGTCGACCGGCTGCAGTTCGACGTCATGGACGGGCGGTTCGTGCCCAACCTGACCTTCGGGTCCGATGTCATTGCCTCGTTGCGTTCGTGGGTGGACCTGCCCTTCGAGGCACACCTGATGATCGAGGAGCCCGACCTTCTCGCCCCCGGGTTCGTGCGGGCCGGCTGCGAGCTGATCATCATCCACGCCGAGGCCACCCGTCACCTGCACCGCAGCCTCGGGGTGATCCGCGAGGCCGGCGGCAAGGCCGCGGTCGCCATCAACCCGGGCACCCCGGTCGAGGCGGTGGCCAGCGTGCTCGATCTCGTCGACCTGGTGCTGGTCATGACCGTGAACCCCGGCTTCGGCGGCCAGGCCTACCTGGCGTCGATGGAACCGAAGATCGCCCGCATGCGCGAGCTGATCGACGCCAGCGGCCGGGCCATCGATCTCGAGGTCGACGGCGGCATCGGGCCGGCCACCATCGCCGGGGCGAGTGCGGCCGGCGCCGACGTCTTCATCGCCGGCACCGCGTTGTTCCGCGACCCGCTCGGCCTCGAGCACGCGGTGTCGGACCTGCGGCGACGCGCCACCGAAGCCCGCTCTTGAGCGATCGGGCCGCACCCCGCCGGGCGACGGGCACCCGCCGATCCTGGCGGTCGGGCCGGTCAGGCCGGTCGGGCCGGTCTGCACTCGGGGCGCTGCCGGCACTGGTGGCGCTGATGGGGCTCGCCGGTCTGCTGACGGCGTGCCGCGAGCCGGCCGGCGATCGGGACACCTTCTGTGCCCAGCTGCGCCGGGTGCCGGTCATCACCGAACGTGACGACCTGACGGTGCCCGACACCGCCACCGCCACCGGGCAGCTGGTCACCGAGCTGCGTCGCCTGCAGGAATCGGCACCGACCCAGATCCGGGGCGACGTCAGCGTGCTGGTCGGCGTGGCCGAGGATCTCGAGGTGGCGCTCTCCAACGGTGACCAGGCCGGCGTCGAGGCCGCCCGCCAGCGGGTGGCCACCTCCACCGAGGCGTGGAAGGCGGCCAGCGACAACGTGGTCATCTTCGCCTCGAACACCTGCAACATCGACCTCGGCAAGACCGGCTGAACGGGTCCGGACGCGCCGCAGCCGACCCCGCAGGGTCGGCTGCCGTGTCGCTCGTGCTCGGGTTCCGGCTCAGCGTGAGCGCTTGGCCCGGACCTCGTCGATGAGCCCGTAGGCCTTGGCCTCCTCGGCGGTGAACCAGCGGTCGCGCTCGGAGTCGGCCTCGATCTGCTCCACCGTCTGGCCGGTGTGGAAGGCGATGCGTTCGGCCATGAGGCGCTTGATGTACTTCATCTGCTCGGCCTGGATGGCGATGTCCGACGCCTGGCCGCGCACGCCGCCGAGGGGCTGGTGCATCATGACGCGGGCGTGGGGCAGGGCGAAGCGTTTGCCGGGGGCGCCGGCGCACAGCAGGAACTGCCCCATGGATGCGCCGAGGCCCATGCACACGGTGCCGACGTCGGGGCTGACGAACTGCATGGTGTCGTAGATCGCCATGCCGGCGGTCACGGAGCCGCCGGGGCTGTTGATGTACAGCCAGATGTCCTTGTCGGGGTCGTTGGCCTCGAGGTAGAGCAGCTGGGCGATGATCCGGTTGGCCGACTCGTCGTCGACCTCGGAGCCGAGGAACACGATCCGATCGCGCAGAAGCTGGTTGAACACGAACGCGTCGCCCATCATCGGGCCGATGTCGTTCATGCGGGGGTCGAACCGGGTGGTCATGGGTTCCTAGGCTACCCGCGGAGCACCCCCTGCCGATCGTTCCTCCGGCCCCGATTCCCTCGATGGTCGACGCCGGAGGTCCCACTCGGCCAAGATGGGCTCTGCGCCGACGTAGCCCAACGGCAGAGGCACGACGTTTAGGTCGTCGTCAGTGAGAGTTCGAATCTCTCCGTCGGCACCGGCAGAGCTCCCCGGGGCGGCGAATCGACGCCGATTCGCCGCCCGGGAGAGCCGACCGGGCAGCGCCGATACACCGGCTGCGCTCAATGGCCGCCCCGCAGGCGCCGATAGCCCTGCGACACCCGTCGAGGGGTGCGCGGTAGGGAGGCGACGAGATATGTGGGCGAAACGATCGGACCTGGACCGCACCCTCTCGGTGGCCGTCGACCTCGACCCGGCGCGCTGCCTGGACACCGCCGAGTTCCTGGCCCGTAACGCCGCCGCCTACGGCATCGAGGCCGATCTCGACTTCCGGCGCAACCGGTCGGGCCGGGTGCACGAACGCCACTTCGTCGTGGGTCGCCAGCCCGACGGGCCCCGTTCCGAGGGGGTCGCACCGTCGGGCAAGCTGCTGTGGGTCCTCCACCTCGAGCTACGCGACCATCACAGCGAGGAGACCGAGGTCCGGCTCGGTCTGCACGACTACCGGCGCAGCGGCCGCCGCTCCCCCGCCATGCGTGCCGCCGGGCAGTACCGGGAGCTGCTGAGCCAGGCACTGGTACTGCTGCACCAGCAACGGCTCGAGCGTCTGCGGCCCCGTCCGGTGCGCGATCGCGACCTCGACAACGTGGTCCCGCTGCGGCCGTTCCAACGCCGCCCACCGCTGGCGAGCGCCTGACCGAGACCCGGTCACGGACCCGGTAACGTCGGGTCCATGCTGCTGCCGGCGCTCGCCACGCCCGCCCTCGTCGTCGACGCCGACGCCTTCGTCCACAACGTGACCACCATGGCCGCGGCGCTGCCGGGCGACCGCTGCCGTCCGCACGTGAAGGCCTTCAAGTCCACCGCGCTGGCCCGTCGGCTGCGCGACGCCGGCCATCACCACTTCTGTGCGGCGACCCCGCGCGAGATCCTCGGCATGGCCCGGGCCGGCCTCGGGGCCGACCTGCTGCTGGCCAACGAGACGCTCGACGCCGTGCGCCTGGCCGAGATGGCCGCGCTCGACGTCCGGGTGACGGTGGCGGTCGACTCCGACGAGACGGTCGACGCTGCGGCGAACGCCGGCATCGCCGCGGTGCTGGTCGACGTGAACGTGGGCCTGGCCCGTTGCGGCTGCGACCCCGCCGACGCCGGCCGGCTGGCCGATCGGGCCCGACGGCTGGGCCTCGAGGTGCGCGGGGTCATGGGCTACGAGGGCCATCTGATGGGCAACCCCGACCGGGCCGAGCGCCGGGCCGGGCTCGAACCGGCGATGGCGGCGCTGACCGAGGCGCATCGCCTGGTGGGTGGCGACGTGATCTCGGGCGGCGGTACCGGCACCTATGACCTGAACCGTTGGGTCAGCGAGGTGCAGGCCGGCAGCTACACGTTGATGGACACCGCCTATGCCAAGTCCGGGCTGCCGTTCCGCCAGGCTCTGGCGGTGGCGGCCACGGTGGTGTCGCGGGGCCGGCGCGACGGCCGGGAGTACTTCGTGGCCGATGCCGGGCTCAAGTCCCTCGGCATGGACCACGGTCTGCCCGACCTCGAGCTGTCCGACGGCACCCTCGCCAAGGTGTGGTTCTGCTCCGACGAACACGTGACCTTCGCGGTGCCGGCCGGGGCCGACCCGGCGGCGCGGCCGGCGCTCGGTGACCTGGTGGCGATCCGGCCGGCCCATGTCGATCCGACCGTGGCGTACCACGAGCGCTACCGGGTGGTGCGCGACGGGCTGGTGGTCGACGAGTGGGAGATCGACCTGCGCGGCTGGTGAACCCGGCCGGTCGACCCGGCTGGTGAGTCCGGTCGCCCTGCGCGGCGGGTCAGTCGGGCTGGGCGGCGAGGGCCTCGCACAGCGCCCGCATGGCACGGCCGCGGTGCGAGATGGCGTCCTTGGCCGCGGCGCCGAGCTCGGCGAAGGTGCGGCCGTGGCCCTCGTCGGGTTCGAAGACGGGGTCGTAACCCCAGCCCTCACTGCGGCGGGCCGCAGTGATGTGGCCTTCCACCACGCCTTCGACGGCGAGCTCACGGCCGTCGGGCCAGCGGACGACGGCCACCGTGCGGAACCGGGCCCGGCGTGCGGCCGCGGTGGTGGCCCCGACCCGCTCGAGCTCGGCGAGCAACTTGTCGACGTTGTCGTCGTAGCTTGCGTTCGGACCGCCGTACCGGGCGGCATGGATGCCGGGGGCACCGTCGAGGGCGTCGACCTCGAGGCCGGTGTCGTCGGCCACCGCGGCCAGCCCGCCGGCGGCGGCGACCACCGCCACCGCCTTGAGCCGGGCGTTGGCCAGCAGGCTGTCGCCGTCCTCCACCACGTCGGGCACCGAAGCGGGTCGCGGCAGGACCTCGATGCCGGCTGCGGCGAGCAGGGCGTTGATCTCGACCAACTTGTCGGGGTTGGCCGTGGCGGCCACCAGGGCGCGCACCGGGCTCAGCGGACCGGGACGGGAGTGGCCAGGTAGGCCTGCTGCAGGGCCACGATCTGGGCGATGCCGCCGGCGGCGAGGTCGACGAGCGCGTCGAGCTCGGCGCGGGAGAACGCCGCTCCCTCGGCGGTGCCCTGGACCTCGACGAAGCGGCCGGCCCCCGTCATCACCACGTTGAAGTCGACCTCGGCCTTGGAGTCCTCGACGTAGGGCAGGTCGAGCAGCGGGACCCCGTCGATGATGCCGACGGAGATCGCGGCGAGGGCGTCGGTGAGCGGGTGACGGCGCAGCTTGCCGGCGGCGACGAGGCGGCTGCAGGCATCGTGCAGCGCCAGGTAGGACCCGCAGATCGAGGCGGTGCGGGTGCCGCCGTCGGCCTGCAGCACGTCGCAGTCGACGGTGATGGAGGTCTCGCCGAGGGCGACCAGGTCGGTCACCGCACGCAGCGAACGGCCGATGAGCCGCTGGATCTCCTGGGACCGGCCGTTGGTGAGCGAGCGGCGGATGCGCTCGTTGGAGGAGCCGGGCAGCATGGCGTACTCGGCGGTGACCCAGCCCGAGCCCGTGCCCTTGAGCCAGCGGGGGATGTCCTCCTCGATGGACACGGTGCACAGCACGCGGGTCCGCCCGAAGGTCACCAGCACCGAGCCGGGGGTCATGTCGGTGTAGTCACGCTCGAAGCTGATGGGACGCAGTTCGTCGGGGGCACGGCCGTCGGGGCGCACGGGTTCTCCTGGGGTTGGTCGGGTCGGTGATGATCGGATGGGGCTCGTCGGACCGGCGCGCGGCCCGCGCGGATCGGTGCGGGGCACCGTCGGGTCGCGGCGTTCAGCCGGCCCGTTCGTAGGTGGCGCGCATCGTGGCCCGGGCGGTGGCCCGTTCGGCGATGGCCTCGAGGGCGTCGGTGGCGAGCTGTTTGTCGACGGCGTCGCCGGTGGGCTCGTCGAGCGCGTACACCGAGATGCGGTAGGTGTGGGCGTCGTCGCCCTTGGGCGGGCACACGGCGGCGTAGCCGGACCGACCTGCGCTGTTGCGGGCCGAGATCGCCTTGGGCGGCAGGTAGTCCTCGGCGAGCGAGGTGTCGGCGGCGGGCAGGCCTGCCACGATCCAGTGCACGTAGGTGCCGCCCGCGGCGTCGGGATCATCCAGGACGATGGCCAGCTCGGCGGTGCCTTCGGGGACGCCCGCGATGACCAGTGCCGGCGAGATGGCGGTCGAGTCGCAGCTGAACCGGGAGGGCAGCGCGGCGCCGTCGGTGACGTTGGGGCTGCTGATGCGCAGGGCACCACCGGTGTCGCCGAGGTCCTTGGCGAAGAGGGCGTCGGCGGCCTCGTTGCCGCGATCCGCGGTGGCGCTGCCGCCGCCACAGGCCCCCAGGGTGACCATCGCAGCCGCGGCCGCCGCTGCCATCATCCAGTTCAGCCGTCGCATGTCGCGCCTCCCGTTCGGACCGGGGCCTGACTCTAGGCCCGCCACCCGGTGGGGCAGGGTCACCAGGTGCTGACGGTCTCGGCGATCTGCACGGCCTCGTCGAGGCTGACGGTGTAGATCCCGGTCGACAGGTACTTCCAGCCCCCGTCGGGCGAGATCACCACGATGGTGGCGTCCTCGTCGGGGTCGAGACGTTCGGCGACCTTGACCGCACCCGCCACCGCGGCGCCGGTGGAGACCCCGGCGAAGATGCCGCACTCGGCGGCGAGGCGACGGGTCCAGGTGACCGATTCGCGCGGCCTGACGATGCGCTTGCCATCGAGCAGGTCGGCACCGCCCCACTTCTGGTAGATGGGCGGCACGAACCCGTCGTCGAGGCTGCGCAGGCCTTCGACCTTCTCCCCCGCCGGCGGTTCGATGGCGAACACCTTGACCCCGGGCTTGTGCTCCTTGAGGTAGGTCCCGACGCCGAGGATGGTGCCGCTGGTGCCGAGACCGGCCACGAAGTGGGTGACCTCGGGGACGTCGGCGAGGATCTCCGGCCCGGTGCCCTCGTAGTGCGCCTGGGGATTGGCCTCGTTGCCGTACTGGTAGAGGAAGGCCCACCCGGGGTTCTCGTCGGCGAGCTGCTGGGCCCGGCGGATGGCGCCGTTGGAGCCCTCGGCACCGGGGGTGTAGATGATGTCCGCCCCGTAGATCTGCAGCAGCTGGGAGCGTTCGGCGGTGTTGTTGTCGGGCATCACGATGGTGATGGGGTACCCACGCAGCTGGGCGATGAGGGCCATGCCGATGCCGGTGTTGCCCGAGGACGGCTCGATGATGCGACGGCCGGGGTACAGCTCGCCGTCGGCCTCGGCCCGCTCGATCATGGCCTTGGCGATGCGGTCCTTGACCGAGCCTCCGGGGTTGAGCCCCTCGAGCTTGACCAGGATGCTGGCCCGGGGGTTGGGCGACAGGTTCGAGATGTCGACGATCGGCGTGTTGCCGATGAGATCGACGACCGAGCCGACGCGGACCACGCTCAGGCCAGTCCGCCGGCCACTGCGGGCAAGATCGTCAGCTCGGCACCGTCGGCGACCGCGGTGTCGGCCTTGTCGAGGTACCGGATGTCCTCGTCGTTGACGTAGATGTTGACGAAGCGCTGCAGCTCGCCGCTGTCGGTGAGCAGGTTGCCCTTCATGCCGGGGAACCGCCCGACCAGCTCGGTGACGATCGCGCCGACGGTGCCGGGGCTGGCCTCGACGACGGACTGGCCTGCCGCATGGGGTCGAAGCACGGTTGGCAGGCGAACACTGACGGGCACGGTCACACTCCGAAATACGAGAAACCTGGTCAGGAATATACCCACCGCCGGTCGGCCATGCCCAGCGCAGGCAGGTTCCCGGGCGGGCAGGTTCCCGATGGTCTCAGCCGGCGGCGACGAGCACGGTCTCCTCGGTGACGGTGCCGTCGGCGATGCGGAACGAGCGCAGGGACGGCTCGGCGTCGGCGAGGGAGACGATGGCGTAGTGCCAGGTCGGGTCGGGGGCCTGGGTGATGTCGGTGTGGGACGGGTACGGCGGGGTGTGGGTGTGCGAGTGCAGCACCCCGATGACCTCGAACCCGTCGTCCTCGGCCCGGCGGGTGGCACGGAGCTGGTCGCGGGCCTCGACGGTGTAGATGCGGGCGGACGCCGCGGCGTTGGTGCAGCGGAAGTAACGGTGCACCTGCCCGGTCTCGGGGTCGCCGGCGAGCAGGCCGCAGCATTCGAGCGGGGCCTCGTCGAGGGCCTGGGCGACGATGTCGTGGTACACGTCGAGCGGCAGGGTCAGCACGGGTCGAACGCTAGCCCGGCGACCCGGGCGGGTGGCCCGGCCGGGTGCAGGTCGGGGTCGGCTAGCGTCGGTGGCCCTATGGCCGCGGCCAAACGCCCTGACGATCGCAACCGGACCATCGCCGTCAACAAGACCGCGCACCGCGAGTTCGACATCACCGACACCATGGAGTGCGGGCTGGTGCTGCACGGCTCAGAGGTGAAGTCGCTGCGCGAGGCCAAGGTGCGCCTCAACGATGCGTTCGCCCGGGTGGTGCGCGGTGAGCTGTGGCTGGTGGGGTTGCACATCGCCCCGTACGTGATGGCCCAGGGGTTCGGTTCCCACGAGCCGGAACGGCAGCGCAAGCTGCTGGTGCATCGGGCCGAGCGCGAGCGCTGGCAGTCCATCGCCGAGCAGCAGCACCTGACCATGGTGCCGCTGCGTCTGTACTTCAAGGACGGCCGGGTGAAGGTCGAGCTCGGGCTGGGCCGGGGCCGCAAGGACTACGACAAGCGGCAGGTGATCGCCAAGCGCGACGCCGACCTCGAGAAGCGCAAGGCCCTGTCCGCGGCGATGCGTCACAACGCCGCAGCGCGGGCGAGCCGCTGACGCTGCGTCCGCGCCGGCCTACGGAGAGGAGCCGATTTCGGGCACGATTCCGAAAAGAGTGGGCGGAGACGCTCGCCGGTCTCCTCGCAGGTCGACTGGAACGGCACCTTGCCGCGATCGGTGCGATATTGCGGGTCTCACTTGCTCTCGGAGGTTGTCATGACCGGTCCAGCACACCGACCCAGACGTGCCCTGACCTCGCTCGTCGCCGTACTCCTTGCACTCGGAGCGACGGCACCGGCGATCGGAGCCGCATCACCGCCCGGCGACGGCGGCCAAGGCGGGCGGGGACGCAGCGCCGCCCCCGTGTCGGCCGCACCGGTCCAGGCCGTTGCAGCCGGGACAGCCGTCGATGCTCCGGCCGCCGCAGGCACGTCCACGGCGAACCGCCTCGGCGACTACAGCGCCGAGGACTATGCGGCGATGAAGGCCGCAGCTCGGGTGCCGGCAGCCGCAGAGGCCGCCGACCGCATGGCCCCTGCGCTCGATCAGGACGAAGCTGCCGGCCCGGTCGGGCCGGTCGGGCCGGCGGCGCCGGCGTTGGGCTCGAACTGGACGTCGTTCTCCTACACCGGATGGATCCCGCCGGACTCCCACGTCGCCGCCGGGCCGGAACAGGTCGTGGCGGTGGTCAACGGTGGGCTCAAGGTCTTCAGCAAGACCGGCCTCGAGTTGCAGAGCTACACCCTCGATTCCTTCTTCCCGGCCCAGTCGCGTTGCGCTGCGGCAACCTGCAGCGGCTACACGACGTTCGACCCGTGGGTGGTCTACGACGCAATCGACGGCCGCTTCGTGGTGCTTGCGCTGTCGAAGAACTCCGCCGCCCAGAAGAACCGGATCCTGGTGGCGACCTCGAAGTCGAACACCACCTCAGCCGGATGGCGCTTCTACTCCTGGGACGGCACCCTGCGCGGCACCACCGCCTACAGCGAGTGGGTCGACTACGCCAAGGTCGGCGTGACGAGCAATGCGCTGGTGATCGCGGGGAATGCGTTCTCGTGGGCCGGCTCCTTCCAGACCGCCAAGGTGAAGGTGCTGTGGAAGTCGCAGCTCTACAACGGCCAGACGGCCAACTCGTGGGACTTCTGGAACCTGTCGGGATCACCGTTCACCCTGCAGCCCGCGCACAGCTCCGCCACGGGGACGATCGGCTACCTGCTCAACACCAGCTCGGGAAGCTCGAGCACGCTGGCCATCCGCAAGGTGTCGGTACCGACCACCCCGGGAACTGCGCCGACCATGTATGCGCCCACCAACCGCACGGTGACGTCGTACTCGGCGCCGCCCGACGCGGTGCAGCCCGGCACCTCGACCCGTCTCGACACCGGCGACGCCCGTCTCATGCAGGCGGTGCGCACCAACGCCGGCATCTACGCCGTGCATTCGACCTCGTGCACCTGGTCGGGCGTGGCTGATGCCCGCTCGTGCCTGCAGTGGTTCCACGTCCGCGCCAGCGATCTGGCCCTGCTCGACCAGGGCACGTTCGGCAACTCCGGCTACTTCTACGCCTACCCGGCGGTCGCGGCCAACCCGGCCGGCGGAGTGGTGATCCCGTTCCAGTACTCGGGCAGCGACGTGTACATGACCGTGCGCTACACCGCTCGTCCGTCCTCAGGTGGTTCGTTGCAGAATTCCTCGCTGTTGATGGCGGGCACGCGCTGTTACGTGCGGCTCGACTCGAGCGGCCGGAACCGTCAGGGCGACTACAGCGGGGCGTCCTACGACGCCACGTCGGGACGCTTCTACGTGATGGGCCAGTATTCGACCGGCTCGTCGTCGACCTGCGGTTCCAACACCTGGTCCACCCGGATCGGCTCGGTCGCCGCACCGTGACCCCGTGACCGGCGCAAGGTGGGCCGCCTTGGCGGCGGCGATGATCACCGCTCTGGTGGTCGCGTCGGCCTGCACCGCAAGCAGTGACGGGCCGACGGCGGGGGTGACGACGGTGACGGAGTGCGGGAACGACGCAACGGTGACGCTACGCGTGACCGATGTCAGCCTCGATGCCGAACGGGACGGCGGAAGCTTCGCCGGTGCCGTGGTGGCGGTGCCCGGGCCGACACGGCCCGGGCCCGCCGCCGGCGACTCCGTGGTGGTCGTGGTCGGTGGCGACACCACGTTGCGCGTCGACGGCACCGCCGTGCAGCTGGGGGCCCTACCGATCGGTGCCACGGCGAAGGTCGTGTACGGGGCCGACTGCAGCCGTGTCGAGGAGGGCGTGCTCTTCGGCCGCTCGGTCGACGCGACGACCTGACGCCGGGGCCGGGCGGAGCTCTTGGAGCTCCGCCCGGCCGCTGGCGCAGATCCCTACCACTGCGCGGATCCGGGACGGTACAGTGGTCGAGGTACGGGGCTGACCGGTTTCGACGTTGGGACCGGAAATCGAACGTGCGACCCGAGTTGCTCAGACTCGTGAAACGGGGCAACCAATGAGACGCCAAGACTGACGATCTCGCTCTCGCCGCCTGATAACTCAGGAGACGTGAGGAACATTGCGACCGGTGACGGCACGCGGGGCCTGCTCACTGCAGCCTGGCAACAGAAGCAGTGGGGGACGGCGTGGAGAGACCGCTGACGGAAGGAAAGAACTCTGACCCCGGAGAAAGTTCCGGCGGACGATACGGACACCTCGGTGCACGGATCACCTGACCCGGCAGGGTGGCGACCGCGAGCCACATCTCGGGGATGGTCGTAGCGCGAACGACGACCGCTCAGCGGACGGGAGTTCGATTCTCCCCAGCTCCACAACGGGGTGTTAGCGAATTGCAGCACCTCGAGGTAGCGAAATTCCGGAGGCGGGATCCCCTCGGGGACCCGCCTCCGGCGCGTGTGGGCCCGGGCCGCGGTAGTGGGCTGTGACGCCATCGCTCGCATGACGCCGCGTCGTCACGGGCGTTTCCGGGGCGCCGTACCCTGCATTGACGGCCTGTTGAACCCGTTCGGCGGTCCCGTTGTTGTTCAGCTGAAACGCTCCTGATAGAGGCGTTGCGGGAGCTTCTCGTCGCCTCGTCAGGGGGACACATGCGCAGGAAGCTGCATTTCATCACGGCGACAGCGGGGGTGCTGGCCGGATCGGGGATCGGTGCAGGCCCCGCATCGGCAGCGCAGCCGGACGCGGTCCACGTCTACGTCAACAATGGCATCGACCCGAACGGCACCTTCCTCTGCCGCAACGTCGGATGCAAGACGAACGACGTACCCGGCCCCATGGTCCTGCCGCACACCGCCGACGGAGACATCCAGGTCCACTGATCTGGCTGAACCCCGCCGGGATCACGGGCATCGCGAAGGACGTTCGCTGCGGCCCGCAAGGCCGCAGCGGTGCGCTCCCCCAAACCCGTCGAGCGACCCCGGCGGAATCCCGTGCCCACCGAACCAGGGCAACCTCAGGCAAGCCGCCGTCCACTGCGCTGGACAACCGCCTCCCGATCGACAGAAACGGACCACCATGAGCAGCAGCGCCGGGGAGATCCGCCAGGCACAGCGCAGGACGTGGGCGGGGCTGTCCTCCGGCTGGGAGACGTGGGATGCGGTGATCATGGACCAGATGCGGCCGATCACCGATGCCCTGTTGGCGCACCTCGACCTCGCCGCCGATCAGGTGCACCTCGACGTCGCCGCCGGCACCGGTGAGCCCGGGCTCACGATCGCCGCACGCACACCGCAAGGCCGAGGCGTGCTCGCCGACCTGGCGCCCGAGATGCTGCGGGTCGCCGAGAGGCGGGCGGCCGCCCGCTCGGTCTCGAACATCGAGACCGTGGTGTGCAGCGCCGATGGCCTGCCCTTCGAGGACGCGACCTTCGACACCGTGTCGGTGCGCTTCGGCTTCATGTTCTTCCCCGACCTGCCCGCGGCGACGGCCGAGATCGCCCGGGTGCTGAAGCCCGGCGGACGTCTGGTGTCGTCGGTGTGGGTGAGACCGCAGGACAACCCGTGGACCGAGATCGCGATGGCGGCGATCCGGGCCGAGGTCGCACTCCCGCCGACGCCGCCCGATGGCCCGAGCATGTTCCGCTGCGCCCGCCCGGGCTATGTGAGCGCCCTCTACGGCGCAGCCGGCTTCGGCGACATCACCGAGTGGGAGGTCGGCGTGGAACTGGTCACCGCGACGGCGGCAGAGCACTGGGAACTGATCAGCGCACACGTGTCGTTGGCGGTCGCCGCGCTACGGCAGGTCGACGAGCAGGCCCGCGAGCGCATCGCGGCGGCCGTCGTCGCGGCGGTTGGCCGCTTCGAACGGGACGGTGCGGTGCGGGTGCCGGGCGTGGCGCTGTGCATCGCCGGATCGAAGACCGCACCCGGCGCCTGAGCAACGGCGCTCCGAGCGGCGGGCGTGGAAAGCCGCGCCCGCCGTCGAGCCGGAGGTTCGCACGGGACGATCCTCCGCCCCAGCAGCTCGGCGCGCACCGCGACCGCCACCCACAGAGTGAGGACGTTCCACGTCCGAAAACGGCGGATGTCGCGCAACGCACGTTCGACCCGGCCGGCGCCTACCTGCGGCGCCGTGCGGCTACCGTCGTGACATGGCCATCGCCGATGAGAGGTACGTGTCGCTGACCACCTTCCGGCGCAACGGCGAGGCCGTGTCGTCGCCGGTATGGATCGCCCCGCTGGCCGACGGCACGGCAGGTTTCACGACCGGATCGTCGAGCGGCAAGGTCAAACGCATCCGCAACAACCCCTCCGTGACCCTACGACCCTGCGACTCCCGCGGACGGGTACCGGACGGTACGGTGGCCGCGACCGCCACGGCAACGGTGCTCACCGGAGCCGACGCCGCACCGATCAAGCAGGCGATCAAGGCCAAGTACGGCTTGATGGTCACCGTCATCCACGCCATGGGCGCCGTGCGCTCGCTGTTCACCCGCAGCACCGCCGCCGACTGCGTCGTCCATCTCCAACTCGACTGACGCCCCGCAGACCCACCCGAGCGTCGGCGAGGTCGCAGTCTCCCATGTGCCGCTACGGTCGGCGCGTCCCGATGTGCTCGGCCCTTCGGTCAGGCCGGCGGGGTGCGCAACAGGTCCAGATGGTCGCAGAGCGTCCGCACGACCTGGAACACAAGCAGCTCGGCCAGCATGATGCACGAGCTGAACACCGCCAACCCGAAGATCCGCTGATAGGCCGCGATGCCCAGCAGCACGCTGTAGACCGTGACCGCCACACCCAGGGTGAGCACGTTCAACCTCCGCAACAGACGGATGTTGCGCGACGCGCGTTCGACCAGCGGGGAGTCGGGGATCACTCCGGAACGCTAGCGCGCCGCCGGGTCAGGCCCGACGGCGCAGCGGGGGCAGCGTGGTCGGAGGTACCCGGCGGGCGGGGAGCTCCGCCAGCAGGGCCACGGTCGCCGCGGCCACCGCCTCGACCGCCCGGTCGACGGCGTCCTGCGTCGGAGGTCCCACCGCCGAGAGCGCACCGACCTTGCGCACGTACTGCAACGCTGCGGCACGGATCTCGTCGTCGGTGGCAGGCGGCTGCAGACCGCGCAGCATGGTGATGTTGCGGCACATGCCGCCACGGTAGGCGGCTGCGTCGCACCGCAGGGGGCCGATCGCCAAGTAGCGTCATCGCATCGAACCGAACCTGCGCAAACTCCGCAAGCTGAACATCATCGCGGGGTTCCTGCACCTCGCCTCCCTCATCGCCATCCTGGTCCTGGCCAACGACGCCGCCCTGCCCGTAACGGCCACCTACCTCACCGACGCGCCGGGCACCGGCAACTTCTCGGCACCGGTGCACCTGTTCGACATCAACATCAGCTACGCCGTTGCGGCGTTCATGGCGCTCTCGGCGTTCTTCCACTTCTTCGTCAGCCTGCCCGGCGTCTTCCCGAAGTACGCCGACGGCCTCGGCCGCCACATCAACCCCTACCGGTGGGTCGAGTACTCGCTGTCGTCGTCGATCATGATCGTCGTCATCCTGCAGCTCACCGGCGCGTCCGATGTGCTGGCGCTGCTGGGCATCTTCGGGGTCAACGTCTCGATGATCCTGTTCGGCTGGCTGCAGGAGCGTTACACCACCCCCGGTGACGGCGATCTGCTGCCCTTCTGGTTCGGCTGCATCGCGGGCTCCATTCCGTGGATCGCCGTCGCCTTCGACGTGATCACCCCGAAGGGCCCGGCCGACGCCACCGTCCCCGGCTTCGTCTACGGGATCGTCATCTCGCTGTTCATCCTGTTCAACTGCTTCGCCATCGTGCAGTGGAAGCAGTACCGGGCCCGGGGCCGATGGGCCGACTACCTCTACGGCGAACGCACGTACATCGTGCTGAGCTTCGTGGCCAAGTCGCTGCTCGCATGGCAGGTGTTCTCGGGCGCCCTCGCCTCCTGAGCGAACCCGCCCGACCGCTCAGAACCCCGTCCAGCCCGGCAGGGCCGCAGCCTGACGCACCCACGCCAGCAGCTGCGCGTCGTCGGGACGGTCCTGATCACCGAGATGCACACAGCGGGTGCCTGCGGTCTTCGACGCCACCGGCGGCACCGGCACGAGCGACGTACCGGCGAAGAACGTCACCTTCACGTACCGGGTGAGACAGTGCAGGCCCAGGAACCAGCCACCGGTCTCGGTCCCGTAGAACGGCGAGTTCCACCGCACCGCCTTGCGGACCCCGGGCACCGCCCGCACGATCAGCTCGTCGAGACCGGCCACGACGTCGTGCTTCCAACCGTCCAGGGCGTCGAGGTAGGCCTGCACCGGCTCGTCGCCGTCGCCCTTGGCGATCTGCGGGTTCCCCCCCGCCAGCATCACCGGGCCCGTGGCACGACCGGGCTTCGCGGGCCCGGACGGTTCCGCAAGCCCGGCCCGGCGGGCACCGGCAGGCTTCGCGGGCCCCGACGGTGGGGCGACCGGCTCGCCCATGCGATACCGAACGGTACGTACCGGTGAGCCGTCGCGCCGGTACCACGACCAGGTGCCGTGCAGCAGGCCGTCCTTCACCGGGCCCTCGGCCTTGACCGTACCGTCGTCGAAGAACTCGACCCGTTTGCCGTTGCGCACCGCCGAGATCTCGTCGAGACGCACCCGGATCAGCCGCTTCACCAACGACTTCGGCAACCGCCGGCCGATCGGGAAGCGCAAGGTGCCACCCTGCGCGTCGACCCACGCCGGCAGCTCCCCCACCGTCGCCAGCACCGAGCCGCTGTGCGGGAAGTACGAACAGTGCTGCGTGAACCCGTCGAACCCCGCCACCGCCTTGCCCCGTACCGCAAAGCACGGCATCCGGTAGCTCAGGCGCTCCTCCGCGCCCGGCAGCAGCTCGCGCAGGGTCTCGCACAACGCTGCCAGCGTCGCCCGCTGCGGCTCGGGCAACGTGGCGAGGTACTCGTCGATCACGCTCACCGCGGCAACGCTACCGGCGCCCCCGGGAACCGGCCGGACACCCCGACGGCCCACGCAGACCCGGCCGGGTCGCCCGAGGGCCCCGCCGAGGGCACCTACCGGCAGGTCCTCGAGTTCACGCACCGAGCGGCGACACCGGCCGGTCGTCCTCGGCCGCATCTCGGGGCCACAGCAGGAAGGTGGCAGCCAACGCAGCGGCCGAGCCGATCACCGTGTCGGCCAGGCGGTGGCCGGCCCAGGTGCCGATCTCGCCGGTCGGGGCGCCGGCGAGCAGGATCGCTCCCATCGCCGTCGCTGCGCCGGCGAGGACCGGATACCGCTTGCCGTAGGCCATACCCACCAGCAGCAGCACGACCCCGGTGGCGACGAGCAGGGCGTGCGGCACCGCCAACGCCACCAACCCCACCAGCACCACCCCGACCACTGTGCTCAGCACCCGGGCGAGCGCCACGACCAGCGGCGGCTTGCCGGTGGGCAGCAGCACCACGAATGCCGCCAGGAACACCCAGAACGCGTCGCGCCCACCCGCCCGGCCCATCAGCAGCATGCCCAGCGCCAGCGGGATCGCCCGGCGGACACCGTCGCGGGTGCTGGCGTCGAAGGCCCGGAGCGAGGCCAGCATCGGCGGCCACAGCGACGGCAGCCGAACCGGCTGCGCCGATGGTGGCACGGGGTCGGCGCGACGGGCCCGGAACCTGGCCGAAACCGCCACGATGGCAAGTCCGACCGCCGACCCGGCGGCGATGCGGGCCAGGCCCGAGGCCACCGTCACCCCCGGGTACAACCCGGCGATCCGGGCCAGGCCCGCCACCAGGACATAGAGGAACGACCCGATCATCCCCATCGTCGCCCCGACCGGGCCGGTGCCGGCGGCGAGCGATGTGAGCACCGCGACCACGGCCATCGCCGCCGCCGACCACCACCGATGACCGGTGGTCACGTACGCCAGGCTCGCACCGATGGCGGTGGCGACCGCCGCCTTGCGGGCCACCTGCCAGGCAAGAGCCGGTGCCACGCCGGCGCCGACCGCGGCGACCGCCCCGGCCACGAGCCCGGCCAGGACCGCCCCACGGGCCGGTGGCAGCACCGCCCCGACGGCCGTGCCGAGCACCAATCCCGACGCCAGGTGACCCACCAACGCCCACTGTGCCGGCCGGCCGGTCGAGCCGAACAGCCGTTTCCCTACGTTCGGCCGGTCCGGCTCGTCGGCGTGCTCCACCGGCCGATCCTGCCATCGTCGGCCGCTGCGCTGCCAGCAGTCTCGTAGTCATCCGCCGACGGTCGGGCCGATCGGCTCGTTCCGACGGCGAGACTCACCCGGATCGGGTGAGAACGGCGGGGTGCAGCGGAGCTTGGATGGTGCCATGAAGTGGACGTGGCGTCGGCGTGTGTGGGGTGTTCTGGCGGCGGTGGTGGTGGGTTTGCTGCCGGTGGCGTGCGGGTCCGATGGCGGCGGCACGGCGAAGGCACCGGCGGGGGCGAAGGAGGATGCAGCGGGTGCCGCGGTCTGTTACGACTGGCCGAACGGGACGGTGGCCAAGGACTGTGCGGTGGATCTGAAGGGTCCCGGTGGCGGTCGGGTGTTCTACGACGCCGGCAGTGTGCAGTCGTGGGGCCGCTTCCTCGAGGTCGCCCCGCAGAGCTGGAACGGCACGCTCTACGCCTGTCCGGGTGAGCTGTTCGGCAGCAGCTGCGGCGCCGCCGACGGGGTCCCCGAGGCCACCGGCGACTACGGGCCGAACGCCAAGGGCAACACTTCCAAGGCCGGCGACGGCTACTGGATCTGCGGGCAGGACACCACGGTGACCAACGTCAACGGGTGGACCACCGGCGCCGCCCTCGGCGACGGCCTCGCCAACACCGACACCTTCTCC
>CAIXPF010000160.1 GCA_903921205.1 uncultured Acidimicrobiia bacterium | reverse complement strand
GGCACGACCCGACAGATCGTCCGGAGCGGGCTGGGGTCGAAGGTGACCTACTACTGGCAGGTTCGGGCGGTGAACAGCGCCGGCTCCGCCACGTTGGCCAACAGCGGCACCTGGTGGAAGTTCCAGACCAAGACGTGAGCATGGTGACGGCTCCACCGGTGAAGCCGGTTCGCTGAAGGCCGGGCGGCCCACGAGGCCCAGGACGCTGCGGGGTGGCAGAGGCCATCCCGCAGCGTCGCGTCCGGGGCCGTTCGGCGGCCCGAGGGCTGCGTTCGATCAGGGCCCGCAGAGCGACCGGTCAGGTGGCGGGCGGACGGATCAGCAGGGTCTGCACGGCGCGGCCGACGAACCCGTCCGCGTCGAACAGGGCGGCGTCGGACAGGCCGATCCCCGACGGCTGCCAGTGCGAGACGGCCTGGGCGGCCAGCCACGCACCGCGAGGCGGGCGGACCAGGAACACGGTGAGGTCGGGGTTGACGAAGGTGGCCTCGTCGAGCTCGACGTTGCGGCTGATCGCATTGCCGCAGTCGGCCAGCGGGCACATCCGCTGGAACGGGGACGGCTCCTCGCCCTCGAGGATGGCCGGGGTGCGCAGCCACAGGGTGGTCGGTCCGGGCCGTCGGTCCTCGCCGGGTGGGTAGCGGGCTTCGACCGCGGTGCCGAACATCGGCAGCGGATGCCGGGCTGCGGTGATCGGGAACGGACCAGGGACGGCCTCCGACAGCGTCGGGGCGGGCTGCGGTGGGGAGGGGACATCGCCGATGTCGGCCTGCTGGAGGTGCAGGCCGTACGCGGTGGCGCACACCCGGCCCGCTCCGTCGGTGAGCGCCGCCGAGGTGGCCGCCACCGATCGCCCGGCCCGCACGGTGCTCGCCTCGATCGTGAAGCCCGCCACCGGTACCGGACGGGGGAGCTCGACGGTGAGTCGGACGAGAACCCGGTCGGGAACCTGCAGTTCGAGCGCACGCGCCAGCAGGGCGGCAACCGGGCCACCGTGGCAGGCCTCGGGGTCCCAGGGGCCGCGTGCCCCGTCGTTGCCGATGAAGACGCCGCCGGCCTCCCGGAAGAACGCCGGCGTCAGCGGGCTCGGCGCGGCAGGTGAGACGGCGGGGGAGGGTTCGTGCACGGTGCCGAACCGTACCCGCCGGGCCTGCGGCGTACCCGCCCGGCCTGCCGGACCCGATGTCTCGCTCCGAAGCGGATGGTCCGGCGGAGCGATGCCTGCGGGGGTCGTGTGCAGTTCAGTAGCGCGAAAGACGTTCGCAAGGAGGGCGAGACGACCGTGACGCGCTCGATCACCAGGGATTTACGGGCTCGGGGCAGGGGCCGCGGTGCAACCGCGGTCCTGGTCGCGATGTCGGTCCTCCTGGCGTCGGTCGCCGCCGGGGTGTCCGTGGCCAGTGCCTCCTCGGGCACCACCGGCTACGTGGTCACCTTCAAGGCCGGCGCCGACCCCGACGCGATCGCGGCCGACCTCCGCAAGCAGGGCCGTGCGGTTGCCAAGGTGTACCGCAAGGTGGTCTCGGGTCTGGCGGTGGATCTCTCCGACACCGACTTGGCGACCCTGCGCCAGAACCCCCTGGTCGAACGGATCGAGCCGGACGTCGCCCTGCGCGTTGCGGCGGCGTCGTCTTCGACCTCGGGCACGACCTCGGGAGCGACCTGGGGCATCGACCGCAGCGACCAACGCGCCCTGCCGCTGTCGGGCACCTTCAGCGCTCCTGCCACGGCCGGCCGCGGGGTGTACGTCTACGTCGTCGACACCGGCGTGCGGTCCACCCACAGCGAGCTCGCCGGACGTGTCGCGACCGGCTACACGGCGCTGGCCGACGGCCGGGGCACCGAGGATTGCGACGGACACGGCACCCACGTGGCGGCGACGGCGGCCGGTACCACCCTGGGTATGGCCGCCAACGCCACGATCGTGCCCGTGCGGGTGATGGACTGCACCGGGGTCGGAACCTTGAGCGGCGTCGTGGCCGGGCTCGACTACATCGCCGCCGACACCACCCGCCGTCCGGCGGTGCTCAACATGAGCGTGACCGGGTCGGCGACCACCATCATCGACGACGCCATCAACCGGGTGATCGCCTCCGGGGTCACCGTCGTGGTCGCCGCCGGCAACGACTCCGTCGACGGGTGCAACCGCTCCCCGAGCCGGGTGCCCGCAGCCCTCACGGTCGGCGCCACGACCTCCACCGATGCCGTCGCGGCCTACTCGAACTGGGGGACCTGTCTCGACCTGTTCGCCCCTGGCACCTCGGTGGTGTCGGCGTGGTACACCAGCGACACGGCCACTGCGACCATGTCGGGAACCTCGATGGCCGCCCCGCATGTCGCCGGCGCCGCGGCGCTGCTGCTGGGCGAGGCCCCGCGGCTGACCCCCTCGCAGGTGGCATCCACCCTGACCGACGGGGCGACGCCGAACGTGCTCAGTGCGCTGGGCGTGGGCTCGCCCAACAAGCTGCTCTTCGCCGACCCGACCCTGAAGGCCCCGGCGAACGACGCCTTCGGTGCCGCCGCCGACCTGATGACGAGCTCGCCGGCTGCGGTCGGTTCCGGGTCGGTGGTCGCCGGCAACACCAACGCCAGTAGCGAAGCGGGTGAACCGGCTCATGCCGGGCGGGTCGGTGGGGCGTCGATCTGGTACTCGTTCACCCCGGCGACGACGGCGCCGCTCACCCTGACGACGAAGGGCAGCGGGTTCGACACCCTGCTCGGGGTCTACACCGGTAGCTCGCTCGACGCCCTGACCGAGGTGGCGAGCAACGACAACGCCACCGGGGTCACCTGGAGCTCGGTCCAGTTCCTGGCCACCGCCGGCCGGCGGTATCTCATTGCTGTCGACGGCGTTGCCGCCAGCAACGGCCCGGTCACTCTCACCTGGTCGATTGCCGGGCCGATCTCGGTGGCCACCACCACGTTGCCCGCCGCCTCGACGGGGGTGAGCTACTCGACGCAGCTCGCCGCCGGCGGTGGCACCGGCTCGGCCAGCTGGTCGGTGCCGTCGGGGACGCTGCCGCCCGGTCTGTCGTTGTCGCCCGCCGGGGTGCTCAGCGGCGTGCCCACCACGGTCGGGTCCTTCCCGGTGACGGTTGCGGTGACCGACGGCTACAGCAGTGCCACGGCGACGCTCACCCTGGCCGTGGCCACGCCGGTCACGGTGGCCGGCACCACGCTGCCGTCGGGCGCGGTGAGCCGGTCCTACAGCGCCACGCTGAGCGCAAGCGGCGGCACGGGTACCTACACGTGGAGGCTGGCGTCGGGCTCCCTGCCCACCGGGCTCACGCTGTCCACCAGCGGGTCGATCACCGGCACGCCCACCGCGGGCGGGCTGTTCACCTTCATCGTCTCGGCCACCGACAGCGCCGGCCGTTCGAGCACTGCGACGCTGAGCATCAAGATCAGCACGGCCCTCGCCATCAGCAGTGCCACGCTGCCTGCCGCAACGCTCTCGCAGCCGTACTCGACCACGCTGGTGGCCACGGGTGGCAGCGAGATCTACACCTGGAAACTGTCCTCGGGAACCTTGCCGAGCGGGCTCGGCCTGTCCAGCGCCGGTGTGGTGTCCGGCACTCCGGGCACGGCGGGAACGTTCACGTTCGGGGTGGCCGTGTCCGACGGGCTCACGACCGTGACGAAGAACCTCACCCTGGCGATCGCCACCGCGGTGACGGTCACCACGGCGAGCCTCGCCGCGGGCAAGGTCGGTACCGCCTATGCCGCCACGCTGGCGGCGTCCGGCGGGTCCGGCACCTACACCTGGTCGCTCGTGTCCGGCGCACTGCCCTCCGGCATCAGCCTGTCGAGCAGCGGAGCGTTCAGCGGGGCCCCGACCGCAGCCGGGACGTTCAGCTTCACGGTGGGGGTCAAGGACGCAGCGGGCCGGTCGTCCAGCAAGGCCCTGTCGATCGTGGTGGCGGCTTCGCTGCCCGGTGCCTTCTCCAAGTCTTCCCCGTCGTCCGCGGCCACCGGGGTGTCGCGCACGTCGGCGGTCTTCACCTGGACGGCCGCGGCGGGGGCGACCTCCTACGAGTTCTGCCTGACCCCGGCCAGCACCACCTGCGGGGCCACCGGCAGCACCGGGTGGGTGTCGGTCGGTACGGCGCTCACCACGACCCGCACCGGCCTGGCCAGCAAGACCGTCTACTACTGGCAGGTCCGGGCCGTGAACAGCGCTGGCTCGACGCTGGCCAACAGCGGTACCTCGTGGAAGTTCACCTCGGCCACCTGAGCGGACGACTCCGGGCCGCCGGCCGGGCCTGACGCTCGGCGGGTCGCGATCGTCCGGTCACGATCCGACCCGGACGACCCGCCTGGGGGCTGCAAGGGCAGGTCGTGCGGAGTCCACTGGTACGAGCCGTACCCGGTGCGCCGGGACGGTTCCGCAGCGGTCCGACGCGACGGCAGCGGGCCACTGGACAGGTGATCGCGAAGGAGGGAGGCGTTGGTGCGACGGGGTCGGCGCTTCTGGAGTGCCCTGGTGGTGCTGGCGGTGCTCGTCACCTCCGGCGGCATCGGTGCTGCCGTGGCAAGCGCCGCGACCGAGTCGCCCTACGTCGTCACCTTCGTTCCCGGCACCGATCCCGATGCGGTCGCCGACGCGTTGCGGGCCCAGGGCCGCGACGTGCGCAAGGTCTACCGGAAGGTCCTCGCCGGGGTCGCGGTGCAGCTGAGCTCGGCTGCCGCTGACACGCTGCGGGCCAACCCCGTCGTGCAGCAGGTCGAGGCCGACCGTCCCGTGACGCTGGCCGACACCCGCAGCAGCGCCACCTGGGGCATCGACCGGATTGACCAGGTGTCGCTGCCGTTGACGACCACCTACAACTACCCGACCGCAGCCGGGGTCGGCACCTACATCTACGTGCTCGACACCGGGGTGCGTGCCACGCACACGGAGCTCAGCGGGCGGGTGGCCACCGGGTACTCCAACGTCGGTGACGCCATTGGCACCTCGGACTGCTTCGGCCACGGCACCCACGTGGCCGCAACGGCGGCCGGTCGAACCGTGGGGGTGGCCAGCCGTGCCACCGTGATCCCGGTGCGCGCCTTCAACTGCAACGCCGGAAGCAGCGAGAGCGCCGTCCTCGACGCGCTCGAGTACATCATCAAGGACACCCGCCGACCGGCGGTGCTCAACCTGAGCATCGGCGGCGACGTGCTGCCCAGCATCGATCAGGCGGTTGCACGGGTCGTCGATGCCGGCGTCACCGTGGTGGTCGCAGCGGGCAACGACGCCACCGATGCCTGCACCCGCACGCCGGCCCGGGTGACCCGCGCCCTGACGGTGGCGGCGACCGACAAGGCCGACACCCGTGCCAGCTACTCGAACTACGGGACCTGCGTCGACCTGTTCGCCCCCGGTGACAACGTCTACTCCGCGGCGATCAGCTCCGACAGCGCCTACGTGACCCGTTCGGGTACCTCGATGGCCACCCCGCACGTCAGCGGAGCCGTTGCGGTGATGCTGAGCCGTAACCCGACCATGACGCCGGACCAGGTGCATGCCGCGATCGTGGGGGCCGCCACGCCGAACAAGGTCGTGTCGCCCGGCACGGGAACCCCCAACCGCCTGTTGTACGCCGACACGGGGGCGCCACCGTCCAACGATGCCTTCGCCTCCGCTGCAGCGCCGACCCTCGGCACGGGCGGGTCGGTGACGGGCACGACGGCGAACGCCACGCGGGAGACCGGCGAGCCGCTGCACGCCGGGATCACCGGGAGCGGGTCGGTCTGGTACCGCTTCACCCCGACCGCTGCCGGGACCCTCACGCTGAGCACCGAGGGATCCTCGATCGACACCGTCCTCGGGGTCTACAGCGGCACTGCGGTCTCGGCGTTGACGACGCTGGGGTCGAACAACGACGTCGCCGCGGGCTCCACCTGGAGCAAGGTGGTGGTGCCGGTGTCGGCCAACGTCACCTACCGGGTGGCCGTGGCGGGGGCATCCGCAACCGGCCCCGTCGCCCTGCGTTGGACGGTCAGCCCGGCCTTGTTGATCACCACCTCGACCCTGAGCGCCGCCACGGTCGGCTCCCCGTACTCGGCGACGCTCGCCGGCACCGGTGGACTCGGTACCTACAGCTGGTCGCTGGCGTCGGGCACGCTGCCGGCGGGGCTCACCCTGTCGTCCACCGGGGTGATCAGCGGGACCCCCACGACGGCGGGAACGGCCTCGATCACCGTCGCCGTCACCGACGGCGTCTCCCGGGTGACCAAGGCGTTGTCGTTGGCGGTCGGCACGGCGAGCGTCGTCTCGCCGTCGTTCAACCTGCTCCTGCCGGCGAGCGGGGCCACGTCGGTGTCGCGAACCGCCGCGGTGTTCACCTGGTCGGCGTCTGCCGGAGCGACGTCCTACCAGTTCTGTCTGACGCCGGCGACGGCGGCGTGCGGGACGACGGGCAGCACCGGCTGGGTGTCGGTGGGCACGGCGCTGACGACCACCCGCGGCAACCTGGCCAGCAAGACGGTGTACTACTGGCAGGTCCGTGCGGTGAGCTCCACCAACGTCATCACGCTGGGAAGCGGCGGCGTCTGGCGGAAGTTCACCACCACCACCTGAGCGGGTTCGCCCGCCGTCCCGGCGCCGGCCCGGCACCGGCCCGGCCCTCTCGGCCGGTCGAACGGGTCCGGACCGCCGGTTGCGCTCAGCCTTCGTCGGCGCCGAAGTGGCGGGCCGACAGCGAGGCGAGCCCCTCGAGTGCCAGGCCGAGGTGCAGGTCCTCGGCCATGGCCCGCTTCCACGGTCGGGTCAGCACGTGACGGGTGTGGCGCAGCAGCAACGGGTTCTGGCCGGCCAGCTCGCCGGCCAGCTCCAGCGCCCGCGGCAGGACCTCGGCGGCGGGGAGCACCTCGCCGACGACCCCGAGCCGCAGCGCCTCCTCGGCGTGGATCTTCTGGCCGGTCAGCAGGAAGTACCGGCCGCGGTTGGGGCCGAGCAGCATCGGCCACACGATCTGCATGCTGTCGCCGGGCACCAGGCCCCCGGGGAAGTGCGGTGCGTCCTGGAAGTAGGCGTGATCGGCGGCGATGACGATGTCGCAGAGCACCGCCAGCTCGGAGTGGGCCACCACCGGGCCGTTCAGGGCGCAGATGATGGGCACGTCGATCTCCAGCATCTGCTGGACCAGCCGGTTCCCCTCGAAGATGATCTGCTCCCAGCTGGCCGGGCGGACCCGCCCCTGGGCCAACGGGTTCGGCCCACCGGCCCCGAGGCCGATGAACTCGTCGCCGGTGCCGGTGAGCACCATCACCCGGTTGTCGCGGTCCGAGGCGATCATGGCGAACAACTCGGGCAGCTCGCGGTGGGCGAGCCCGCCCCAGACCAACGACCGGCCGCGGTTCTGCAGGCGGACCACCAGCACCCCGTCGTCGGAGCGCTGGACGTCGACGCACTTGAAACGGTTCTGGTACTCGGCGAACTCCACGGCGGCGCTCCTGGTCGGGCGGATGAGGCCGTCATCGTCCCACACCGCTCGTCGTGCCGCTCGGCAGCTGTTCGGTATCCGCGCTCGGACCCGCTGAACGGTACCGGTGGGTACGGTGCCGGTCGGTACGGTGCCGGTGCGAATAATACCGGTGGGTACGGCTTGCCTGCCCGTCCGGCTCAGGCCGGCCCGGCGTCGGTCAGCGGCGGTAGCCGTTCGCCCGGCAGAGGTCGGAGAAGCCGCCGACCGTCGCACGCGGATCGCCACCGCCGAGCGAGTCGAGCAGGGTCGTCCACTGCACGGTCATGCGCCCGATCGCGCTCACCTGGACCCGGGCCGCCGCCCGGGCGATCTCCTCGCGGGCCGCGCCGAGCTCCCCCTGGGCCAGCAGGACCGCGGCGTAGTCGTTGTGGGCGCACGCCAGCAGCGCCGTCTCGTCGAGCAGCACCGGCTGGTCGAGCTCGTTGAGGCCCGGCTTGGCCGCCAGACCCACCGCAGCCGACGGCAGCTGTTCCACGACCGGCCCGTCGGTGCGCAGACGGACCTCGGCCGGTGCCGAGACGAGGCGGGCCGCGGGGACGTCCGCCGGGTCGTCGTGCTCGACGGAGGCATCGGGATCCGCCGGTGCGTCCTCGGAGCCGGTCGCCGTACCGCCCGGATCCGCCGGGGCCGGCTGGGTCGCGGCGTCGTCGGACCGCCCGGGCCCGGCGTCGGTCACCGACAGGGCGACCCAGGCCAGGCCGACCGCAGCGAGCGCACCGACGAGGCCGGCGGGCACGATGCGTTGCAGCAGAACCGAACGGGATCGCATGGGTACTCCTAGGCGGCGGGGGTGGTGACGGACAGGGTCGGTGCGGGAGCGCCGGTGTTGCCGGCGGCGTCCTTGGCCCGGACCTGGTAGCGGTAGGTGGTGGCGGGGCTCAGCCCGGTGTCGGTGAAGGTCGTACCGGCCGGTACCCAGGCCACGAACTTCCAGTCACGATGGATCAGGTACCCGCTGACCCCGCCGGCGTCCTCGGACCCACCCCAGGTCAGGGTGGCCGAGCTGGCGGTGGTCGTGGCGGACAGACCGCTCGGTACGGTCGGGGCGGTCACGTCGGGGGTGCCGACGGCGACGCTGAGCGCCGTGGACGGACCGCTGGTGTTGCCGGCACCGTCCTTCGCCCGGATCTCGTAGCGATACCGGGTTCCGGCCACGGCCGTGGTGTCGGTGTAGGTGGTTCCCGTCGGGACGAAGGCCAGGAACTGGTAGTCGCGGTGCACCAGGTAGCCGGTCACGGCCCGGTTGTCGCTCGACGCCGTCCAGCTCAGGGTCACCCGGTCCGCCCCGGCCACCGCGCTCACCCCGGTCGGCACGGTGGGGGCCTCGGCGTCGGTGGCGCCGGCGATCACGACGACGGTGGCCGACGGGCCGCTGGTGTTGCCGGAGCTGTCCTGGGCCCGGATCTGGTAGCGGTACTTGGTGCCGGCCACTGCGCTGGTGTCACGGTAGGTCGTGGCACCGGTGACGACGGCGAGGAACTGGTAGTCGCGGTGCACCAGGTAGCCCCGCACCGCCCGGTTGTCGGTGGAGGGGCTCCACGACAGCGTCACCCCGTCGACGCCGGCCGTGCCGGTCGCCGCGCTCGGCGCCGTCGGTGCCTCGGTGTCGATCGAGCCGACGGTGGTCTCCAGCGGGGTGCTGGTCCGCCCGTCGGTCGCTCGTGAGCGCACCTGGTACCGGTAGGTCTGCCCGGGCTGGGCGGTGAGGTCCTGGTAGAAGGTCAGGTTCGACACCCAGGCCTTGAACACGCCGTCACGGTGCACCACGTAGCCGGCCACCGGGTCGGTGGTGGGGGCGTCCCAGCGGAGGATCACGCCGGTCGCGCTCTGCGTGGCCCGTAGATCGGTGGGCGGTGGGACGGTGGTGACGGTGCCGACCGGGTACGCCTTGACCTCGGCGAGGGCGAGCTGGGTGGTGGCCTCGAGCTGCACCCTCAGGTAGCGGATCGACCGGTTGAACGTGACGATGGACGGACTGGCCAGCGTGTCGATCGGCACGGAGAATACGCCCGGCGTGGCCTTGGCCTCGGCGAGTCCGGCTGCGGTGATGGGGCCGGCCGAGCCGAGGACCCACACCCCCTTGTTGCGTTCCGGGCAGCAGTCGGTCCGGGCGAACACCTCCACCTTGCCGACGTCGCGGGACTCGCCGAGGTCGACCTGCCACCACGGCTGGGCCTGGGAGTTGGTGAGGCTGACCGACCCGCCGGCGAGGGTTCCGTCGGTCTTGCCGTCGACGGCTCGGGCCGCGACCAGCTTCTTCGACGTGCTGGACTGGGTGGCAGGCCGTCCGGCGGCCAGGTTGGTCTCCGTCGGGGGCGGGGGCGGGGCCGCTCCCGACATGCAGAACTTGGCGATGCCCGACAGCCAGTGGCCGGTGGTGGTGGCGCTCATGTCGCCACCGATCCACAGGCAGCCGTCGCGGTCGAGGTGGATCGCCCAGATGCCGTACCAGCCGTGCAGCAGGTTCGGGGTCCAACGATCGTCGCGGGTGCGGGCCACGTTGTCGAAGATGCGGATCCCGCCGCCGCCGTCCTGATGATGGCCGGCGATCGTGTAGCGGCCGTAGGTCTCCGCGACCTGCAGGTCGCCGGTGCTGCTGAACGGGGCGACCGGGGACTTGCTGTCCCAGTAGGCGATGCGCTGGTTGGTCACCGGGTCGAGCACGCCGACGAGGTGGTTGCCACCGAAGACCCACACGGCGTTGTTGACGTAGCTCATCCCCACCACGTCGGCGTTGCCGGTGCTGTTGGCCGGGTACTGGGCGAGGCCGGCGAAGGCCCGGCCGTCCTGCAGGCCGACCGCCGCCACCCGCAGGGTGTTGGGCACGGCATCGACCGAGGTGAAGTAGCCGCCGAGGTGCACCCGGCCGCGGCTGTGGTCGATGTCGAGGTCCCAGACCGCACCGGCGGCCCGGGGGATCCAGCCGCGATCGAGACGGCCCGTGGCGGCGTCGAGGCGCACCACGTTCCACACGAAGTTGTCCGCCCCGTCGAGGACCCGGCTGAACGAGCCGGCGACGTAGACATCGGTGCCGTCGACGAGCAGTTCCCGTACGTAGGCGGGCAGGTCGGAGCCCGGTGCGGCCAGGGTGGTGGGGAACGCGCCGATGGTGCCGCCGGTGTCGGGGTCGAGGGCGACGAGGCCCGACCGGTCGGTCCCGTTGACCCGGGTGAACTCCCCGCCGGCCAGCAGGGTGCCGTTGGGGAGGGGCACGATGTCGTACACCGGCCCGTCGAACACCGGGGCGAACGTGGGGATGAACTCGCCGGTGACCCGGTCGAAGGCGGCCAGGAACGACTGGTTGCGCAGCGGGTCGTTGGGCCAGAAGCTGGTGTTGTGGCGGACCCCACGGAAGATGCCGGCCACGTAGACCACGTCACCGAGGGTGGTGATGTCCCAGACCAGGGGCTGCGGTCCGCGCCAGCCGTAGCGGCCGTCGGCGATGTTCGGGGCCCGGCCCTCGACCCCCCAGCGGGTGAACACCGGCTCGGGGTCGAGCGCGGTGGGCTCGAAGGTGGCCGGGTCGAACGGGGCCGGCGCCGGCTCCGCCTGGGCGCCGGTCTGGGTCGGACCGGTGCCGGCCGGACCGGCTTGGGCTGGAGCGGCCTGTGCTGGAGCGGCCTGGGCGCCGGCGGGCCCGGTCACGGCCGTCGCGCCGCTCAGGGCCAGGACCAGGGCCAGGGCCACCAGGCCGACCACCAGCCGGCGGCCTCCGTTCGCCCGCTTCCGATTGGCCGAGGACGTGCGCATGGTCTGATTGTGACGGTCCGACCACGCAGAGCGAATGGGTTCGATTGCCCATGTTCCGGATCGCCCGATCGGGGGATAGGGTCCGGCCGTGCCCGATCAGCCCGCCCCCACCGCCGCGCCGGGACCGTCCGGTCAGCAGGCTTCCACCGTCCACGAGTACCTCCGGGTCGACGACGACGGTCCCATCACCACCGTGACCCTCACCCGGCCCGAACGCCGCAACGGGCTGAACCCGACGATGTTGCGCGAGTTCGAGGCGGTCCTGCACCGCGTCCGCGACAGCCGCAGTACCCGGGCGTTGATCCTCACCGGGACCGGGGTGGCCTTCTGCGCCGGGGCCGAGCCGGCGTCGGTGTCCGAGCAGGCCGGGCGGGGCGACCTGTCGGGCAGCCCCGCCGGTGGTCCGCGCATGATCGGGCGCATCTTCGACGAGCTGGCCCATCTCGACGTGATGACCGTCGCCGCCGTCAACGGCCACGCCATCGGCGGCGGCTGGTCGATCGCCCTGGCCGCCGACTACTGCCTGGCCGTGCCGGCCGCCGAGTTCTGGGTGCCCGAGGTCGACTTCGGGGTGCCGTTCCGGGGCCTGTCGAGCTTCGCGCTCACCCACCGGATGGGCCCCTGGCTGGCCAAGGAGGCGACCATCCTCTGCCGCCACTTCGGCGCCGAGGAACTCTGCCGGCTCGGGGTGATCAACCGGGTGGTGGAACCCGACGAGCTCATGACCGAGGCCCGTGCCGTGGCCGAGCG
>CAIXPF010000159.1 GCA_903921205.1 uncultured Acidimicrobiia bacterium | reverse complement strand
GGCCGACCAGGGGTCGACGGTGACCAGCTCGACGTCGGTGATGCCGCGCCGCGCCATCGCCGCTCGGAAGCCCGGGTCGGCCCGGATGGCCCGCTCGGCCTCGAAGAACTCCTCCATGAGCAACGCCGGCTGCACGCCCTCGAGGCGTTCCCAACGGGTCACGATCTGGCTGTTCAGCGACACCACGAGTTCGTGGGTGGAGCCGTCGAGGGTGTTGAGCAGCACGATCTCCACGTCACGGCTGAACGGGGTGCCTGCGACGTGGCCGAGTACCTCGGCCTTGGCCGGAGGCGCCAGGTTCACCCCAGCGAACCGCATCCGCGTCGAGAAGCGTCCATCGGCGCGGACTGCGGTCACCGCAGCGGCGGACTCCGCCTCGGTGAGCCGGTCGAGGGGATGGGCCGCCGAGGCGGTGTCGGCAAGGTCGGTCATGGCGCTCCGTTCCGGTGCAGGCCCCGACCCTAGCGATACCGGGACGAGGTCGGACGGTGCCGCCGCGGCCGGCCGTGGGGCTCAGCCGGCCATGGCGCTCATCTTGTCGACGAACTCGGCGATGGTGGCGGCGGTGATGACGTTGCCGGCAGCATCGAGCACCTCGAACAGGCGGCCGTCGGGTGCGTGGGTGCTGAACAGCATGGTCAGGCCCTCGGGGCCGGCGCACTCCATGTGGGTCTCGCCGTCGGGCACCACACCACGGAACCCGGCCTGGCGCACCTTGGTCACCGTCTCGAGGTCACGGGTCTCGGTGATGTGCTGCTCGCCCTGCACCACGAACGCTGCGGTGCTGCCGAGGTGGCGGTGGAAGTGGCAGTACGAGTTCGGCTCCCACCGGGCCAGGAAGTCGATGCGGCCGATCGACGGATCGGCCTCGACCACCGACACGGCGTAGTCGATCGGGTAGTCGAACTTCGGGCCACCGCCGAAGCGCACCCAGGTGGCGGCGGCGAGGTCGAACCCGGCGGGCAGGTCGGTGTTGAGCGTGGTGTCCATGGTCGGCCTCCTCGATGGCGGAACGCGGCGTCGCCGCGGACGCGTTGCCCAGAGCGTACCCCCAGCCCGGTGGGTGCAGGCCCGATCGGGCCCCGGCCGTACACTCCGGACGGGACAGTCGAGACAACGCAGACGCCAGAAACAGGGGGACACGACGTGACCGACGTGGCAACGACACCGACGGGCACCGGCGGCGCCGCAGCAGCGGTGGACCATGAGGTGGTGGTGATCGGCGCAGGCGTGGCCGGCATCTACGAGATCAAGCGGCTCATCGACCTCGGGGTAGACGCCGTCGTGCTCGAGGCCAACTCCGGCCTCGGCGGGACCTGGTACAAGAACCGCTACCCGGGCGCCCGGTTCGACTCCGAGAGCTACACCTACGGCTACTCGTGGAGCCGTGAGCTGCTCGACGAATGGCACTGGACCGAGCGGTTCTCACCCCAGCCCGAGACGTTGAAGTACCTCGAGTTCGTGGCCGACAAGTTCTCGCTGCGCGAGCACATCCGCTTCGACTGCTTCATCGAGGCCATGACCTTCGACGAGGACGGCTCGTTCTGGCGCCTGCGCCTGCGTGGTGGCGAGGAGGTGACCGCCCGCTTCGTGCTCACCGCCATGGGTGTGCTGTCGGTGCCGACCTACCCCCGGATCGAGGGCATGGACAGCTTCGAGGGCCCGTCGTTCCATCCCTTCGACTGGCCGGCCGAGCCGCTCGACCTGACCGGCAAGCGGGTGGCGGTCGTCGGCACCGGTGCCACGGCCATCCAGCTCATCCCCGAGGTCGCCAAGGTCGCCTCCGAGCTGGTCGTCTACCAGCGCCGGGCCAACTGGGCGGCACCGCTCAACAACGGTCTGATCTCCGAGGAGGAGATGGCCGACATCCGCCGCCGCTACGACGAGATCTTCGAGAACTGCCGGCGCACCGCCGCCGGGTTCGAGCACGACGCCGACCGCCGCGGCTTCTACAACGTGTCCGCCGAGGAGCGCCGCGAGCTGTGGGACCGGCTCTACGACGGCCCCGGGTTCGGTATCTGGCTGCAGAACTTCCTCGAGATCTTCCTCGACGAGCAGGCCAACGCCGAGTTCTCCGAGTACATCGCCGACCGCATCCGCCAGCGGGTGAACGACCCGGTGGTGGCCGAGAAGCTCATCCCCACCGACCACGGCTTCGGCATCCAGCGGGTACCGCTCGAGACCGGCTACTTCGAGACCTACAACCGTGACAACGTCACCCTCGTCGACGCCTCCGAGACCCCCATCGAGCGGGTCACCCCTACCGGCATCCGCACCACCGAGGGCGAGCGCGAGTTCGACGTGATCGTCTACGCCACCGGCTTCGACGCCTTCACCGGGGCCTTCGACCGCCTCGACATCACCGGTGTCGGCGGCCAGAAGCTGCGCGACAAGTGGGCGGACGGCCCCAAGACGTTCCTGGGGCTGATGGTGGCCGGGTTCCCGAACCTGATCATGCTGGCCGGACCGCAGATCGCCGCGACCAACTTCCCGCGGGCGATCGAGCCGGCGGTGGACTGGGCGACCGACCTGCTCACCCACATCCGGGCCCATGGCTACCACCGGGTCGAGGCCGACGCCGACGCCGAGCAGGCATGGCACGAGCAGGTGGCCCGCAGCTACTCGATGGTGCTGTCGGGCCGGGCCCAGAGCTGGATCACCGGGTACAACTCGAACCTGTCGGGTCACGAGTACGGCAAGACCCGCTACAACGTCTACCAGGGCGGTGCCCCGCGCTATCTCGGCCGGATCGGCAAGGAAGCGACCGAGGGCTACCCCGGCGTCCACTTCGCCTGATCGGTCGGCCGGTCGGCCGGGCCGGGCTGTTCCGGGCCCGGCCGGCCGTCGCCGTCAGCGGAACAGCGCCTCGACGTCGTGGTCGTCGACCGTGTCGAGCGCGACCGGGCCGGAGTTGCCGGCGCCGGAGAACTCGTCGATGCCCATCGCCGCCCGCAGGTCCTGCGAGGCGAGCAGCATCCCGTCGTCGAGGGGGATGCCGGTGCCGTCGGCGACCCGCACCAGCCCGCAGAACGCCGCCACCGTGGCGGCGGCCTCCCACAGCTCGGCCTCGCCGAGCTCGGCGAGGACCGCGGCCCGGGCGGCGTCGACGTCGCCACCACCGACGACCGCATCGGCGAAGCGCAGCAGCACGGCCGAGCCGGGCACGCCGCAGTCGCCGAAGAACGACCGGTCCAGCACCGCCGCCAGGTCGACCTCGAGGCCGTTGACCTCACTGCTCGCACGGAGCAGCGTCGCATGGGACGACGTTCAATAGAAACACTGTTGAGCGACCGTCGTACGGGCCGCCACCAGCTCGACCTGCGGCCGGCTCAACGGGCGGGACCACGCCAGGTCGAAGAACTGCGGGCCGCGGGTGTAGTGCGAGTCGACCAGCGTGCGCCAGGTGCCGTTGGTGACCGGCACCAACGTCAGGGTTCGGGTGACGTTGGCGCGGGTCTTCTCGACGACCTGGGACACCCAGGCCCCGGTGTCGCCCATGCCCTCGGGCCGCACCCGGGTCGGCGCGCCCGCGACCGGGTCGGGCAGCTCCGGCGCCGGCCAGCCCATGGCCCGGGCGAAGGTGTCGAGCACGGTCACGATGGCGGTCACCCCGACCAGCTCGGTGTAGCGCTCCTCGCCGATCTCGGCCATGGCGGCCTCGGCCCACGAGCGGGTCAGCCGGCCGGGGTCGGTGGCGATGCGGTGGACGACCTCGACATCGACCGCCGACAACGGTCCGGAGGCGGGATGGCGTCCCTCCACGGCGTTGGGGCTGAGGGCCGCGGCCCGGCGGCGGTCGAGCTCGTTGGTGGCGGCGTCGCGGACCTCGCGCCACACGGCCACCCGCTCGGCGGCGGTGAGCCAGTCGCCGGCATGGGCCACCTCGGCGTAGGCGGCGTCACGGGGAGCGGTCAGGTGCTGCACGAGGGCAGATGGTACCGCGGGTTCGCGACCGGCTCGGTCGGCGGCTACAACTGCGGCCATGGCAGTCAACCCCAGCCGACCCGCCGGCGACCGGCCCGGTGCACCACACGGCGACGCCGTCGACGGTGCCGATGCGATCGGCGCGGCCCGTTCGATCGCTGCGGTGGTCGCCGCAGGACGGCCGTGGGGTGAGCAGCACGCCCGGCTCGCGCCCGAGGTGGTCGCGGCCCTGGGCGAGGCCGGCATGTTCCGCCTGGTGGCGCCACGCGAGGTGGGCGGCTGGGAGGCGTCGCCGCCCACCCAGCTCGCGGTGTACGAGGAGCTCGGCGCCGCCGACCCGTCGGCCGCGTGGTGCGTGTCCAACGCCGGTGTGGCCGGCCGTGTCGCCGCGTACCTCGACGACGACGCCCGTGCGGTGGTCTTCGCCGACCCGGCGGCGAGCTACGCCTTCTCGAACCTGGTCGCCGGCACGGCCGTGCCCGTTGACGGCGGGTACCGGGTGTCGGGCCGGTGGTCGGTGGTCAGTGGCGCCGCCCACGCCGACTGGGCCGTGCTCGGCGCCCGCATCGAAGCCCCCGCCGCAGCCCCCGAGGTCGCCCCCGGCGATCCCGACGGCGTTCCCGGCAGCGTTCCCGGCGGCGACCTCGGACGTGGCAGCGGTGGCGACGCCGTGCGGTGGATGCTGGTGCCCGCCGCCGAGCTGACGGTCGAGCGGACCTGGGCCGACGCCTCGGCCATGCGGGCCACCGGCAGCCACACGGTGGTGGTGACCGACGCGTTCGTGCCCGAGGCGCTGGCCCATGCGTGGGAACGCCCCGTGCGCGCCGACCGTCCGCTGTACCGTCTGCGCTTCACCTCGGTGACCGGGACGTCGGCCGCGGCGATCAGCCTCGGGGTGCTGCGCTCGGCGCTGGCCGAGCTGACCGCGGCACTGTCGCAGTACCGCTCGTCGCTCGACGACGCCACGCCGCGCGACTGGCCGAACGTGCAGCTCACCGTGGCCGAGCTGACCGCCTCGAGCCGGGCTGCGTGGACCGGCCTGCTCGACGCCGCCGAGAGCGTGTGGGCAGCGGCGGACCCCGGGGCGGGTGGGGCGGCCGCTCCCGATGGCGTGCACGGCGGCGGGCCCACCGCGGCGCAGCGGGCGGCGCTCTTCGCCGCAGCCGACCATGCCGTGCAGGTGTCCCTCGGCGGGGTCAGCCGGGCGTTCGTGTGCGGCACCAGCGCCGTGCTGCAGCGCGGCCACGTCCTCGAGCAGGCCCTGCGCGACGTGCACGGCATGGCGGTCAACTGGGAACGGATCCGTCGCATGATCTTCGACAGCGGCCGGGTGCTGCTCGGCCAGGATCCGCGTTTCCGGGCGTTGTGAGGCCGGACGCGCCGGAGGCGGCCCGCAGGTG
>CAIXPF010000158.1 GCA_903921205.1 uncultured Acidimicrobiia bacterium | reverse complement strand
TTCGGCCTGGTCGCCGCCACGGCCACCGCCGGGGCGCTGCTCGGCACCTTCGTCGGTCCCGCATTGCGCCGGCGCTACGACGAGGCCTCCCTGCTGCGGGCCGGCCTGATCGTGCCGGCGGTCTGCTGTCTGCTGGCATCGGTCCGGGTCCTGCCCGCCGTGGTGGCCGGCTGCGTTCTCGTGGTCGGGATGGGCACCAGCGTCGGGCGGTTGGCCTTCGACAGCATCGTGCAGAGCCATGCGCCCGACGTCGACCGGGCTCGAACCTTCGCCCGCTTCGAGACCCGTTTCCAGCTGGCCTGGGTCGCCGGGGCGGTGATCCCGGTGGGGATCCGCCTGCCCGCATGGCTGGGGTTGCTGGTGGTGGCATCGTTGCTGGCCGGCGGGGCGATCACCGGCATGGTCGAACGCAACGTGTTGCGCAGCTGGCGCGACACCCTGCTCCCGCCCGCCGATCTGCGCCGCTCGGTGCTCGAGCAGGCGCGGCGGCTGCAGATCGCCGGCCGGCACGAGCACGCCGTGCTGGAGGCCGCGCTGCTCGCCGAGTTGGTCCAGCCCGACGAACAGGACGATGTCGCCATTGCCGCGGTCCGTACCCTGCGGGAACTGCAACGACGGGCGATCGAGGCCGGGGTGGATGACGGCGACGCCGGTCGGGCCGTACGGGCCGCTGCGGTGCTCAGCGAGCGACCAGCACGACCGCCCACGTCCCGTCGGCCCGGCTGACGACCGCCGATCGCTCCCGGGGCTCGAGCGCGTCGTCGGAGCGACGCAGGTTCACGGTGTACCCGTCCTTCTCCCCCTGCAACGGGCCGAGCTCCACCAGGACTGCGCCGTCGCGTACCGGTCGTTCGGGTCGTTCGTCGTCGATCGCCTCGGCCCGGTCGTCGACGAAGCGCACGTCGGCGTCGGAGCGCAGTCGCTCGAGCACCTCGGCCTGGTCGGCGAGATCGATCGGGTAGCGCTTGTCCAGCGGCGCCACGTACAGCACCGGCAGTACCCCCGGCGACGTGGCGACGAGCGGTTCCTCGGCCAGGACCTCGGCCAGAACGGCGCCGTAGACGGCCCCGGCCGTGCTCACGTCGGGGGCGTCACCGGCGCAGCCGAGGGCACCCGCCATCACGCCGATGCACAGCACGGCCGCCGACACCACCCGGTACACCCTGATGGCGAGATGCTACCGGGTACGGACCGCCGCGGGTCCTCGCCGACCGGCGAGGAGTGATCAACCCGTGGCGCGCTCCCCGATCGGTGCCGCCACCCGAACCGCACCGGCGGTCTTCAGCGCGGCGACCTCGGCCGGGGTGAAGCCCAGCTCGTCGAGCACCTCGTCGGTGTGCTGACCGAGCACCGGGGCGGCACGGCGCAGGCCGTTCGGGCCGTTCGCCAACCGCCACGGTACGCCGGGCACGGTGTGACGTCCGGTCACCGGGTGGTCCGGCTGTTCCAGCATGCCGATCGCGGCGAGCTGCTCATTGCCACCCCACAGTTCCAACGGCGAGATGGACGGCACGGCCGCCACCCCCACCGCCTGCAACCGCCGGGTGAGCTCCCAGCGGTCCTGGCCGGCGACCCAGCGCTGCAGCACGTCGTCGATCTCGGCCTCGTGGGCCTTGCGGCCGGCGACCGTGGCGAAGCGGGCGTCGCCGAGAGCGGTCGCGACGTCGCCACCATCGGAGCCCACCACGCCGACCAGTGCCGCCCACTGGGCATCACTGGTCACGGCGACGGTGACCCATTCGTCGGCGGCGGTGGCGTACACGCCGTGCGGCGCCCACTGCGGGTCGCGGTTGCCCGACGGTCCGGGCGGCACGCCGTCGCTGAGGTACTGCAGCCACAGCTCGCCGACGGTGGCGGCGATCGCCTCCACCATCCCCACATCGACCCGGGCCGGGACACCGGTCAGGCGACGGCCCACCAGCGCAGCGACCGTGGCCCATGCGGCGGTGAGGCCGGTCCCGGGATCACCGATGGCGACACCGGTCTCGGCGGCGTCGCCGCCCTCGTAGCCGTTCGCCGCGTACAGGCCGGCGGCAGCACCACCGGAGGGGCCGTAGGCCATGTACGCGGCGTTCGGGCCGGTCTGGCCGAACCCGGTGATCGACACCACGATCACGTTCGGGTTGATGGCTCGCAGCGCCTCGACCGTGTAGCCGAGGTCGGCGAGGGTCCCGACCGCGAAGTTCTCGACCACCACGTCGCTGACGGCGACGAGACGCTCGACGACCGCTCGGGCCTCGGCCCGCCGCAGGTCGATGCCCAGGCTGCGCTTGTCGGAGTTGTACAGCTGGAACAGGCCGTTGGAGTCCGGGGTCAGCGGCAGCTCCGGCGGGTTGAACGGCAGGCGCCGGAACAGGCACAGGTGATCGGGCGACTCGAGGCGGACGACGTCGGCACCGAGGTGGGCCAGCATCTGGGTGCAGTAGGGCCCGGCCCACACCCACGTGAAGTCGCAGACCCGGACCCCGTCGAGGGGCCGTGCCGGCACGACCGGAGCAGCGGTGGTGGCCTCGGCCGGTACCGCTGCTGCCGGCCGGTCACGCCAGAGCTGACCGTCGTGGGCGCCGAGCTGCGGTGCGGCCTGGCGCAGGGCCCACCACGGCTGGTCGTACGTGAACCCGCACGACGGCAGCCGCAGGCCGTCGGGATCCTCGACGAAGAAGCCCCGTTCGATGAAGTGGGCGTCCTCGGCGAGTTGCTCCATCGTGTACACCGGCGCCAGGCAGATACGGGCAGCCTGGCCCCGGTGGTAGAGGTCGACGACCTCCTGCTCGGCCATCCACTCCGACACGTAGAGCTGCACCAGGTCGACGTTCTCGCGTCGGGCGTTGTTGTCGGCGAACACCTCGAGCGTGCCCCATTCGGGGTTGCCCATCAGCTCGAGCAGCGCTTCCCAGTGTGCCTGCTCGACGCAGATGAACTGGATGAGCCCGTCACGGCAGCGGTAGATCGACCACGGGATCAACGACCGTGTCCCCAGGCGGGTGGCGTCGGCCCGCTGGAAGAGGGCCGCGGCCGGGGCGGTCTCGGTCATCCGGGCGCCTGCGGCGAGCATCGAGAAGTCGACGTGCTCGCCCTGGCCGGTCCGCGCCGCCCGGTCGACCGCAGCGAGACAGGCGGTGGCCCCGACGGTGGCGGTCAGGATCGTGGCGTGATGGCCGGGGGCCTTCAGCGGCGGCAACTCGGGGTCGGTGGCCGCCGCCGGTGAGAGGTAGCCCCAGCTGCTGGCGTGGATCACGTTGAGCTCGGTCGCCGCGAAGTCGGCCCACGGGCCGGTCGAGCCGTACGGCGTGATGGTCCCCACGACCAGCCGGGGGTGGGCGGCGAGCAGCGACGCGGCGTCCAGGCCGGCCGCCGCGGCAGCTGCGGGCGTCAGGTCGTGCAGCAGCAGGTCGGCCTCGGCGAGCAGCCCGTCGCCGTTGCGCATCGAGCGCTTGTTGGTGTTCAACCAACGATGGACGCCGAACGGTCGGGCCCGGACCAGGTCGCCCTCGTCCTCCACGCGCACGACGTCCGCGCCGAGGTCGGCCAGCAACTTGGCGGCGTAGGCCACGCCGATACCGCCGGCGAGCTCGAGGACCCGAATACCTTCCAATGCACCCATGCCCGACAGTCTCGCCCATCGCGTGACCGCCGGCACGTTCACCCCGGCACGGCCCCACCGCAGCCCTGCGCATCGAGCGGCCGGGGCCCGGCGCGGGTCCCGGACAGGCGATCAGCTCGGGGCGAGGGGCTGCCCGGCGCGGGCCTCGGCCCAGCGACGGGACGCCTCGATCCGGGTCTGCCCGGCGGGATGACGGTCCGGCAGCCGCGGGGCCCCGAAGAGGCGTTCGCGCAGCGGGACCGGCTCGTAGTCGGTGCGGACCAGGCCCCGCTGCTGCAGCACCGGCACCACCCCGTCGATGAACTCGACGAAGGTGCCCGGCGTGGTGGCGTACACCAGGTTGAACCCGTCGATGCCGAGCGAACCGAACTCGGCCAGGGTGTCGGCGAGCTGCTCGGGTGTGCCGACCACGAACTGTCCGGCCATGTTGGCCTTGGCCAGGTCGCGGAAGGTCCGGGTCCCTGCAGGTGCGCTGTCGAGCAGGCCCTTGACCACCCCGGTCATGCCGTTGCCGTCGAAGGTCTCGAGCGGCCGGTCAGGGTCGATGGCGCCGAGGTCCACCCCGACCGAGCCGCACAGGTGGGCCAGTGCGGCCTCCGTGCTGAGCTGGTCGAGGTACTCGGCGGCCTTGGCCTTGGCCTCGGCCTCGGTGCCGCCGACCACCGGTGAGAGGCCCTGGTAGAAGCGGATGTCGTCGGGGTTGCGGCCGTAGCGGGCCGCCCGCGCCCGGATGTCGGCCACCGGGCCCTTGCCGGCGGCGAGCTGGCGGCGGCTGGACAGCACGAAGGCGCACTCGGCGTGTCGTGCGGCGAACTCCCGGCCGCGGGGCGACGAACCGGCCTGGAACAACAACGGCGTGCGTTGCGGCGACGGTTCGCACAGGTGGGGCCCGGCGACCTCGTAGTAGCGGCCGACGTGGTCGATGCGGTGCACCTTGTCGGGGTCGGCATAGATGCGGCGGGCCTTGTCCGCCAGCACGGCATCGTCCTCCCAGGAGGCCTCCCACAGCTTGTAGAGGACCTCGAGGTACTCGTCGGCCATGTCGTAGCGCTCGTCGTGGCCGGGCAGGTCCTTCAGGCCGAGGCTGGCGGCGGCGTTGGGCAGGTACGACGTGACGACGTTCCAACCGACCCGGCCGCCGGTGAGATGGTCGAGGGTCGACATCTGCCGGGCGAAGGTGAACGGGTGGGTCTGCAGGATCGACGACGTGACGGCGAAGCCGAGGTGCTCGGTCACCGTCGCCATCGCCGGGATCAGCAGCATCGGATCGTTCACCGGCACCTGCATGCCCTCACGGATCGACACCTCCGGGCCACCCCGGTAGGCGTCGTAGAGGCCCACCACGTCTGCGAGGAACAGGGCGTCGAAGCAACCGGCCTCGAGGATCCGGGCCAGCTCCATCCACGGGGCCAGGGTGCGGTACTCGATGTTGCGGGTGTCGTCGCGCACCCACAGCCCCTGGTTGATGTGCGACACGCAGTTCATCGAGAACGCGTTCAGCGACAGTCGCTTGGGTTCGGTGGCGGCCATGACCACGAGCCTGCCACGCCGGGCCGCGCCGGCGCCCGCCCGGGGTCAGCGCAGGGTCGACGGTGAGAACACCGGCGGGCGCTTCTCCGCCAGGGCCCGCAGTCCCTCACGGTGCTCGGCCGAACGCATCGACGCCCGCGCCGACTCGTCGACCGCAGCCACGTCCATGGCCCCCGAGGCGAACCCGTCGATGGCGGCCTTGGTCCTGGTCACGGCCTCGGGGCCGAGCAGGCAGATGGCGTCGGCGAGCTCCGCCACCCGGGTGCGCACGTAGTCGTCGGACACCACCTCGTCGAGGTAACCCACCCGCAGCAGCGTGGCCGAGTCGGCCGGGAGCGCGGTGAGGAACAGCTTCTTCGTGGCGGACGGGCCGATGGCCGCCACGAACCGCTGCAGCCCGCTGCCGTAGTACTGCAGCCCGAAACGGGCTGCGGGCATGAGCAGGTGGATGTGCTCGGCCGCGATGCGGAAGTCGCACGAGAGCGCCAGATCGGTGCCACCACCGTGGATGTTGCCCTCGATCTGGGCGATGGTCGGCATGGGCAGGCGGGCCAGCCGGTCGCACATCTCGCCGAAGGACACCGGCGAACGGGTGCCCTCGGTCAGTGCCCCGAGATGGAACCCCGAGCAGAACGACGGGCCACGGGCCGCCAACACCACCACGCGCACGTCGTCGGCCTCGACGATCCGGTCGAACAGCGCGAGGAGCTCGACGAGATCGTCGGGCTCGATGCGATTGCGCTTGTCGGGACGCTGGAGCTCGATGGTGGCGACGTGGCCGTCGAGGTGCAGGGTGGGCACGGTCATGGCCGCCGACCCTAGCTGTCGTGACCGCCGGCCCGTTCAGCCCGCCGACTTCTGGGTACCCACCCTGAGGTCCTTGAACGGCACGTCGATGTCGGTGGCGATGTCGCGGGGCAGGCCCAGGACCCGGTCACCGATGATGTTCTTCTGGATCTCGTCGGTGCCGCCGGCGATGGTGGCGGAGAAGCTGCGCAGCACGCTGCGGGCGTGCTTGTCGCCGTCGCCCACACCTTCCTCCCAGGCCACCCCGGCCGGACCGGCGATGCCGAGGGTGATCCGGCGGGCCAGCTTGGCGATGACCGCGGTGTGCAGCTTGCCCAAGGACCCGCCCGGCCCCGGGGTCTTGCCGGACTTCAGCTCGGCCCGGGTACGCATGGCCACCAGGCTCTTGGTGGTCTCCTCCGTGTACAGCCGCATCAGGTCCTGGCGGACCACCGGGTCGGTGATGACCCCCCGGCGGGTCGCCTCGCCGGCCAGGTACTTGTAGGTCGGCGTGGACACCCCGCTCTTGGAGCCGGTGCCGATGGCCACCCGTTCGTACATCAGCATCGCGGTGGCCAGTCGCCAGCCCTCGTTGAGCGGGCCGACCTGCCACGACTTGGGGATGCGCACGTCGGTGAAGAAGATCTCGTTGAAGTGCTTGCCGCCGTCGATCTGGTTGATGGCCCGGATCTCGACACCGGGGGCCTTCATGTCGACGATGAACATCGAGATGCCGCGGTGCTTGACCTGCTCGACGTCGGTGCGGGCGATGATGATGCCGTAGTCGCACACGTGGGCCAGGGTGGTCCACACCTTCTGGCCGTTGATGGTCCACTCGTCGCCGTCGAGGGTGGCCTTGGTCTGCAGCGAGGCCACGTCGGAGCCGGCGCCGGGCTCGGAGAACATCTGGCACCACACGGTGCGCGCCGCGATGCAGTCCGCCAGGAACTGCGACTTCTGCTCGTGGCTGCCGTACTCGGCCAGCATCGGCATGCACATGCCGTGGCTGATGGTGAGCTGCGCGGTCATGTCGGGGACCTTGCCGTACTCCTCGCGCCAGATCCGCTCGTGGGCCTTGGTCAGCCCGGCACCGCCGTACTCGGCCGGGTAGATGATGCCCGCCAGGCCCGCCGCGGCCACCTTCTGCTGGAAGGCCTTGTTGGCGGCGATCTCCTTCTCGCTCCGGGGATCGGGCCCCTCGACGGAGATGCCGGTGGCGTGCTCCTCGAGGAAGGCCCGGCACCGGGCCCGGAACGCCTCGGCCTCTTCGACGCCGAGCTCGGATTCGACGTTGTCGCTCATGGGTCTGCCCGTCCTTCGTGCGGTGATCGAACGCGTCCCCGCCCGGTCCGGCCGGCGGCTCGTGCGGGGGAGCTACCCGCCAGACGCTACCGCCTGTCACCGGCCCCGTGACACCCTCGAGCCGGGCCGCTCCCCCGGCGACCTAGCCTGCGCGGCCATGACCGATGCCGCCGCCGAAGCGCAACCGCCCGTCCTCTACGAGCAGGACGGCCACGTCGTGACGATCACCTACAACCGGCCGGAACGGCTCAACGCCATCAACGGCGCCATGCGCGACGGCCTCAACGCAGCCTGGACCCGATTCCTCGAGGACCCCGACGCCTGGGTCGCCATCCTCACGGGCGCCGGACGGGCGTTCTGCGCCGGTGCTGATGTGCGGGACGGCGCCGGCGCGGCCGGCACGTTCAAGGGGACGTTCTGGGAGAAGCCGACCGTCAACTCCTTCGAGAGCGGCCTCGAGCTGTTCAAACCCACCATCGCCGCGGTCAACGGCGTGTGCCTGGGCTACGCGGTCACCGCGGTGTCCTTCTGCGACTTCGTCATCGCCTCGGAGCAGGCCACCTTCGGTTTCCCCGAGGTCCGCCTGGGGGTGCCCACCATCGTTGGGGCGATCCGCATGCCCCAACGGCTGCGCTGGGAGGACGCCATGGAACTGCTGTTGCTCGGTGACCCCGTCGACGCGGCACGGGCGAAGGAGATGGGCCTCGTCGGCCGCATCGTCGCACCGGACCAGGTGCTCGCCGAGGCCAAGGCCCTCGCCGAGCGGTTGTGCCGCGTCGCGCCGCTCGCCGTGCGCACCACCAAGGAGGTGGCCGTGCGCAGCCGGGAGCTGCCCTGGGTCGATGCCGTGCGGTTCGGCGAGACCATGCGGATCGTCGCCCAGTCCACCGATGACGCCCGGGAAGGCCGGGCCGCCTTCGCCGAACGTCGGGAACCCGACTGGCAGGGCCACTGACCCTGTCCCGGACGGTTGGCCAGGACGGTCGGGTCGAACGGGTCGAACGGGTCGAACGGGCACGGCGACGAGGGCATAATGCCCCATTGCGAATTACCGGTTCTCCGGTAGGATTTACGCCATGTCCAAGGAACTCATCGGTGTCGCCCTGGCCGGCTTCTTCGCCTCCATGGTGGACGGAGCGCTCGGCATGGGTTTCGGCCCGACCTCCTCGAGCATCATGCTGAGCATGGGGATCGCCCCCGGGGCGGTCTCGGCGTCGATCAACGTGGCCAAGGTGGCAACCGGGGTGGCCGCCGGGGTCTCGCACTGGCGCCTCGGCAACATCGACAAACGGCTCGTCGCCCGCCTGGCCATCCCCGGCTCGATCGGCGCCCTCATCGGCACCACCGTGCTCGCCAACGTCGATGCCGCCAAGCTGCGGCCCTTCTTGGCCATACTGCTGCTGCTGGTGGGCGTGCGGATCCTGGTTCGATTCAGCTCCCCCATCCGTACCGCCGCTGAGCCGGAGGAGGGCGCCACGAGCCCGGTCACCGATGCCGACACCCGCGGCTCCGAGGTGGCGGGCCTCGCCGGTGGCGTCACCAACGGTCTGGTCGGTGCCTGGGGGCCGG
>CAIXPF010000157.1 GCA_903921205.1 uncultured Acidimicrobiia bacterium | reverse complement strand
TCGTACTGCTTGCGATACTCCGTGGGCAACGGCAGGCGCCACACCGGTTCGCCGCTGGCAGCCGCAGCGGCCTCCACCTGTTCTATCCAACGGTCGTCGCGACCCATCAACCCGGCCAGCTTCGGTCCCAGCGCCACGACACATCCGCCGGTGAGGGTGGCGAGATCGACGATGGCGTCAGGGCGGGCCTCCGACGCCAGCGACAGGGCATCGGCGAGGACCAACCGGCCTTCGGAGTCAGTGTTGAGCACCTCGATGGTCTTACCGTTGCGCAACCGGAGCACGTCACCGGGCCGCATCGCATCGCCACCGGTCATGTTGTCGGTCATCGGCAGGTAGCCGCGGACCTCCACCGGGGGCCGGAGCCGGCTGATGGCCACGAACGCCCCAAGCACCGCCGCCGCGCCGGCCATGTCGCATTTCATCGTCATCATCCCGGCCGCGGTCTTCAGCGACAGGCCGCCGCTGTCGAAGGTGATCCCCTTGCCGACCAGGGCCACCGTTCCCCGGGACTCGCCGTTGGGCCGGTAGCGCAACTCGACGAACCGCGGCGGCTGCGAGGAGCCGCGGTTGACCCCGAGCAGGCCACCCATGCCCATCTCGGCCAGCTCCTTGCGCTTGTAGACCTTGGCCTCGAACCCGCCCTTCTTGGCCAGTTTGCGGGCGCGGTCCGCCAGACGCCGCGGGGTCAGCGAGCCTCCCGGCTCGTTCACCAGGTCACGGGCGAGGCACACTGCGTCCGCGAGGACCCGGCCTCGTTCGGCTCCGGCGCGCGCCGCGTCGCTCGGCACGACCAGGTCGATCGTGGTCAGGACGCGCCGGGGCGGATCGGACTTGTGGTCGGTGAACTCGTAGGCGGCGAGCAGGAGGCCCTCGACGAGACCCTGGGCCTCCCCGGAACGTTCGGGGCCGACGTCGCCAGCGGACGGGTCGGTGGCGGGATCGGGGGGACCTGCTGCGTCGATGGCGTGCGCCGCAGCGCGGGCAGCCTCGAGGTCGGCCAATACCGCCACGGTGATCCTGGCGAACTTCTTGGTCGCCTTGCTGATCTGGGCGCCGACGCGCCGCAAGGTCGCCGGCAGCACCGCCGCCGGGTCACCGAGGCCGACCACGATCACGACGCGCCCGTCGAGGGGCACGACCTGGAGCTGGTCGGCCTTGCCCTCGAAGTTGAGAGCACCGAGCGCCGAGGCGGGCACGGGGCCGGCATCGAGCCGGCCAGGGAAAGCGGCGTGAACCGACACCGCGGCGTCGGCGGGGACTTCAGCGAGGAGTTGCAGCTCGATGGTCACGCCTCGCACGCTAGCGAGCGTCGGACGCTCCGCGACTGGGCAAGGAGCCCTCGTCGGCCTCGACCCAGCGGGCCAGGGTCCAGCACAGGTCCGACAACCGGTTCAGGTAAGCCACCACCACCGAGGCGCCGCCGACGGCGGTGATGGCCAGCCGCTCGGCCCGACGGACCACGGTGCGGGCCACGTCGAGCTGCGCGGCAACCATCGTCTGGCCGGGGATGACGAACTCGGTGGGCGGACTGAACCGCTCGCTGACCTCGTCGATGAGCACTTCGAGGGCCTCAACCATCGACGGCGTCACCGCCGTGGTCCCCGGGCTGAGCTTGTGATGGTTCTCGGGCAGGGTGGCCAGCTCGGCCATCGCCACGTAGAGGTCGCGGCACAACCCGACGAGGATCCCGTCGAGCTCGCTGTCGCGCACCACCAGGGCCCGCGCGACGCCGAGCGCCGCCTGTGCCTCGTCCACCGTGCCGTACGCCCACGGGGCGGGTGAGTCCTTCGCCACCCGGCCCCCGTAGAACAGGCCGGTCGTACCGTCGTCGCCACTGCGCGTGTAGATCTTCACCGAGGTGGCAGGCTAGTGACCCCGGGCCCGGGGGGCCTCACCGGGGTCGCCACCAGCGCCGGTGCACCCGGGAGGCGGGCGATCGGCGCCAAATGACCCGTCGTCACCCCGGGAGGGCCTTCGCTACCCTGAGTGCATGGCCGACTTCCTGTCAATGCTCGAGCGTGGCGTCGTGATCTACGACGGAGCGACGGGAACCCACATCCAGACCCTCGGTCTCGGGCCCGACGACTTCGGCGGTGCCGCCTACGAGGGCTGCAACGAGCTGTTGGTGATGACCCGGCCCGACGTCATCTCGAACATGCACCGGCTCTACTTCGAGGCCGGGGCCGACGTGACCGAGACCAACACCTTCGGCAGCTTCGCGGTCCCGCTCGCCGAGTACGGGCTCGCCGATCGCTGCTACGAACTGAATGCGCAGGCGGCCCAGTTGGCCCGGGCCGTGGCCGACGAGTTCACCGCTGCGAACCCGGGCCGGCCCCGCGCCGTCGCCGGGTCGATGGGCCCGGGGACCAAGTTCGCCTCGCTCGGCCAGATCACCTACCGGGAGTTACGCGCCGCGTACGAGGAACAGGCCCGCGGCCTGCTCGACGGCGGGGTCGACCTGCTGCTGATCGAGACCCAGTTCGACCTGTTGGGCCTCAAGGCGGCCATGGCCGGGTCGCGCCTGGCCATGCGATCCTGCGGCCGCGACGTGCCGATCCAGGCGCAGGTCACCATCGAGATGACCGGCCGCATGCTGCCCGGCACCGAGATCGCTGCGGCGCTCGCCGCCATCGACCCGCTGCGGCCCGACGTCATCGGTATCAACTGCGCCACCGGTCCAGCAGAGATGTGGGAGCACCTCCGCTATCTCTGCGAGCACGCCCGGATGCCCGTGTCGTGTCTCCCGAACGCCGGTCTGCCCTCCGTGGTCGATGGGCACATGCACTACGACCTGACCGCCGACCAGCTCGCCGACTACCTGCGGCGCTTCGTCACCGAGCTCGGGGTCCAGGTCATCGGCGGTTGCTGCGGCACCACGCCCGAGTACATCCGCACGCTGGACCAGACCTGCCGGCCGCTGACCCCGGCAGTTCGCAACCCGGTCCACGAGCCCGCCGCGGCCTCGATCTACTCCGCCACGCCGCTCGAGCAGGACACCTCGTTCCTCATCATCGGCGAACGCACCAACGCCAACGGTTCCAAGAAGTTCCGGGAGTTGATGGTCGAGGGCGACTGGGACGGATGTGTCCAGATGGCCCGCGACCAGATCAAGGAAGGCGCCCACCTGCTCGACGTGTGCGTCGACTACGTCGGGCGCGACGGCACCGGCGACATGGACGAGCTGATCCGCCGCCTGTGTACCCAGTCCTCGGTCCCGCTGACCCTCGACTCGACCGAGCCGGAGGTCATGGAGGCCGGTCTGCAATGGATCGGCGGTCGGGCGGTGCTCAACTCGGCCAACCTCGAGGACGGCGACGCGCCCGGTTCCCGCCTCGACCGGGTCTTCTCCCTCGCCCGCGAGTTCGGCTCCGCAGTGATCTGCCTGTTGATCGACGAGGAGGGCCAGGCCCGCGACCTCGACTGGAAGATGCGGATCGCCCACCGCATCCACGATCTCGCGGTGAACCGCTACGGGCTCGAGTCCTCGGACCTCATCTTCGACGCCCTCACCTTCCCGCTCTCCACCGGAGACGACGACCTGCGGCGCGACGCCATGGCCACCATCGAGGCCATTCGCCGCATCAAACAGGAACTGCCCGGCTGCTTCACCACGCTCGGCGTGTCCAACGTGTCCTTCGGCCTGTCGCCCGCGGCGCGCCACGTGCTCAACAGCGTGTTCCTCAACGAGTGCGTACAGGCCGGGCTCGACTCGGCGATCGTGCACGCCGGAAAGATCCAGCCGCTCAACCGCATCCCCGACGAGCAACGCCAGGTCTGTCTCGACCTCATCTACGACCGGCGGGACCCTGCCACGGGCTACGACCCGCTGCAGACGCTGCTCGCCGTGTTCGCCGGGGTCACCGTCACCAAGGCGATCAAGGAGGACCGCAGCGGCTGGCCGGTGCAGCAACGGTTGTCCCAGCGGATCATCGACGGCGACCGCGACGGGCTCGAAACCGAGCTCGACGAGGCGATGGCGGCGGCGATGGCCCCGCTCGACATCATCAACGAACCGCTGCTGGGCGGGATGAAGGTCGTCGGCGACCTCTTCGCCAGCGGCGAGATGCAGCTCCCTTTCGTGCTGCAGTCGGCTGAGACCATGAAGGCCGCTGTCGGCTACCTCGAGCCGTTCATGGACAAGGCCGACACCGCCTCCACCAAGGGCAGCATCGTGCTCGCCACCGTCAAGGGCGACGTCCACGACATCGGCAAGAACCTCGTCGACATCATCCTGACCAACAACGGCTACGAGGTCCACAACCTCGGGATCAAGGTCGGCATCGCCGAGATGATCGACAAGGCCGTCACGACCGGCGCGAACGCCATCGGGATGAGCGGCCTGCTGGTGAAGTCGACGCTGATCATGCGCGACAACCTCGAGGAGCTCAACAACCGCGGCCTCGCCGATATCCCGGTGCTGCTCGGCGGCGCCGCCCTCACCCGGTCCTACGTGGAACGGGACCTGCGCGAGGTCTACGCCGGACGTCTGTTCTACGGCAAGGACGCCTTCGAGGGTCTCCGGGTGATGGACCGGCTCGGCGAGTTGCGCCGCAGCGGCGAGGACGACCCCGACTTCGGTCGGACACCGACGGGGCGGGGCCTGCCCGAACGATCCCGGCTGCACACAGCCGAGCCGGCGACGGACGGCCCGCGTCGCTCGCCCGAGGTGGACGCCGCCAACACGGTGTTCACGCCCCCGTTCCTCGGTTCCAAGGTCGTCAAGGGCGTTGCGCTCGACGAGATCGTCTCCTACGTCAACGAGACGGCGCTGTTCCGCAACCAGTGGCAGTTCCGGCCGATCACAGCCGTCGACGGTACCGGGCAGCAGACCGTCGAGTCGGACGCCGATTTCAAGGACCGGGTACGCCCGATGCTGCGCGAGCAGCTGGCCTTGGCCAAGGCCGAGAACCTGCTGGTTCCCCAGGTCGTGTACGGCTACTTCCCGGTCAATGGCGACGGCAACGAGTTGGTGGTGTGGACCGATGACGACCGACGCAGCGAGCGCATGCGCTTCTCGTACCCACGCCAGGCGGCCTCGCCGTACCTCTGCATCGCCGATTTCTTCCGCCCGATCGAATCGGGCGAGAAGGATTACGCGGCCTTCCACATCGTGACCATGGGTGCCCGGGTGTCCGAGGAGACCGCTGCGCTGTTCACCGAGAACCGCTACCAGCAGTACCTGCTCCTGCACGGTCTCGGCGTGGAGATGACCGAGGCCCTGGCGGAGTACTGGCACCAGCGGATCCGCTCCGAGTGGGGTTTCCCCGACGAGGACGGCACCACCTTGACCGGATTGTTCCGGCAGGGGTTCCGTGGCGGTCGGTACAGCTGGGGTTACCCGGCCTGCCCCGACCTCGAGGACAACGCCAAGGTGGCGGAACTGCTCGAGGCCGGACGTCTCGGGATCGAGGTCGGCGAGGAAACCGGCTGGCAGTACCAGCCGGAGCAGACCACTTCGGCGATCATCTGCCACCATCCGCAGGCGAAGTACTTCGTGGCGCGCTGAGCGGCAGCTGCTGCACGAGCGTCGCCGTCTCAGCGAACAGATCGCCGAGGCGGTCGACCCGTTCGAGCACCTCGTCCGAACGGAACCGCAACGGCAGGTCGCCGCCGGCGCACGCAGCGACCTCCTCCCACGTCACCGGGGTCGACACGGTCGGCTCTGCCCGGGCGCGCAGCGAATACACCCCGATGGTGGTCTTGTGCCGGCTGTTCTGGCTCCAGTCGATGAACACCTTGCCGGGTCGCTGCGCCCGGCTCATCACGCTGGTGATGAGGTCAGGCTCACGGCGTTCGAGCAACTGGGCAACCGCGTGGGCGAAATCCCGGGTCTGGTCATGGGAGTGCGGACAGTTCAGCGGCACGTAGAGCTGCAGACCCTTCGACCCTGACGTCTTGGGCCATCCCCGTAGCCCGACCGCTGCGAGAACCTCACGGATCTCGAGCGCGACCCGACAACACGTGGCGATGTCAGCCGGCTCGCCCGGATCGAGATCGAACACGAGCATCGCCGGGTGCTCCACATCGCCCGCCCGGGCCATCGGTGCATGCAGCTCGAGTGCGGCGAGATTGGCCGCCCATACCAATGCCGCCGTCGAATCGAGAACGCAGTAGCCGATCGGTCCACCGCGGTCGCCGGGGCCATCGGCGGTGCGTACCCACTCAGGCCGGTGCTTCGGGCAGCGCTTCTCGAAGAAGCTGACGCCATCGACCCCATCGGGGTAACGCCGTAACGTCACGGAACGGTCGCCCAGATGGACCAGCGCAATCGGCGCGATGCGGGCGTAGTAGTCGACGACCTGAGCCTTGGTGAAGCCCACAGCGGAGTACAGCACCTTGTCGAGGTTGGACAGCGTGAGAACACGACCGTCGATCTCGACCAGTGGCATCACCCGAGGCTAGCTGGATCCACCTCACCGATGACCGGGCCTCCGGGCCACAGCCGCCGGGCCGGAGCCGACCACCGTTGGACACTCTCCGCCGACGCCCGGTAGACGCCCCGTCGGATGCGTCTCGCACGACCGGCGTCATGCTCGTGGCCGAGCGCGTCGGCCAAGGCCTTGACCGGGTTCGTGCCGGCCACCGCCAGATGACATCGATGCAGCAGGGCGTGCAGCTCCGGTAACGCCATCGGCCCGAACCGACTGAGCAGGGCCACGCACGCCGCCCGCAGACGACGCCCCCACAAGAACGTTGCCCCCTGGCGCACCGCAGGCAGTTGCTCCCGACCGTCGGTAGCGGGCTGCCTGCCCCGCTGGGAGAGAACGGGCCACAGGCGACGCCGCTCGACCTTGAGCTCGAGCGCCAAACGCCGCCGTTCAGCCGAGATCTCTCCCAGACGCCGATCGAGATCAGCGATCGAATCGGCAAGTTGGTCACAGCGTTCCCGAACCACGGCCCGCCGCCGACCGAACAGCGGGCCTTCCTGGCGAACTGGATCGACGCGTTGAAACATGAGGTGACACCCCGTACGGAACACATCGCACAAGGGTCCGACAACCAGGGCAGACCCAACCCCGCCGGAGTCATCCTGCACCACGGGTGTGACACTCAGAACGGCTGGTCCCCAACCCGGAGCCCGAACGATCGCCGAGCGCACACCACCACTCTCCGCGCGAATTTCGCGGACAGCGAGCCGTCACCCTTCCGTTCGGGTCGTTCCAGCGATTCGCTAGCGATTCGCTGAAACAAAGGGTCGCGGTGAGGGTCGGTTGGGTTCGGGACAGCAGAATGCGCCCGTCGACTCGCTCAACGTGAGATTCAGGCCGTGCGGCGGGCGTTGAGGTCAGTCGTTTCGCTGGAGGTTCCACCCGGAACGACCGATGAAACCCCACTCTCCGTGGGGGAACCGGTCGGGTGACGGCGCCGCGCCGCCTTTGCCTCGGCCACCGACGCCTCCAGCGCAGCAAGCAGGTCGACCACCCGGGTCTCGGCCACTGCGCCGGCGGCGACCACGATCTCCGTCTCTCCTGAGGCCTTGCGTTCGATGATGTCGAGCAACTGGTCGCGGTATGCGTCGTGGTACTTCGTCGGCTCGAACGCTGCGGTCAGCGACTCGACCAGCATCTCGGCCATTGCCTGTTCCCGCTCGGTCAACTCGACCTGTCCTGCCGCTTCGAGCGTCGGCAACTCCTCGACCGCAGTGAGCTCATCGGCGTACACCATGGTGTGGAGCATCAGCTTGCCATCACGAACTCGCAGCGCTGCCAGGTACTCCTTCGAACGCATCACGAACCGGGCGATGCCGACCTTCCCCGCCCGCTCCATCGCATCGACGAGCAGCGCGTACGGCTTGACCGCCGCGGCATCGGGTACGAGGTAGTAGGCCGAGTCGAAGTACACCGGGTCGATGTCGTGGAGATCGACGAACTCCTCGAGTTCGATGGTCCGTTGCGCCGCCGGCATGATCGACGCCAGTTCGTCGTCGGTCACCGTCACGTAGCTGCCGGGACCGAGCGGGTAGCCCTTGACGATCTGCTCCCGGAGCACCTCCTCGCCATCGGCCGCCGAGACCAGCTTCTGCTTGACCCGTGCACCGGTTCGGGCATCGAGCTGGTTGAACGACACCGCCTTGCGGCTTACGGCCGAGTAGAGCCGCACCGGGATGCTCACGAGCCCGAAGCTGATCGCTCCGCTCCAGATCGCTCGAGCCATGACTTCCTCCTACGGCGCTCGTCGTGACGAGGGTACCGCCCCGGTCCTCAGCTCAGGACAGCAACCCCCTCAGCTCAGCACGGCCCGGGCCACGAGATCCATGCCGAAGGCGGTCAGGATCGCCAGGTACAACAGGCCGGTCGCCGCCATCACCGCGGCGTACTGGCGCTCCTTGAGTGCCGCCCAGGTCACGCCCTCGAGCACGATGGTGGCGATCACGCATGCCACCCAGAACCAGCCGAGCAGCCCGGCATAGCCGTCATCGACGGTACCGTTGAGCGCCGACACCATCCCCACCGGCAGCAGCAGGACGATCAGCTCCGCAGGCCAGGTGTACATCGTCCAGCGCACCAGCTCGCGTAGGGGTGCACGGGTCAGGCCCGGCTGCACCAGGTACCAGTGCCCCAGCAGCATCGCGTCGCTGACCGCGCCGAGGAACACGGCGCCGACCACCAGCCGTAGCGCCGCGGTCGGCCACGGACCACCCGCGCCACCGGCAGCCGCCAACAGGCCGGCCAGGCCGATCACCGGGGCGATCAGATCGAGCTGCGGAGGGAACTCCCGGGCCGTCTTGTCGAAGGTCTGCACGTCCCGATCGATGCCGGTCATGGCCGCCACCCGGGCCGAGCGGCGCTCCACCCGCGCGCGCTGACCGGCGACACCGGCACGGCGGCACAGCACCGAGACGACCAGCGCCCCGGACGCCGCCACGAACACCCCGATCGAGGCGAGGTCGCGGCCCCAGGACCGTTCGGTCAGCTGCGCCACCCCGAACGCCCCGAGGGCCATCAACCCGAAGGTCGCCCGCATCATCCAGCCGTACCCGAGTCCGACCTCGCGACGGCGGGTGGTCACCCACAGGAACAACAGGCCGCCTGTCGCCCACTGCAACAGCACCGCGGCGGCGTCGAGACGCATCGGCAGTCTCAGGCCTCGACGACGACGAGGGAGTGGTCGGCAGTGTTCAACGCCACCGGGCCGTCGTCGGTGGCCACCACGATGTCCTCCAGGCGGGCACCCCAGCGACCCTCGATGTAGATCCCCGGCTCGATGGAGAAGGCATGGCCCGCCTCGAGCAGCACCTCGTTGCCCTCGACGATGTAGGGGTCCTCGTGCTCGAACAGCCCGATGCCGTGGCCCGTGCGGTGGATGAACTGCGCTCCGTAGCCGGCATCGGCGATGACCTTGCGCGTGGCCCGGTCGACGTCCTGCGCCGCGGTGCCGACCGTGGCGGAGGCCACCCCGGTGGCCTGGGCTGCGAACAGGACGTCGTACAGCTCGCGGAACTCGGCCGGCGGCTCACCGGTGAAGATCATCCGCGTCATGTCCGAGCAGTAGCCGGGCTCACCCTCGGCCACCGACAAGGTCCCCCCGAAGTCGCACAGGACGACCTCCCCGGCTCGGATCACCCGCTCGGAGGCGTGATGGTGAGGCGAGGCCGCGTTCTCGCCGGCGGCGACGATGGCGAAGTTGACGTGCGCGTGGCCCTCGGCCAGCAGCCGCCGGCTGAGGTCCTCGGACACCTCCGACTCGGTACGGCCGATCAGGGGGATCTCGCCGCCCTGCAGCTGACGGGCCACCCGGTCGGCCGCAGCCGCTGCGGTCTGCAACGCCGCGATCTCGGCGGCATCCTTGCGGGCCCGCAGCGGGCCGACGAGCTCCACCGAGCGACGCCAGTGCGTCGACGGCAGGAACCCCATCAGGTCGACCAGGTGCCGGGCCCAGGTCTGGTCGCCGATGGCGGCGGTTCCCGGCCGTCCGGCCAGCTGCGCCACGATGGCGATGGGGTCCTCGGTCTCCTCCCAACCACGGATCGAGAAGCAGTCCGGCCGCTCCACCACCCGGGCCACCTCGAGCCGGGGGATGACCAGCGTGGCCTCGGCATCGCGGGGCAGCACCAGCATGGTCAGGCGGGGCAACGGCATCGCCTCGTACCCGATGAGGTACGGCAGGTCGGCCCCGACCGACACCATGAGGACGTCGACTCCCTGCGCGGCCATGGCGGAACGAACCCGATCGAGACGTGCGGCGTACATGGGCCCCAGGCTAGGGCCCGCCTAGGCTGCTGTTCCGCATGGAGGACTGGCAGCGCAGATTCATCGATTTCCTGGTGGAGACCGGAGCATTCCGGCTGGGGAGCTTCACGCTCAAGAGCGGACGGCTCTCCCCCACCTTCGTCAACACCGGCCTCGTCGAGGACGGCTATGGCCTCAACGAGCTCGGAGCGGCCTATGCGGCCCGGATCGTCGCCGCCTGCGGGCTCGACGGGTTCGATGCGGTGTTCGGGCCTGCCTACAAGGGTGTGCCGCTCGCCGTGTCGACGGTCATCGCCCTGGCCGCCCAGGGACGGCGGGTGCCCTACCTCTTCGACCGCAAGGAACGGAAGGACCACGGCGAGGAGGCGGCGGGCGGCAACGACGCCGCGGCCCTGCTGGTCGGCCACCGGCCGGCCGCGGGCGAGCGCTTGGTCCTCGTCGATGACGTGCTCACCACCGGCGCGACCAAGTTCGAAGCGGTCCAGTTGCTGCAGCGGCTCGTTCCCGACGTGCGTTTCCCCGCGCTGGTCATCGCCGTGGACCGCCAGGAGGCCGACGACCGGGGTGATGACGCCGCAGGGCTGTTCACCCGTGAGACGGGCATCGCGGTGCACGCTGCGGTGACCATGACCGACATCCTCACCCACCTCGACGGCACCGGCCGGTTGACCGGACAGGCCAGGCTGGACTGCATCGACTATCTGCGCACCTACGGCACCGCACCGGCGCGTGCATGGGCCGACCAGGCGGCATCCGCAGGCTGAACGCTGCAGGAACCGCGGTCGGACACCGTCGGCACGGACGATTCAGTCGCGGGGACGGCCGAGGGTCGGAAGCCGTACCGGTACCGGTACCGGCACCGCCGTCGCTTGACCGGCGGAGGCCGCGGCCTGACGGGCATGGTAGGACGACCGGGTGAGCGGGGAGGCCTCGACATGGCCGATTCCAAGCGCCTCGCCGGCAGCCTTGAAACGATCGAAGGCTTCGGGTTCGACCCAGCGGGCCACCGGAAGATGGGTCGAGGTCGGCCGCAGATACTGTCCGATGGTGACGATGTCGACGCCGATCGCAGCGAGGTCGGCCAAGGTCTGCAGCACCTCGTCGTCGCGCTCGCCCATGCCGACGATGATCGAGCTCTTGGTCACCAGGCCCGCCTCGCCGGCCGCGGCGAGCACCGCCAGGGAGCGGGCGTAGGACGCCGATGGGCGTGCCGCCCGCTGCAGCCGGGCCACCGTCTCGATGTTGTGGTTCAACACGTCGGGCCGGGCGGCGAAGATCGTTCCGAGCGCATCGGCATCGCCTTTGCAGTCGGGGATCAGCACTTCGACCGAGCAGGTCGGCACCTCGCCGCGGATCGCCGCAATGGTCGCCGCGAACGCGGCGGCACCGCCATCGGCGAGGTCGTCACGGGCCACGGCGGTCACCACGGCGAAACGCAGGCCCATCCGCCGCACCGCCGCCGCCACCCGTTGCGGTTCGTCCGGGTCGAGAGGGAACGGCTTGGAGGTGTCGACCAGGCAGAACCCACAGGCCCGGGTGCACTGCTCGCCGTTGATCATGAACGTGGCGGTGCCGTCGGCCCAGCACTCCGACTGGTTCGGGCAGCCGGCCTCCTCGCAGACCGTGACCAGCTCGTGCTCGCGCAGCAGCCGCCGCAGCTCGAGCACCCCTTCGTCGTGACGGACCTTGGGCCGCAACCAGGCCGGTTTGCGTTCCGACAGCTCCAGGCCGCCGTCGACCCCGGCTGCAGCCAGACGGCCGGTGAGACGCACCGGGCGACCCGCCCCCTCGCCCCGGCTGAAGGGGGCCAGGTCCGTGACCGAGGTCCGCCACACCACGTCGGCACGGTCGACCGCACCCGGCGCCGCCCCGGCAGCTCCCCCGCCCCAACGCTCGGCCGCACGACGGGAGACAGCATCGACCGCATCGCGCATCGAGACCACCACCCCCTCGCGTTCCAGCGAGGTCACGCCCCGCTCCGCCAGACCGCACGGGATGATGTGCTCGAACCAGCCGAGCGGCTCGTCGGTGACGTTGAGGGCGAAGCCGTGCATCGAACGTCCGCGGCCGAGCCGGACACCGATGGCCGCGATCTTGCGCCACGGCTCACCCGGTGCCCATACCCCTGGGTACTGCGGGTCGTAGGTGCACCCGGGCAGGCCGAGATCGGCCAACGCGTCGATCAGCACCTGGGCGACCCCGGCGACGTACGACGCGGTATCGGCCATGCCCCCGCCCCGCTTACCGACGACGTCGAGCACCGGATAGCCCACGAGCTGGCCGGGACCGTGGAACGTCACGTCGCCGCCACGGTCGGCCACCACCAGCTCGGCACCGAGCTCGGCAGGATCGCGCAAGAGGTTGGCCCGGTCGGCCCGGACCCCGAGCGTGTAGGTCGGCTCGTGCTCCAGCAACAGCAGGTAGTCCGTACCGGGGTGGCGGTACAACCCACGCTGCAGCGCCAGGGCATCGCCGTAGCGGACCCGGCCGAGCCACCGCACCCGCAGCATCACAGGACCTCGGCTGACCAGTCCCGGGTCTCGATGATGTCACGGAGCCGGTCGAGGAACGCTGCGGCATAGGCGCCGTCGAACGCCCGGTGATCCCAGGCGAGCGCCAGCAACCCGATGGGCCGGATCGCGATCGACTCGGCTCCGTGGGCATCGGTCACCACCCACGGCTTCCGCCGGACCCCGTCGGTCGACAGGATCGCCACCTGCGGCTGGTTGATGATCGGGAACTGCATCATCGTCCCGTACTGGCCCGGGTTCGTGAGGGTGAAGGTGCCGCCGGTGACGTCGTCGGGCCGCAACTGTCGCGACCGCGCCCGCCCGGCGAGGTCGTGGATCTCCCGGGCGATGGCCCGCAGCCGCTTGCCGTCGGCCTGGCGGACGACCGGCGCCACGAGGCCCTCGAAGCTGAGGTCGACGGCGATACCGAGATTGACCTCGCCGTGCACGATCAACTCGCCGTCGCCGACCGAGGCGTTCATGAACGGATACTCGGCGATGGCATCGGAGGCCGCCCGGGCGATGAAGGGCAGATAGGTGAGGCTGAACCCCTCGGTCGCCTTCCACTGGTCACGCAGCACCCGACGGACCCGGTCCACGCCCTCGAAGTCGGCCTCCATGACGGTGAGCGTGTGGGCCGAGGTGGCCTTGGACATCACCATGTGGTCACCGGTGAGCTTGCGGATGCGGTTGAGCGGAACCCGCTGTCCCCCGCGCGGGAGCACTCCCACCGGGGCGGCGGGGGACCGTGCCGGCACGGACGCCACAGCGGGCGCGACGGGGGCTGCGGAGACGGGTGCCGGCGCAGCGGGGGCGACGGGCGCAACCGGCGGGGCCGGCACCGCGGCGGGAGCAGCAGCGACGACGGGTGCGGCGGGTGCGGCGGCAGGTGCAGCAGCCTCCGCCGGGGTGCCCTTGTCGATGGCCCGTTGCACGTCCCCGCGGGTGAGCCTGCCGCCGACGCCGGTGCCCTCGACCGCATCGAGATCGACACCGTGCTCGCGGGCGAGGCGCCGCACGATCGGCGACAGCAGACGCCCATCACCGGTGTCGACGTCGTCCTCGTCGTCCTGCGCCGCAACCGCCATGGTCTGGACCGGAGCCGGCGCGACCGGGGCGACCTGGACGGGAGCGGGCGGAGCCGGGGCGACGGGAGCCGGAGCCGGCGGGGGCGGGGGCGCGGCAGCCGCCGCAGCGACGGGCACGGCAGCCGGTGCGACCGCGGCGACGGCGCCACCGAGTACCGCCAGGATCGTGCCCACCTCCACCGTGACCCCCTCGGGTACCCGGATCTCGGTCAGGATGCCCGCCGCAGTGGCCGGCACCTCGGAGTCGACCTTGTCGGTGGACACCTCGAAGAGGATCTCGTCCTCCGCCACCGTGTCACCGATCTGCTTGAACCATTTGGTGATGGTGCCCTCGGTGACGGTCTCACCCAACTGCGGCATCACGATCTCGGCCATGGACGACTACCTCACTGTGGGTTCGGGCGGGGGTGGCGGTCGGGTCGACCGGCAGGTCAGTGCAGGGACCGACCGGTCAGGGACAACATCGACTCGCCGAAGAGCTCACTGATGGTCGGATGTGGCTGGATGAAGTGGGCGACCTCGTCGACGGTGGCCTCCCAGTTGACGGCGAGGTAACCCTGGCCGAGCTGCTCGGTGGCCCACGGGCCGACCATGTGCACGCCCAGTACCCGACCGCCGGTCCCGTCGGGCCGGCGTTCGGCGATGACCTTGACGATGCCCTCGGTGTCCCCGATGATCATCGCCCGGCCGTTGCCGGCGTGACGGTGCTTCGAGGTGACCACGTCGTAGCCCTTGGCCACGGCCTGCTCCTCCGAGTAGCCGGCAAAGGCCACCTCCGGATGGCAGTAGATCGCCCAAGGGATCCGCTCGTAGTCGACCGGCAACGGTGCCTCGCCGAGGATGTCCTTGATCACCGTCATGCCCTCGACGAAGGCGACGTGGGCCAACTGCGGCGTGGCGATCAGGTCGCCGACGGCGTGGACCCCTGCGACCGTGGTTCGGCACAGCGGATCTACCTGCACGAAGCCACGCTGGTCGACCGCCACCCCGGTCGCCTCGAGGCCGAGCAGGTCCGGAAAGGGCCGGCGACCGATAGAGACGACCACGGTCTGCACCTCGATCGACTCGCCCTCGCCGAAGTCGACCGTGGTGCTGCGTCCATCGGCGCTCGGACGGTGCCCACGTACCGGCACCCCGGTGCGGATGGTGATGCCCCGCTTCTTGAAGCTACGGACCACGACGTCGGCCACGTCCTTGTCGCAGCCGGGCAGGATCTTGTCCATCGCCTCGAGGATGGTCACCCGGGTACCGAGATCGGCCATCATCGAGGCGAACTCACAGCCGATGGCTCCGCCGCCGATGACCACGGCCGAGGTCGGAAGGCGATCGATGGAGAGCATCTCGTCGGAGGTGGTGACCAGGCGACCGTCGACCTCGAAGCCGGGGATCGTGCGCGGCACCGAACCGGCAGCCAGCACCACGTTCCCGGCCCGCACCGACGTGGTAGCGCCGTCGGCGGCGGTGACGGTCACACTGCGGTCGGGGTTCAGGCGGCCGGTTCCCTCGTAAACGGTGACCTTGCGTCCCTTCAGCAGAGCCGCCAGGCCCTTCCACAGTTGGTCGATGATGCGCTGCTTGCGTTCGAGGGTGACCGACCAGTCCAGCGAGGGCGGGCCGGCGTTGATGCCGAACTGCGCTGCGTCACGCACGTGCCGGAACACCGCAGCGGTCTCGAGCAACTCCTTGGCCGGGATGCAGCCGACGTGCAAACAGGTCCCGCCGACCTTCGACCGCTCCACCAGGGCGATGTCGAGCCCGGCCGACGCCCCGTACAGGGCGGCGGCATACCCGCCGGGCCCGCCACCGACGATCACGACGTCATGGTTGTTCACCTGGTCGGACACTCGATCACCACTTCCGTTCGGGCCGCGGCGTCATGCTACCGACCGTGTTCGGCTCACCGCGGCCTGCTGCGGGGGCCGGCAGGCCGAACGGTCAGCGAGCCAACAACATCTGCAGGGCGAAGGCCGCAAGGATGGCCAGCCCCAGCGCCAGCGACGCCGCCAACAACATGCGCGTGCTCACGGTTGCACCCCCATCGTCGGTAGCCGCTGGTCGATCCAGTCGATGATCACCGTCAACACCGCCTCGCGTTCCGGCTCGTTGAGCACCTCATGGTAGAGGCCGGGTTGTTCGACCAGGGTGACATCGGCCGAACCGAACCGCGGAACCAGCTCCCGGCTGGTGTCGATCGGCACCAGCCGGTCGGCCGTGCCGTGAACCACCAGCACCGGCAGCTGCAGTGCGCCCACCTCGCGGGCGAACCGGGCGGTTCGGACTACCAGCTGGTTGCCCAATCCGGTGGTCAGGCGGCCCCGGCACACCAGCGGATCGTCGAGATAGGCCTGTACCACCGCAGGGTCACGACTGACCGCGGTGGCGTCGAGACGCACCAACGGCAGGGTCGGCGCGACCCTGGCCAGCCAACGACCGGCCAGCACCGCCGCGGCCGGCAGCCCGTGGGCGGCGTCGGTGAGCGGGCCGGACAGCACCAGCGCATCGAAGGCCCCGGGATGGTCGATGACATGGCCGAGCGCGATCGCTCCACCCATGGAATGGCCGAGCAGTACCCGCGGCAGGCCGGGATGGGCCTCGACCGCCTGGCATCGCAACAACTCGAGATCGTCCTCGTACGCCGCGAACCGCTCGACGTAGACCCGCCGCCCGGCAGAGCGGCCGTGGCCACGATGATCAAGGGCCCAGACGGCGAAACCGTGCGACGCCAGGCGCCGGGCGACCTGGTCGTACCGGCCGCTGTGCTCGCCGAGCCCATGGGCGAGCACCACCACGGCCCGCACCTCGCCGTCGGGTTCCCAGATCCGTCGGAACAGGGTCACCCCGCCCGTTCCGGTGAACGTCGCCGCACTCGTGACGACCGGGAGGACGGACATGGGAGGCCTTTCGGGTCGGGCAGGCGGTCAGCCGGGCGGGTCGGGGCCGCAGTGCCGGATCGGACCGGACCCGATCAGCTTAGAGAGGCGCCCGTCACCGGCGGCGACGGGAAATCCGCCCGATCGGGAATGCCTCGGCGCAGCGGAGGCTTGAGACGGATGCACGATCCGGCTTCGCCCGTTCCCGGGTCGGGCCCGCCACCGAACGCCCCGGAGAGAACCATGCACGTCGCCGTCAGTGGAGCAAGTGGCCTGATCGGCACCGCCCTGTGCCAGTCCCTGGCCCGATCGGGCCACCAGGTGTCCAAGCTGGTACGCCGGCCGTCCGCTCGGCCCGGCGAGATCTCCTGGGACCCGACCGCCGGTTCCCTCGACCCCGCACAGCTCGAGGGCGTCGACGCCGTGGTGAACCTCTCGGGCGCAGGGATCGGCGACAAGCGCTGGACCGACGCCTACAAACGCGAGCTGCTCGACAGCCGGGTCGCCACGACCTCGCTGCTCGCCGAGACGATCGCCGGGATGGACCGCAAACCCCAGGTGTTGCTGTCCGGGTCGGCGGTGGGCTTCTACGGCGAGCGGGGCGACCAGGTCCTCACCGAGCAGTCCGACGCCGGCAGCGGCTTCCTCGCCGACATCTGCCGGAAGTGGGAGAGCGCCACCGGCGCAGCGAGCGCGGCCGGCATCCGGGTCGCCCACCTCCGTACCGGCGTGGTCCTGGCCGATCGGGGCGGCGCCCTGGGCAAGATGTTGCCGCTGTTCCGCTTCGGGCTCGGCGGCAAGATGGGCAGCGGCCGGGCCTACTGGAGCTGGATCTCCCTCGCCGACGAGGTCGGTGCCATCGAGTTCCTGCTCGAGCACCCGGTCTCCGGCGCGGTCAACCTGACCGCCCCTGCCCCGGCCACCAACGCCGAGTTCACCAAGGCGCTCGGCCAGGCGCTGCACCGCCCCACCCTGCTGCCGGTGCCGTCGTTCGGGCCGAAGCTGCTGCTGGGCGGCGAGCTCGCCGACGCACTGCTGTTCACCTCGGCCCGGGTCGTGCCCCAGGCCCTGCTCGACGCCGGCTACCGGTTCCGCCATCCCGATCTGGCCTCGGCGTTCCAGTACGTCCTCGGCGGCGGCACCGCCGCGGCGAGCTGAGCGGCGCTATGGCCCCGAACCCGTCCGTGCCGCGTCGTCAGGTCTCGGTGTCGCGTGTCATCCACGCCCCGGCGGCGGCGATCTTCGCCATCATCGACAACCCGGCCCGCCACCCCGACATCGACGGTTCGGGGACGGTTCGTGCGGCGCGCGGGCCCGAGCAGCACCTGCAGCTCGGCGACACCTTCGGCATGGACATGCGACTGTGGGTGCCCTACCGGATCGCCAACACCGTGGTCGAGTACGAACGCGATCGTCTGCTGGCCTGGGCCCATTTCGGCGGGCACCGCTGGCGCTACGAGCTCGAACCGGCCGACGGCGGTACCCGGGTGACGGAGACCTTCGACTGGTCGTGCTCGCGGTTCCCGCCGCTCATCGAGCTCGTCGGCTACCCCCGCCGCCATCCACCGCACATGGAGCAGACCCTGCAGCGGCTCGCCGACCTCGTCGAAGGCGCCGAAAGCGGGGCCTGAGCGGCCCCGACGACCCAGGACTGACCACCCGCGACTGTTCGGGCCTACCCCGCGGCGCGATCGGATCCGGACGCGCGGCCCCAGCCCCCGCCGCCGGGAGTGAGCATCCGCAGCACGTCACCGGCGCGCACCTCGACCGTGCACTTGTCGGGCAGGCGTTCGGCCCGGTCCTCGTCCCCGCCGGGAAGGAGCCAGTTCTCCCCCACCGCACCCGGCTCGCCGCCGGCCAGCCCCCACGGGGGCGAGACGCGGCGCTCGGTGATGAGCGAGACCGTGACGTCCTCGAGCAACAACAGGTCGCGCTCGATGCCCTCACCACCCGGCGCCGACCCGGCACCACCGCTGCCCCGCCGGAGCCGGTAGCGCAGCACCCGCATCGGGTACGCCCGTTCGAGCGCCTCCACCGGCGTGTTCTTGGTGTTGGTCATGGCGGTGTGGACCCCGCTCATGCCGGGCTTGCCGGCCCGGCCGCCCTGACCACCCGCCACCGTCTCGTAGTACACCCAGCCCCGCCCGCCGATGAGGAGGTTGTTCATCGTGCCCTGCGACGCGGCCCCGACCCGCTCGGCGCAAGCGGCGGCCAGAGCTCCGAGGCACAGGTCGGCCACGCGTTGGCTCACCTCGACGTTGCCGGCCGCCACCGCAGCGGGGGCCTCGGCGGCCAGCACCGATCGTGCCGGGATGATCAGCCGCACCGGCCGCATCGTGCCGCCATTGGCCGGCATCGTCGGATCGAGCGCGCTCCGCAACGCGAACGCCACGGCCGACGTGGTCACCGCGGCGACTGCGTTGACATTGCCGCGGGTCTGCGGGGCCGAGCCGGTGAAGTCCACCAGCACCTCGTCGCCGCTGATGGCGATGCGGACCGCGAGCGGTACCGGGTCATCTGCACCGGAGCCTGCACCGGAGCCTGCACTGTCGAGCTGGTCGGCGAAACGCCATTCCCCGTCGCCCACCGCCCGGATCGCCGCACGCATCCGCCGCTCGCCGTAGGCCACCACCTCAGCCAGCGGTTGCCCGGCGAAACGTGCGAGACGGGCCACACCGACCCGGTTGGCCCCCAACTGCGCGTCGAGATCACCGGCGCGCTCCTGGGGGGTCCGGCTGTTGGCCAACAGGATCTCGCGCACCGCCTCGTCGACCACCACCGGCGGCAGCCGGAGTCCTTCCTGGAAGATCTCGGTGGCCTGGGCCGGCATCGAGCCCGGTGCCGCACCACCGACATCGGCATGGTGGGCGCGGTTGGCCACCCACCCGACCAGCGTCGCACCGGTCCCGTCCCCTTCGCGCTCGGCCCACCCGACGAAGCAGGGGGCCACGATGGTGATGTCGTTGAGGTGGGTGCCACCGCTGAAGGGGTCGTTGACCGCCACCTGGTCACCGGGACGGAGCCGACCGGCGAACCGCTCGATCACGGCTGCAACCGAGGCGGGCATCGAGCCGAGGTGGACAGGGATGTTCTCGGCCTGGACCAGCAACTCGCCGTCCGGGGTGAACAGCGCGCACGAGAAATCGGCCCGTTCCTTGATGTTCGGACTGTAGGAGGCCCGCCGCAGTACCGCCGACATCTCCCGGGCCACGCCCGACAACCGGGCGATGAGGATCTGCAGCGCCGCAGGTCCCAAGGTGGTCGCCCGCTCGGCGCTCACGGCCGGTTCTCCCGGCGCAGGACCAGGGCACCGCCGCCCCCGGCCTCACCCACCCAACCGGATGGTATCCATACCGTACAGTCCGGCTCCTCGAGTACGGCCGGGCCCCGCACCGCCGGGCGGTCCGGTACCGGCAGATCTCCGAACCGGATCGGCACCACGCCCGACGCCCGGGCCCGCAGCGCGATCACCTCCACCGGGGCATCGGGCCGGTCGAACCCGTTGAAGGCACGGTGGCGTTCACCGAATGCCGCGACGATCGACTGTTCCGTCACCACCGCAGTACCGAGCACACCGAACGGTACGGTCAGCTCGTGGCTCTGCCCCCGGTATCGGGCATCGACGGCCACCTCGGCCTGTTCGAGCAGGCCACCGACCGCAGCGGCGGCCTCGGCCGCCAGCGCGGCCAGCGCGGCGGCGACCCCACCATGGTCGGCCGGGGTGGGCCACGAACGCACCAGGTCGCGCTGACGGGGCGCGCTGAGCAGACCGACGGCGGAGAGCACCCCGGCGCGGGCGGGGATCACCACCGCGGCCATGTCCAACGCATCGGCCAGGTCACAGGCGTGCAGCGGGCCCGCGCCGCCGAAGGCCACCAGCGCCAGACCTGACGGGTCCACCCCCCGTTCCACCGTCACCTGGCGGATGGCCTGCTCCATGTTGGCGTTGACGACCGCCACCACGTCCGCAGCATCGGCACCGGCCGCGACGAGCGCCGCACGAGCCGCAGCCGGATCGAGGCGGGGCAGGTCGCCGAAGTGGGCCGACGCCGGGATCCGCCCCAGCACCAGGTTGGCGTCGGTCACCGTCGGCTCGGTGCCACCCCGGCCGTAGCAGGCCGGCCCGGGCCGCGCCCCGGCGCTGCGCGGTCCGACCTGCAGTGCCCCGCCGGCGTCGATCCGGGCGATCGAGCCGCCACCCGCGCCGATGGTGTGCACGTCGAGCGAAGGGACCCGGACCGGGAAGCCGGCCACGTCGCGCCATGCCGCAGGCTCGGGCGCGCCGTCGAGAACCAGGCAGACGTCGGTGCTGGTACCGCCCATGTCGAAGGTGACCGCGTCGGAGAACCCTGCGGCGACGGCGGCCGCTGCGGCGGCGCGCACCCCACCGGCGGGGCCCGACAGCAACAGGGTGACCGGGCGGTCGGCCGCCTCGGCGGCGTCGACGAGCCCGCCGGCCGAGGTCATCACCCGGATCTCACCGGCGAGGGACGCCAACCGGGCGAGGTAGCCCCGGCACAGCGGCCGGAGGTAGGCGTTGATCACCGTGGTGACCGTGCGTTCGTACTCCCGGAACTCCGGCGAGACCTCGTGGGACACCGACACGTCGTGACCGCGCCGCCGCAATGCCGCGGCGACGAGCCGCTCATGGCCGGGCTCGAGGTCGCTGTGGTGCAGGCAGACGGCCACGGCCTCGGCCGCAGGGTCGATCGCTGGGATCGTGGCCGGATCGCACGGTTCCAGTTCGACGCCCCGGGCGTCGAGGCGGCCGGACACCCCGTGACGCAGGTGTCGCGGCACCAACGGCTCGGGTCGGTCAACCAACGCGTCATAGAGCGACGGGCGGTCCTGACGGGCGATCTCGACGACGTCCTCGAAACCGGCCGAGGCGACCAGCGCGACCGTCGCGCCGCGTCGCTCCAGCAGGGCGTTGGTGGCCACCGTCGTTCCATGGGCCAGCACTGCGACCGCGTCGGCGGCGGCGAGCGGCCGGGCCAGCAAGGCCCGCCGTACCGCCTCGGACGGATCGTCGGGGTCGGAGGAGACCTTGACCACGTCGCCTCGTGCGGTGACCAGGTCGGTGAAGGTCCCGCCCGTGTCGGTTCCCACGATGGACATCCGGCCCTCACCACCACCAAGCCGCGCGTCGGCCGGGGCATCGGCAGCTGACGGCGGCCTCGGGTCGGCGCTCATGGCCGGGGCCGCAGGACCGCCTCGGCGGCGGCAGCCACACGGAACGCCATGTCGTCCGACGCAGCCTCGATTTGCAGACCAACCGGTATCTCGTGGCCGGGGACGGGCACCGAGATCGCCGGGAGGCCGGTCAGGTTCGCCAGCCGGGTGTTGGCCACCAGGCGGGCTGCCACCGCCGGATCGGCCGCCCGGTCCACCGGCGGGGGTGCGATGGCCAACGTCGGGCCGACCACGGCATCCACCCCGGCGAGCAGGTGCAGGCAACGCGCCCGCAGCGCCTCCTGCCGTTGCCGGGCCTGCAGGTAGGTCGCCAGGTCGTAGAGACGGCCCTGCACCAGACGGGCCCGGACATCGGCGCCGTATCGCGACGCGGCCTGTGCCAGCAGGTCGCGGTGCACGAACGCCGCTTCGGTGAACATGATCGCGGTGGAAACCGCGAAGGTCTCCTCGCCTCCGGGCCAATCCACGTCGACGAGGTCCCAGCCGGCACGGCCGAGCGCCTCGGCGGCCCGGGTGAACGCCGCCGCCACGTCGTCGTCCGCGGCGGCCACCGCCGCCCGGTGCACGCCGAGGCGTCCCGCCGGGCGGCCGCCACCGGATGCAGCACCGTCGGCAGCATGGGGCGGCACCACCCCGAGCACCTCGGCCACCCGCCGGGCGGTGACGACATCGACGGCGAGCCAGCCGACGTGGTCGAGCGACGGAGCGAGCGGGAACACGCCGGCGACGTCGACCGCCCGGTACCGCGGCTTCACCCCGACGACCGCACAACAGGCGGCCGGGATACGGCAGGACCCACCGGTGTCGGTTCCCAACGCCACGTCTGCCTCACCGGCGGCGACCGCAGCAGCCGAACCGGACGACGACCCGCCGGGCACGCATCCCGGTGCCGCCGGGTTGGCTGCGGTTCCGTCCCAGGCGTTGATCCCCGTGACCCCGAAGGCGAACTCGTGCAGCTTGGTCGTACCGACCAGTACGGCGCCCGCTGCCCGCAGTGCGGCGACCACCGGCGCATCGGCTTGTTCGGGGCCGGCGGCACCGAACACGGCGCTCCCGGCACCCAACGGCCGGCCGGCCACGGCGAGGAGATCCTTGACCCCGAGCCGGACCCCGTCGAGCACCCCGTGGCCGGTGGGCGGCAGCGGCGGCTCGGCCCGCCAGGTCCACGCACTGTCGTCGGCTCGCCCGACGCCCGCACCGGACGCGCTGCCCGCCGGGCTCGCCGGACGGAACCCGGGCGAAGCAGCGACCGGGCCGGCCAGCTCTGCGCCGACCCGCTCGACCATGCCGACCCAGGCCGCCTGGAGCTCGGCATCGACCTCGACGCCGAGGGAACGCAACTCGGCCTGCAGCTGCTCGGTGATGTTCATCGGACCTCCCGTGGGTCGAGGACCCACACATCATCGCCGAGGTGGTCCACCAACGACCGGTGCAGACGGGCGAGACGCTGGTCCTGTCCGTCCCACACCAGGATCGCCTCGCTGGCATGGCGGGCGAGCCAACCGTCGCGGCGGCTCAGCGCTGCGCCGGCCTGGGCTGCGCCGTCGGGCCGCTTGTGCTGCAGGACCAGGACCCCCTTGGCCGCGGCCACGAGCTCGGCGAAGCGGGCCCGACGCGGAGCCGGCCAGGGGGCGTCGGGCTCGGGATAGGGAAGCACGACGACGAGGTCCAAGCCGGCGGCCAGCGCGGCCTCGGCCGCCAGCTGCTCGCTGCCGAGCCGCAGGCCGCTGACCACCACGAGGTCCTCGTGCAGGGCGGCCTTGGCCCAAAGGATCTCCCCCAGGCGGCGCTGTAGGGCGTCGGCCCACGGGTTGGCGTCATACCCACCGATCTCGGGCGGCTGGTGGCCGAACACCACGACCGAGTGGCCGGTGATCCCGTTGGCGTAGGAGACGACCCCCGCCGGGGGCACCACCGCCGTCCCACCGGTTCCGCCGGTAGATGGGGACGGCCCCGATCCGGTTGCGCCCGCCGCGCCCGTCGGGCCTTCTCCAGCCGGCTCGCGCCGCTGGCCGGGCCGATCGGGCGATCCGAACGCAGTCGGCGTCTCCAGCCCGGACCGAGCCACCTGGTTGCGGGCCGCCTCGACGGCCAGTCGGTCCACCCGGTCGTTCCAGGGATCGCCGCCGTGGCCCTTCACCCAACGGAAGGTGACGGCCGACCGCGACCGCACCAGCTCGATGAACGGCTCCCACAGGTCCCGGTTGGCCACCGGCTTGCGCTGGCTGTTCTGCCAGTTGCGGGCCAGCCACCCCTCCCACCACCGATCGCGGAAGCAATTGACCACGTAGGTCGAGTCGCTGCGGACCTCCAGCGGCCCGTCGATGGCCTCTACCGCCCGCCACGCCGCCATGATCTCCATGCGCTGGTTGGTGGAACGCGCCTCGCACCCGGCGGCGAAGGCCCCGTCGGGCACGATCCATGCCCAGCCGCCGGGACCGGGATTCCCGCTGCAGGCGCCGTCGGTGTACACCACGGTGGAGGGGGGCGAGGTCACGACCGGGCAGTCTGGCAGACCGGGCGCGACCGGATGGGTCCCGCCTGTCGTTCAGGTATCCTGTCGGGCGGATGAACCAGCTGGAGCTCAACGAGGGAAACGATGTCGGCGGGGCCCACCGCGCCGCGTCCCCCGAACCGGTGACCCAGCGCGGCCGCCGCACCCGCGCCCAGCTGATCGACGCCGCCCGCCGGGTGTTCGAGGAGAAGGGGTACGCCGATACCCGCATCGGCGACATCACTGCCGAAGCCGCGGTGGCCCACGGCACCTTCTACACCTACTTCGAGTCGAAGCACGAGCTGTTCCGCGAGGTCGTGGGCATGCTGGTCAGCGACTTCGTGACCGAGGCCCGCAGCGTCCCGTTGGTCGGCTACAGCCCGGCCGAGCGCATCGAACGGGCCAATCGGGGCTATCTGTGGGCCTACCGTCGCAATGCTCGGCTCATGGGCGTGCTGGAACAGGCCGCGGTGATGGACCCCGATGTGCGCGAGATCCGGCTCGATGCCCGCCACACCTGGGTCAAGCGTGCGGAGGAAGCCATCCACCGCATGCAGGTCGAGGGCCAGGTCCCGGCCCACATCGACCCGTACTACGCCGCGAACGCCCTCGGGTCGATGGTCGATCGGTTCGCCTTCGTGTGGTTGGTGCTCGGCGAACCGTTCGAGGAACAGCAGGCCGTCGAAACCCTCACGCAGCTGTACTGCGGCGCCCTCGGCATCGAACGCACGCCCAAAGTCCTGCCCTGAACCACGCCATCTCGAGCGACACACCCCGCAACGACGCACCCCCCGACTGCGCTGCCGTGAACCATCCCACCCGTGCCGACGGCGACGATCCGTTCTTCCTCACCGGCGATGCCGAGGCCGATGCGTTGCTGGCCACCGACCGGCTGGCGTTGCTGGTCGGCATGGTGCTCGACCAGCAGGTCCCCATCGAGTGGGCCTTCGCCGCCCCGGCACGGCTGCGCGACCGGCTCGGCGAGCGTTGGGGCATCGGCGAGATCGCCGCGATGGCGCCCGAGGACCTGCTCGAGGTCTTCGTGACCAAGCCAGCGCTGCACCGCTACCCGGCAGCGATGGCCAAGCGGATCCATGCCCTGTGCCAGGCGCTGGTGGAGCAGTACGACGCCGACATCGAGGCGCTGTGGCGCGACGTCGATGGGGTGTCCTTCGTCCGGCGGGTTCGGCGGCTTCCCGGGTTCGGCGAGGAGAAGACCCGCATCTTCCTGGCCGTGCTGGCCAAGAAGTTCGCCGTACGACCCGCCGGCTGGGAACTGGCCTGCGCACCCTTCGGTGACGATCAGCCCCGCACGGCAGCGGACATCCACGATCCCGCCAGCCTGGCAGCGGTCCGGGCCTGGAAGAAGGCCAGGCGCGAGCAGGGCCGTTCCAAGAGCGACTGAACCGGCGTCGCCCCCTGCGTCGCCCCCGCCGGCGTCAACGTGGCCGGCGGGTCTGGAACTCGTTCCACTGCCGGTCCAACCAGCCCACCAGCACCGCGATGGCTCGCGGGTCGAGGCGCAGGTCGTGGGAGGCACCCGGGATGACCCGCAGCTCGGCCGCGGTGTGGGCATCGACGATGGCCCGGGCGTCGAAGACCGGCACGTCGGCGTCGGCGAGCCCGTGGATCACCATCAACGGCCGCGGATGCAGCAGCGCGGCGCACTCCACCGTCCGGATGGCGCGCAGCTCGGTGCTCCACTGATCGAAGTTCCGGGGGAAGTTCGGGTCGTGCACCACCGCGGCTCGGCGGCCGAACTCGAGCAGGCGCCGGGGCTGGCTCGCCCAGTCGTCGAAGTCGGCGGGCGGGGCGAAGGCCACCACACCGCGCACCGACTCGTCACGGGCGGCGGCGCAGATGGCGAGCGCCCCGCCGCGACCGAACCCGGCCAGCCACACGTCGCCCACATCAGGATGACGGCGCAGTTCGGCCACGGCGGCGGCCACGTCGGCCAGCCAACCGGCGAGGGAGAACTCTCCCTGCGAGGGACGACACCCCCGGGCGGCGAAGGCCAACGCCACCCAGCCCTGCGAGATCGCCAGCCGATCGGCCAGCGCAGGCAGGGTGGACATCACGGCGGCGCCGGCACCGGCCAGCGACGGGAACCCGTGACAGAGCACGATGCCGGGACGAACCTGGTGCGCACCCGGCGGAACCGCCAGGTGGCCGACGAGCTCGAGGTCGCCCGAGGGAAAGCGGATCTCGACCGTCATGGGGCGGTGCCGGGCTCAGCCGACGCGCTGGCCCTTCCAGAGTCGGTAGCCGCGGTTGGCGGCCTCGGCGAGGGTGTCGGGGCCGAAGCAGAGGAAGGTCTCGGCCTCGAGCAGCTCCTCGATCCGGTGGGCCTCCGACTCGGGCAGGGCGTCGACGTCGTACACCACCTGGGTGCGCTTGTCGCCGAGGTACCGATGATGTTCGAAGCGGACGGGTCGTTCCATCACGGCCATTGTGGCGCACCCGATGCCGGGCGCGACAGCGGGGAGGCCGAAACCTCCCCGCTGAATCGTCTGGGTGGCACAACACGACGTTGGTTTTGCCGGAAGGGACCAACTCCGACCGTCGGGTTGCGGGTGACTGGCTGGGATTCGCCAGGTGGTCCAGCGGCCGCGCTAGCGGCCAGCCACCTCCGAATAGGTCCCGTACGAACTACTACCGCTCAGTTGGACCACCTCCTTTCCTCGGTGCGTCCAGTCTTGCACGGCATCACGACCTACGCCTTGCCGTCGGCGGGACCGGCACGTTCGCTGCTCGCGGCGTCCGGGCCTGTCGGCGTCGCGGACGCCGGACCGCCGAGCGGGAGCCCGCTGGGGCCGGCGCTGAGGTCCGGTCCCTCGACCTCAGCCAGTGCCCCGATCGCCTCGAAATAGGCCATCTGGGCGCTGATGACCGCCGCGACGTGGTCCCGTTCGGGATGGAATCGCACGGCTGCGGCCCGGGCGAGCACCTCGTCGACCCCGTCACCGAACTCCACCACCAACGGGCCGTTACCAGCGGGAAGATCGCCGCCGCTACGGGCGACACCCTGGCGGTGCAGGAAGTCGAGGTGCAACCGCAGGATGCGCTGGACGTCCTCGTAGGAGAGCTGCGCCGTGACCTCGTCGGGCAGGGCAGCGGCGACGAAGGTCAACGCCTCGTCGCCCTCGAACACCTGACGAGCCGGTTCCGGCCCGAGCCGGCGCACCACGATGCCGACCGCGGCGAGGGCGATACCCACCACGGCAAGAATGCCGACGACCACCAACAGGACCACCATCGGCCCCACGCTAGGCAGCCCGGCGCGGCCAGGGCCCAACCACCGGGCCGGGCGCAGGGGGACACGGTCGTGGGAAAACGGCAACGGGGCCGGCCTTTCGGCCGGCCCCGTCGAACCCGATCGGGTCGGTGATCAGATACCGATGCGCTGGGCGAGCAGCTCGCGGTGGTAGGTCGGATCGCCGAAGAGCAGCTCCGAGCTCTTGGCCCGCTTGAAGTAGAGGTGCGCCGGGTGCTCCCACGTGAAGCCGATGCCACCGTGGATCTGGATGTTCTCGGCGGCGGAGTGGAAGTAGGCCTCCGAGCAGTAGGCCTTGGCCAGCGAGGCGACCGAGGGCAGTTCCTCGTTGAGTTCGGCGGCGCACCAGAAGGCGTAGTAGGCGGCGGACTTGGCCGACTCGACCTCGAGCAGCATGTCGGCGCACTTGTGCTTGATGGCCTGGAACGAGCCGATCGGGCGGCCGAACTGCACGCGCACCTTGGCGTACTCGACGGCCATGTCCAAGCAGCGCTGGGCGCCGCCCACCTGCTCGGCGGCGAGGGCCACCGCAGCGAGGTCGAGCACGGTCGACCAGTCGGCCCACGAGAAGCCGTCCTTGGAGACCAGCTTGGCCTCGACGCCGTCGAACTCGAGCTTGGCCTGCTTGCGGGTCTGGTCCATGGTGGACAAAGCGGTGCGGGTCAGGCCCGCAGCGCCGCCGTCGACGGCATAGAGGGCCAGCCCGCCACCGGAGGACTTGGCCAGCACCAGGACCAGGTTGGCGGTGTGGCCGTCGAGCACGAAGCTCTTGGTGCCGGTGAGCTTGCCGCCGGCCTCGGTCATGGTGACCCCGGCCTCGTCCCAGCGGCCGTTCTCCTCGGTGAAGGCGACCGTGGCAATGGTGGTGCCGGCGGCGATGCCCGGGAGGTACTCGTTCTTGGCGGCCTCGCTACCGCCGTGCAGCAGCGCATTGGCGGCGAGGGCGACCGTCGAGAAGAACGGGGCGCACAGCAGGGCCTTGCCCATCTCCTCGAGCACGACACCGAGCTCGACGTAGCTGTAGCCGGAGCCGCCGTAGTTCTCCGGGATGATGAGACCCTGCAGGCCCATCTCCTCGCCCATCTGACGCCAGACGGCCGGATCGAACCCGTCGGTGGTTTCCATCTGGGCCCGAACCTCGGCCTCGGGCGACTTGGCCTCGAGGAAGGCCTTGACGACCTTGCGGAGTTCTTCCTGCTCTTCGGAGAAAGCAAAGTTCATGCACGTCAGGCTACGGCCCCGCCGAATCGACGTCGAATCGCCGTGTGTACACAAGTGCTACACTGTTCGGGTGGCTCGTCCCGAACAGCCGTGCGCCCGCTGCGGGAACCCCCTCGACGAGCTCGACCTGCTGCTCGCCCCCACTGGCACCGCAGCGGCTGTGCGCTGTGCCGCCTGCCTCGACGCCGACGCCGAACCCGACCCAGGGTTCGCCACCGGGCCGGCAGCGAACGGTGGACCCGTGGCGGTCATCGGCGTGCGCGAGCTGCGCAACCAGGTCGCCGCCGTGGTGCGGCGCGCTGCGGCCGGCGAACGGATCATCGTCAGCGTCGACGGCCATCCGATGGCCCAGCTCGGGCCGTTGACCGCACCCGGCCCACCGACGCTGGCCGACCTCGCCGCGGCAGGCCTGGTGGAGCCGCCACGGACCGTGCGACCGGCCGTCGCCCCGACGGCCGAGGACCTCGCGGTCGACGTGCGGCTCGATCGGGTGATCGAGGAGCTGCGCGGCCGATGAGCGGCATCGAACGCCGGCCGCTGTTGTTCGTCGACACCTCGGCGCTGGTGCGCCGCTACGTGCACAACGCCGACCGCGACCTCGTCCTCGAGGCCATGGCCACCAGCGACGCCTGGTGCGCGTCGGCGCTGACCCACAGCGAGTGCGCCCTGGCCCTGCGCCGCCTCAGCGCCCACGCCGCCCAGCACGAGCGGCTCACCGCGGCGTTGCAACGCGACTGGGACGCGTTCTGGGTCATCCCGCTCGATGCCCGGTGCCTCACCCGTGCCGCGCAGCTCGGCGCCCACTTCGGCCTGCGCAGCGTGGATGCCCTCCAGCTGGCCTCCGCCGATCGGCTGCCCCGCCCGGCGGGCTTTCTCACCTTCGACCGCCAGCAGATCCCGGCGGCGGCCGGGCTGGGCTGCGAGGTCATCAGCCCCTTGGCCTGAGTGCTCCGGGTGCGCACACACGAGCGCGGGACAGCCCGGCGACCTAGTCTCGACCCATGGCAGCGCCCACCAACACCCTGCACTACGAGGACACCCAGGCCGAGATCCACAAGGTGGTGGTCGGCCCTTACGAGAACAACGTGTTCGTCCTGCGCTGCAAGCAGACCGGCGACGCCGTGCTGATCGACGCCGCCAACGAACACGAGCTGCTGCTCGAACTGTGCCGCTCGCTCGGGGTCAACAAGGTGCTCGAGACCCACGGCCACTTCGATCACATCCAGGCGGTGCCCGCCGTGCGCAATGCCGGCATCGACGTGGGGATCGCCTCGGGCGACCACGTGCTGATCAAGGAGACCTACGACTTCGTCGTCGACGACGGCGACGTCTATCAGGTCGGCAAGCTGAAGCTGCACACCATCGCCACCCCGGGCCACACCCCCGGCTCGATGTGCTTCCGGCTCGAGGGCTCCCCGATTCTCTTCAGCGGCGACACCCTCTTCCCCGGTGGGCCGGGTGCCACCAACTACGAGTTCGGCAACTTCGACACGATCATCCGCTCCATCGAGGACCGGCTGTTCCGTCCGCTCGACGCCGGCACCCTGGTGCTGCCGGGCCACGGCATCGACACCACGATCGGCAACGAACGTCCCCAGCTCGACACCTGGGTCGCCCGGGGCTGGTGATCGGCACCACCGGCCGATGGCACCGCGCCGAGACCGACCCCTCGACCTGACCCCGGTCAGCACCGAGCAGCTGCCGGCCACCCCGCCGGTGGACCGCAACATCCCCGCCGAAGCATGGACCGAAGCCCCTGCGGAGCTCCTCTGTCTCGGCGACGACCTCGGTCACCCGGGGTCGGTGTACCTCCGCCGGATCGGGCCCTGGCTGCTGTGGCGGGCCGGCCCGGGCACCACCCCCAGGCCTGGATCGCCCGAGCAGGCCGAGCCGTCGCGTTGGATGGCGCTGCACTGGGACGATCCGTCCGTCCGCCACACCTTCACCCTCCTCGCCGACGGCAGCGGCCACGGCACAGGTCCGAGTGGCGCGGTCCACGACCGTTTCCGGGCCTGGAAGGAAGACCTTCACCAGCACCGCAGCTGACGCCGCGCGGCCGGCTCGCGAACCACCGCAGTCCGTGCCGCGACATTTCCACTATCGCCGTAGTGCGAATTAGCATCGGTGCCATGGCCGAGCCGGCGTTGTTCCGAATCGAGAACCTCCACGTCCGTACCGCCGAGAGCGGTGCCCTCATCCTCAAGGGGGTGGACCTGACCGTGCGCGCCGGTGAGATCCATGCCCTGATGGGGCCGAACGGGTCGGGCAAGTCCACCCTGGCCCAGGTATTGCTCGGCAGCCCCGAGTACGAGATCACCGAGGGCCGCATCCTGTTGCGCGGCGACGACATCACCACCTGGGACGTCGAGGTCCGGGCCAAGGCCGGGATCTTCCTGGCCTTCCAGTACCCCCAGGAGATCCCCGGGGTGTCGGTCCACAACTTCCTGCGCCAGGCCATGTCGGCCCGCAAGGGGATCGACCTGTCGGTGCTCGAGGTACGGCTGGCCCTCATGGAGTGGATGGGCCGTCTCGAGATGGACCCGGCGTTCGCCGAGCGCTACCTGAACGAGGGGTTCTCCGGCGGCGAGAAGAAGCGCAACGAGATCCTGCAGATGGCCCTGCTGCAGCCCGAGGTGGCGATCCTCGACGAGACCGACTCCGGCCTCGACGTGGACGCCCTGCGCATCGTGGCCCGTGGCGTGCGTGAGGTCCGCAAGGAACGCCCGGAGTTGGGCACCCTGGTGATCACCCACTACCAGCGTCTGCTCGACGAGCTGACACCGGACCACGTGCACATCCTGGTCGACGGTCGTATCGTCGCATCTGGCGGCGCCGAGCTGGCGCTGCAGCTCGAGGCGGAAGGGTACGAGGCATGGCGCCACTGACCGACGAGACCGCTGGCGGGCCCGCCCCGCTCGACGTTGCCGCCATCAAGGCCGACTTCCCGCTGATCAGCGAGCGCCAGGAGCGCGGCCATCCCATCGTGTTCCTCGACTCGGCGGCCTCGTCGCAGAAGCCCCGTCAGGTGCTCGATGCCATGACCACCTACTACGAGCGGCACAACGCCAACGTGCACCGGGGCGCCTACCAGCTCGCCGAGGAGGCCACCGACGGTCTCGAGGGGGCCCGCGAGAAGGTCGCCGGATTCGTCGGCGCCGCCTCGAGCCGCGAGCTGATCTTCACCCGCAACGCCACCGAGGCGGTCAACCTCGTGGCACAGACCTGGGGGCGGCAGCACCTGCACGCCGGCGACGCCGTGGTCCTGTCGCTGCTCGAGCACCACTCGAACATCGTGCCGTGGCAGATCATGGCGCAGCAGAACGGTTTCGAGATCCGCTGGATCGGTCTGACCGACGACGGCCAGCTGGACCTGAGCAACCTCGACCAGCTCCTCGACGGGGCGAAGCTGCTCGCCGTGTCGGCGGCGTCCAACGTGCTCGGCACCCTCACGCCGGTACGCCTGCTCGCCGATGCCGCCCATGGTGCCGGTGCCAAGGTGCTGATCGACGCCTGCCAGTACGTTCCCCACCACAGCTGTGACGTGTCGGCGCTCGGTGCCGACTGGATCGCCTTCTCGGCGCACAAGCTGTGCGGCCCGACCGGGATCGGGGCCCTGTGGGGCCGCGAGGAGATCCTCGAGGAGATGCCGCCGTTCCTCGGTGGTGGCTCCATGATCCTCAACGTGACGGTCGACGGGTTCACCCCGGCGGCGCTGCCCCAGAAGTTCGAGGCGGGCACCCCGGCCATCGCCGAGGCCGTCGGGTTCGGCGCAGCGGTCGACTACCTGCTCGGCATCGGCATGGACCGGATCCTGGCCCATGAACAAGCCCTGACCGCCTACGCCTTCCGCCAGTTGACCGAACGGTACAGCGACGACCTCCGCATCCTGGGCTCCGCCGAGCCGGGCCGACGCTGCGGCATCGCCACGTTCGTCTACAAGGACGTGCACCCCCACGATCTCTCCCAGGTCCTCGACGAGCGCGGGGTCTGCGTTCGCGCCGGCCACCACTGTGCGAAGCCGCTCATGAAATCCCTCGGCGTGGCCGCTGCCGCCCGCGCCAGCTGGTACCTGTACAACGACCGTTCCGACATCGACGCGCTGGTGGACGCCATCGGCGCCGCCGATGCCCTTTTCGACTGGTAGTCCCATGCCTGGCCTCGAAGACCTCTATCGCGAGATCGTGCTCGACCACTACAAGACCCCCCGCAACCGCGGCGAGCTGGCCACACCGCCGGCCGTTCGGGTGGAAGGGTTGAACCCGCTGTGCGGCGACGAGGTCGTGGTGTACCTCGTGCTCGACGGAGACATGGTCCAGGACATCAAGATCGGCGGGCAGGGCTGCTCGATCAGCCAGTCCTCGGCCTCGATGATGTCGGCGGCGGTGAAGGGCAAGTCCCTCGCCCAGGTGACGGAGCTGACCCATGCGTTCAAGGGCATGCTCAACGTCGGCGACCACGGCCACGACGAGGACTCCGAACCCCACGAACACCCCGACGTCGCCCTCGGCGAGCTCGAGGCGTTGAAGGGCGTGATGAAGTTCCCGTCGCGCATCAAGTGCGCGATTCTGTCGTGGAACACCCTGAACCAGGCCATCGACGAGGCCGGCGGCACCACCGGCTGAGCCGGCCGCCGGTATCCGGACCCGACGGTGCCGACCCTCGGGTCCCACCGTCGAGCAGCGGCGGTTGTCAGCCGGCTGCGGCGAACGCCGCGTACCCGTCGACCTCGACCTGGCCTGCGAGCTCGGGACCGCCGCTGGTGACGATGACCCCCCGGGCCAGGATGTGCACGACGTCCGGCTTCAGCTCGTCGAGCAGCCGGTGGTAGTGGGTGATGGCCAGCACGCCGAGCCCGAACTCCTCGGTCGCGGCCTCGACCCGCTGGGCGACGGCACGCAGCGCGTCGATGTCGAGCCCGGAATCGATCTCGTCGAGAATGGCGAACTTCGGTCGGAGCACCGCCAGCTGCAGGGTCTCGTTGCGCTTCTTCTCGCCACCGGAGAGGTCGACGTTGAGCGAGCGCAGCAGCAACTTCACGTCGAGGCCGATGCGTTCGGCCTCGGCCGCAACGGCCGCCGGCACCGCCGACGGATCCCGGCCGGCACTGCGCGCCGCCTCGACCAGCAGGTCGACCACCCCGACCCCGGCAACCTCGGTCGGGTATTGCATGCCCAGGAACAACCCGGCCTGGGCCCGCTCCCACGGCGCCAGGGACAGCAGGTCCTGCCCATCAAGGGTGACCGTACCGCCCAGTACCTCATAGCCCGGCTTGCCCATGATGACGCTCGACAGCGTCGACTTGCCGGCCCCGTTGGGCCCCATCACCGCGTGCACCTCGCCGGAGGCGATCCGCAGGTCGATACCGTGCAGGATCTCCTTGCCGCCCACCGCGGCGCGCAGGCCCTTGATCTCCAACACCGAACTCATCGGTCGTGAACCTCCCGGTTCTTGTCCTGCACGATGAACACCGCACCGTCGGCGACCACCACGTCATAGGTGGGCACCGCCTTGATCGCCGGAAGGCAGCTCGGCACGCCGGTCTCGACCGAGAACGCCGAGCCGTGCTTCCAACACTCGAGCTCCTTCGACTCCGTCAGCACATCACCGTCGGCGAGGGACACGTCGGCATGGCTGCAACGATCGCCGATGGCATAGAAGTCGTCGTCGAAGCGAACCAGGGCGACCCGAAGCCCGTCCACGTCGAAGCGACGCGCCCGACCGGGGGCGAGCTCGTCCACCGCGCACAACCGGATCACCGCTGCTCCCCCAGCTTGGCACCGACCAGTGCCGCGATGCGGGTCCGCAGTTCGTCGGCGGGAAGCCGGGCGGCGACGTCGTCGAAGAAGCCGCTCACGATCAGTTGCTCCGCCCGACGGGTCGGCACACCCCGGCTCTCGAGGTAGAACCGCTGCTCCTCGTCGATCGGCCCGACCGTCGAGGCGTGCGAGCAGCGCACATCGTTGTTCTCGATCTGCAGGTTGGGCACCGAATCGGCCCACGCCTCGTCGGAGAGCTTGATGTTGCGGTTGGTCTGGAATGCGTTGGTCCCTCGGGCCTCCGGGCGGACATGGATCATGCCCGAGTACACCGAATGTGAACGATCGTCCACCACACCTTTGAACAACAGGTCCGACCGGCAGTCGGGGGCCCGGTGATCCTGCAGGGTACGGAAGTCGAACATCTGCTCGCCGTCCGCGAAGTACAGCGCGGCGAGGTTGCCCGACGCACCTCGCCCGAGCATGCGCAGATCGAGCCGCAGACGGGCGTACTCGCCGCCGAAGGCCGCGGCGACGACGTCGACGGTGGACTGCTGGTGCGCCTCGGCCACCAAGGTGGCGGTCTGCCAGGCGGCCCGTCCGAGGTCCTGCAGCACGGTGTAGCCCAACCGGGCATCGTTGGCCGCGGACAGCTCGACGACCGGGGCGAGCCAGCACCGCTCGGAGTCGCTGCGTTGCAGGTGGACCACGCTGACCGATGACCCGGCCTCGGCCCGCACGACGAGACGGCTGAATACCGCCGCCCCGGGCGCCGACGCCCAGTCGACCACCACGATGGGGCGCCCGACGGTCACGCCGCGGGGCACCACCAGCACCAGCGGATCGCTCCCGAAGGCATCGTTGGCAACCGCCAAGGCATCCTCGCTGCGACCGATGACCTGACCGACATACTGCTCGGCATGGTCCAGGCCGGCGGCCGACCCGAACCGCACGCCTTTGGCCGCCAACTCGGGGCTGAGCCGGCAGCGCGCCACCCGGCCGTTCTCCACCACCGCCACACCGGCAGGATCGGCCAGATCGGCATCGAGCCCGTCGGGAACCGGCAGGACCAGCGACCCCGCCGGACCGAAGCCGTCGAGGTCGAGGTCCGCAATGCGGCTGTACCGCCAGATCTCCTGGTCGGTGTCGGGACGCGTCGCCGCAGCGAACGCCTCGGTGCCGGCCTGCCGGAACTGACGGAACCAGTCGGGACCGTCGAGCGCAGCGGAGGCTGCAAAGGTCTGCGAGCTCACAGGGCGTCTCCTCGGTCAGGGGAGGTCGGGGCACGAGGTTCGTGCCGGTGCGGCGACAGCGCCACCGATCGAATTTGCCCTATGAGCGTAGTGCAAAAGGCGGACGGAGCGGAAAGCCCGGACCACCCGCACGGGCCGGGTCAGGACACTCAGGGACGGCCCGGGTTCGGGACCGCGGCGGGTGCCTCGGTGGTTGCGGGCGGCTCGCGGTCGCCCGAGGAGTCGGGCAGCACGTCCCGCACGACGAAGAACGAGCCGACCGCCGCCGCTCCGGCCACCACGGCCACTGCGGCAGCCCGACGCCCCCGGTGCGGCAACGCAGCCCCGTCGTCCTCGGCGGTCGCCGTCCCCGGCGCTTCGACCTCGGGCGACTCGACCTCCGGCGACTCGACCTCCGGCGACTCGACCTCCGGCTGGGCGGGCGCAGCCGGCGCGACCCCGGCGGGAGCGGTGTCCAACGGCGCCACCGAGCCGACATCGGCACCGCCGGACCGCGTCGCGCCGTCGGCACCGTGAAACGCCCCGATCCCGACCGGGCGGGCAGTTGTCGACTCCGGGCCACGCTCGGACTCGGCGGACAGCACCCGACCACGCTCGTCATCGGACCCGTTCGGCACCACCAACGGACCCGGGCCGGCCAGGAACGCCTCCACCGCCAGAGTGCGTTGGGGAACAGCAGTCCGTGGCTGCGAGATGATCGGGCGATCGTCGGGCACCACCGGCGACGGCACGACGACCTCGGTCGCCGGAGCCGGCGGATCGGCCGGGACGACGGGTGCAACCGGCATGAGGGGCTCGACCAGGATGAGGGGCTCGACCGGCAGAACCGTCGCGGGGGGTTCGGACTGTGCGGACGGTGCAGGCAACGGCATCCCGGCGGGCGGTGGCGACGGCGCGGCAGCCGGGGGTGCCGACGAGACCACAGCAGCCGAGAGGGAACCCATCCGGGCCTGCAGACGTTCGGTGCCGGAGTGCAGCAGGGCCGGCTGGAGATCGACCGGCGCTGCGCCGACACCCGCAGCGGCCAAGGCGAGGCCGAACGCCGCAGCGAACCCGGGCTGCGGCACGGGACTGGTCGCCGCCAAGCCGGCACCCGGCCCCACGAGCCGGGCCGGCGCAGACACCGCGACCCTGGCCGCCACGAGGTCGGCCCAAGGGTGGGCAGGTTCCTGCAGCAGGGCCTGGGCGGTCACCGCGTCGAGCGGGACCAGGTTCAGCATGTCGGCATCCGCCGCCGTGCGGGGAGCCCGCCAGCACCGCACCGCCACCCCCACCTGGAGCAGGAGCACCGTCACCGGGCCCGCGCCGGTACCGTCGACCAACAGCGACGACAGCGGGGGGCCGCCGAGCAGTACCCGCTCCACCGCCAGCGCCGACAGTTCGACCCCTGCCAGCCAGACGCCGCTGCGCCGGGCCGCCCAGACCGCCGAGGAGAGGTCCTCCCGCCGGCAGGACACGATTCGGGCGAGCGGGCCGTCGTCGGTGTCGAACCGGTCGGCGTTCCACACCGGTTCGGCGTCGAGCTCACGGCGCCGCTGGGCCGCCACGGCCCGGACCTCCGCCGGCCAACCCGAACGCGGCCAGTCCGCCACCGCCACGACCTGCACCTCACCGTCAAGCGGGTGCAGGCCGAGGAACGTCGGGACCCCACCGAGGTTCAGTGCGTGCCACAACGCGCCGATGCGTCGGGCCAGCGCCGGCTGGTCCACGACCCGCCCGTCACGCACCGTGCCGGGCGCAAGGTCCGCCTCAGCGGCCTCGACAACGGTCGGCTGGTCGCCGCGCTCGATCACGACGACCCGCAACGAGCCATCATCGATCGACAGTCCGGCGACAACGCCCCCGGCGGTGGGCTCGGACTCTACGGACATTGCCTCAGACCGTAGGGCAGCGACCGTCATCCCCAAATGTGGCGATCGTCCCGAATCCCGATCGACCTAAGCCTGCAACCGTCGGCTCAACGCCGGAACAGCCGACGCCAGAACGACCGCGACGACACGCTCCGCTCCGCCTCGACCTCGGCGAGCACCCGCGGGCCGGCAGCATTGACGATGTCCTCTGCCTCGTCGAGCAGTCGCGCCACCCGATCGTCCTCGCTGCCGAGGCCGGGCGGCTCGGCCGGCGCCGGCGGGGTCACCAGGCTGCCGTGCTTCCAGTTCACGTCGGCGAGGCGCCGCTCGTAGCCGGGGCAGGCATCGGGGCAACGCCACGGCGCCTCCGGCGCGAGGTCGATGTTGCACTTCCGCACCGTCTCGCCACCCGGATAGGAGCGGGATTCGAAGTTCTTGCATTCCTCCCGCATGGGCATGGCTCAATACTGCCAGCGCCCGAGGCCCATGCGGAAACGCCGGGCCGCGGCGGGCGGCCCGGCACACCGATCAGCCGACGCTGCCTTCCATCTGCAGCTCGATCAGCCGCGACCATTCGACGGCGTACTCCATCGGGAGGGTGCGGGTGACCGGCTCGATGAAGCCGTTGACGATCATGCCCATGGCCTGCTCCTCGGAGAGGCCGCGCGAACGCAGGTAGAACAGCTGCTCGTCGGCCACCCGGCTCACCGTGGCCTCGTGGCCGATGACGGCGTCCTTGGCCCCGATCTCCATGTAGGGGAACGTGTCCGAGATGGACTCGTCGTCGAGCAGCAGGGCGTCGCACTGGACGTGGGACTTGCAACCGTAGGCCCCGTCCTCGACCCGGACCAGGCCGCGGTAGCTGGTGCGACCGCCGTCCTTGGAGATCGACTTGGAGACGATCTTGGAGGTGGTCTCCGGTGCGGCGTGGGTCATCTTCGCCCCGGCGTCCTGGTGCTGGCCGGCGCCGGCGTAGGCCACCGAGAGCACCTCGCCCGACGCCTTCGGGCCGACCATGACCACGGCCGGGTACTTCATGGTCAGGCGGGAACCGATGTTGCCGTCGATCCACTCCATGTGGCCCTCGGCCTCGACCCGGGCACGCTTGGTGACCAGGTTGAACACGTTGTTCGACCAGTTCTGGATGGTGGTGTAGGGGACCCGGGCCGACGGCTTGACCACGATCTCGACGACTGCGGAGTGCAGCGAGTCGGAGCTGTACACCGGTGCCGAGCAGCCCTCGATGTAGTGCACCTTCGAGCCCTCGTCCGCGATGATCAGGGTTCGCTCGAACTGGCCCATGTTCTCGGCGTTGATCCGGAAGTAGGCCTGCAGCGGCATGTCCACCTCGACGCCGGGCGGCACGTAGATGAACGACCCGCCCGACCACACCGCCGAGTTCAGAGCCGAGAACTTGTTGTCGTTGGGCGGGATGATCTTGCCGAAGTAGGGCCGCACGAGGTCGGGATACTCCCGCACGGCGGTGTCCATGTCACAGAAGATGACGCCCTGCTCCTCGAGCTCGATCCGGTTGCGGTGGAAGACCACCTCGGACTCGTACTGCGCGGTGACCCCGGCGAGGTACTTGCGCTCGGCTTCGGGGATGCCCAGCTTCTCGTAGGTGTTCTTGATGGCGTCGGGCAGGTTCTCCCACTCGTCGACCTGCCCGCTGGTGGGCTTGATGTAATAGAAGATGTCGTCGAAGAAGATCTCCGACATGTCGCCGCCCCAGTTCGGCATCGCCCGGCGCTCGAAGTGCTTGAGCGACTTGAGGCGGAACTCCCGCATCCAGTCCTGCTCGCTCTTCATCCAGGACATCTCGTTGACGAGTTCCTCGTTCAGGCCCCGCCGGGGCTTGAAGACGTAGTCCTCCTCGTCGGACCAACCGAGCTTGTACTTGCCCAGGTCGAGGTCGAACTCGGTGTTCGTCATGGCTGCTGTCTCCCAGAAGATCGCGCACGGTGTCGATACCAAAGCTGCGAGTCGCGGATACCGGTGAACGACGGCACGACAGGACCGCCAATTTCTCCTACGACGATAGTAACAAACCCCCCGCCGTACGACATCCCGGGGCACAACCCGGGTCGCACCCCCTCGGCGGCCCCACCCGCGTGCCGGCCGGCGCCGGAGCGGCGCGCCCACTCGTACACTGGCCGGCGTGCAACGAACGGGAACGTCGGCATCGACGCCGCCTTGGGCACCGGCCTGGGCCGCACCGGTCGCGGTCGGAGCCGGCGGCCTGCTGGGCTGCGTGGCGCTCGGCCTGTTCGACCCGTCCGACGCCGGTCCCGTCCTTTGTCCCTTCCGGGCCCTCACCGGCCTGGACTGCCCGGGTTGCGGCATGACCCGGGCACTGGGCCGCCTGGCCCGAGGGCGTGTCGGCCCGGCACTCGACTACAACCTCGCACTGGTCGTCGTGGTGCCGGTCGTGGCGTACCTCTACCTGCGTTGGCTGGCCTCGGCGTTCGGTCACCGGTGGTCGCCGATCCGCCTCGGCCGGACGGGCAACGCCCTGGCGCTCGTCGTCGTCGTGGCATTCACGGTCGTACGGAACCTGCCCATCGGGATCGGCCGCTACCTGAACTCGCAGCCGATCCCGTTCTGAGCTCAGTCCACCCGGCGCAGGCCGGCCTTGTAGAGCCGGACCCGGTCGACGTAGGCCTGTATCGACTCCTCGATGTCGTCGCGGCGGGCGGCGCCCTCCTTGATCTGACAGGGAATGCCCACCGCCAACGCGCCGGACGGCACAGCCTTGCCCGGGGGCACCAAGGCGCCGGCGCCGACCATGGCCCACTCCCCGACGGTGGCACGTCGCAGGAGCACCGAGGTCGAGCCGATCAGCACGTTGTCGGCGATGTGCGCACCTTCGATGTGGGCGAGGTGACCGATCACGACACCCGAACCGATGACGGTCGGATGCTCGACCCAGGTGTGCACCACGACCCCGTCCTGGACCGAGGTGCGCTCGCCGATGGTGACCGGACCGTCGTCGCCGCGCACCACGGCACTCGGCCAGACAGAGCTGAACGCACCGATCGTGACGTCGCCGATGATGGTGGCATCGGGGTGGACGAAGGCATCCGGATGGATCCGGGGACACAGGTCCCCCAAGGCGTAGATGGCCATGTGCGGCGATCAGGCCTGTGCGGTGAAGGTGCCGTAGGCGCCGGTGTAGAACAGCAGCGGGCCGGCGTCGCGGTCCTCGGCGTCCATCTCCTGAACGGCGCCGACCACGATCCAATGGTCGCCGCCGTCGTAGATGGCGTGCACCTTGCAGTCCATCCACGCCAGCACGCCACCGAGCTTCGGCGACCCGGTTACGGGACCCGGCTCCCAATCGACGCCGGCGAACTTGTCCTCGGCCTTGGATGCGAACACGCCGGTGAGGGCCTTCTGGTCCTCGGCCATCACGTTGACACAGAAGGCCTGCGCCTTCTCGATGGCGGCATAGGACCCGGAGGTCTTCGTCGGCAGGAAGGCGACCAGCGGGGGGTCGAGGGACACCGAGGTGAACGACCCGATGGCCAGACCCGTCGGCTGCGTTCCGTCCATGGCCGTCACCACGGTGACGCCGGTGGGGAATCGGCCGAGGACCTTACGGAAGTGGGCGGGATCGGTCGCGGGAGGGCGTTCGCTCATGGCGGCGAACCCTAGCCAAGCCGACCGGGCCAGGTCAGCCGGAGACCCTCGGCGGCGGCGATGACCTCGAGCGCGTCGCCGGAGGCGTCGGATCGGGCCTCCTCGGCGAGCATGTCGATGGTGGCGTCGTCGTGTGCCGGATCGTGATGGAACAACGCCAGGGTGTGCACACCGGCACGACGAGCGACCTCGACGGCGTAACGGACCGTGGAGTGACCCCAGGCCTGCTTCGTCGCGAACTCCGTCGAGGTGTACTGGGCATCGTGGATCAGCAGGTCGGCGCCGTCGGCGAGCTCGAGCACCGCCGGGTCGATGACCGACTCGAGGGCAGGCTGCTGGTGGTCGGGGATGTAGGCGATAGCCACGCCGCGCCACTCGAGCCGGTACCCGACGGTCGGACCGACATGGGGGACGGACCGGGCAACCACGGCCACCTCCCCGAACCGCATCGGCTCGCCCGGCTCGATCTCGTGCAGGACGACCGCGGCGGGGAGCTCGCGCAGCGTCACCGGGAAGAACGGCGGGTGGATGCCGGAATCGAGAGCGGTCTCGAGATCGACGCCGCCACCGGGTGCCGGCGCATGCACGTCGATGCGATTGCCGGGGACCAACGCCGGCCCGAAGAACGGCAGGCCCTGGACGTGATCCCAGTGCAGATGGCTCAGCAGCGCCCGGCAGGCGAAGGGATCAGCGGTGGGGACGGTCCGCCCGTACTCCCGGGCGCCGGTGCCCAGATCGAGCAGCAGCGGCACTGTCCCGGGGGCCTCGACCACCACCGAGGAGGTGTTGCCGCCGTAGCGGTTGACCGACGGCGAGCAGCACGGAGTGGACCCACGCACCCCGTAGAACGTGACCGACAAGGCGTCGACCGGACGAACCGGGACCCGGCTGTTCCCGGACTCCATGGCCGAACGCTAGCGATCGACGCATCGAACAGGTAGGCGACGTGACCAGGTTCACGTTGCGGCCTGTTCCGGCGAGCGCCGAGCCGGCAAGCCCTCTAGGGTGATCGCCATGACGTCCCCGGCCCTGACATCTCCCGCGGTGGAACTGGCCGACGGCGTGGTCGCCGTGGTCAAGCGCGACTGTCCGACCTGCGAGCTGGTCGCTCCGGTGCTCGCCGAGCTCGAACGGCGCGGGGTGGCGCTGACCGTCTACACCCAGGACGACCCGGCGTTCCCCGAAGGCGTCACCCGGCTCGCCCACGACGAGGACCTCGCCGTCTCCTACCACCACGCGATCGAGACGGTACCGACCCTGCTGCGGGTCGAGGCCGGGCAGGAAGTGGCGCGGACCGAGGGCTGGTCACGACCGGCCTGGGAGCAGCTCACCGGGATCGACGGCCTCGGCGCCGGCCTGCCCGAGCATCGGCCCGGGTGCGGCTCGTTGTCGGTGGACCCGACGATCGCCGACCAGCTGCGGGTGCGCTTCGAGGGCGGGATCCTGCACGCCCGCCGCCTCGAGCTCGCCAGCCTCGAGGACGAGATGGAAGCGCTCTTCGAGCGGGAATGGACCGACGGCCTACCGGTGGTCCCGCCGACAGAGGCCCGGGTGCTGCGGATGCTCGAAGGCACCCACCGTGCTCCCGACGAGATCGTGGCGGTGGTCCCGCCGCAGCTGGTGCCCTGCACCGTGGAGAAGGTCGCGATCAATGCCGTGATGGCCGGCTGCAAGCCGGAATACCTGCCGGTGGTCCTCGCCGCCGTGGAGGCCGCCTGCACCGACACGTTCAACATCCACGGCCTGCTGTGCACCACCTACTTCTCGGGCCCGTTGCTGATCGTGAACGGTCCGCTGGCCGAACGCATCGGCATGGCCTCCGGCCACAACGTGCTCGGCCAGGGCAACCGGGCGAACTCCACCATCGGCCGGGCGCTGCAACTGGTGATCCGCAACGTCGGCGGGGGCCGACCGGGTCGCCACGGCATCGATCGCTCGGCGTTCGGCGCGCCGAGCAAGGTGGGCTGGGCGATCAGCGAGAACGAGGCCGACCTGCCCGCCGGATGGGTGCCCATGTCGGTCGAGGCCGGTCACCCGGCGGGCACCGACACGGTGGCGCTGTTCGCCGGTCACGGCCCGTCGGCAGTGGTCGACCAACTCTCCCGGACGGCGGAGGACCTGATCGGGGCCTTCGTCCGCAAGGTGTCGGCGAACCTCGACCTGTTCTTCGCCCGGCGGATCGACAACATGCTGTTGGTGATCGGGCCGGAGCACGGCAGGGTGTTCGCCGAGGATGGCTGGGACAAGGCCCGGATCCGTGCCGAGCTGAACGAGCGGGTGTTCGCCCAGATCGGCAAGCCGGCACCAGCGCCCCGCTGGGACGGCCCTGCCATCGTCTACGCCGGCGGGGACGCCGGATTGTTCTCGGCCCTCATCGAGGGTTGGGTGTCCGGACCGACCGGGAGCCAGATGATCTGCCATCCGATCCGGACCAGTGCGTGAACCGAAGGAGCGAACCGATGACCATCGTCCTCGACCCCACCAATGAGCAGAGGCCGGTGACCCGCCAGCGCAGCGAGCGATCGGCTGTCATCGACGGCATGACCGTCGGGCTGCTCGACATCAGCAAGCCGCGGGGCAACGTGTTCCTCGACCGGCTCCAGGAGCTGCTCGAGGATCGCGGCTTCGGCGTGAAGCGGTACGCCAAGCCCACCTTCACCAAGCCCGCCCCGGCCGACCTGCGCCATCAGATCTCCCAGGAGTGCAACCTGGTGATCGAAGCGCTCGCCGATTGAGGCAGCTGCACGTCGTGCAGTGTGCACGACACCGTTGACCTCGAGATCCGCGGCGTGCCGTCGGTGTTCGTCGCCTCCGAGGTGTTCATCGATGCAGCCGTGTCCCAAGCCCAGGCATTGGGGCTCGACCCGGCCCGGGTGTTCGTCCCCCACCCCATCCAGGACCGTACCGATGACGAGATGCGGGCGATGGCCGAGCTCGTGGTCGAACAGCTCCTGAGCAATTTGCGGGCCTGACCGACCACCGTCTGCGTGTTTCGACGAAGTGGGCGAATCCGCTGGATTCGCCCACTTTTCGCGCTATCCAGCCTGATGAGACCAGACGGCGGCGGTTTGTCGCTTGCGGCGAATCGACGTCGAATCGCTCCGACGAACATTCCCCCGCGGACGTCGTCCTACCCGAATGACCACGCAACGTGGTCGCAACCCTGGTGGCCGTGCCCGGATGGATGACCGACGCTCAACCGGGGAGTCGGTACCGGCCGTCGTCGAGCACCGCCAGCCCGTCCACGACAAGGGTGGCAGCCACTCGCTCGGAGCGTCCCACGTCGTCGGGCCAGCCCATCGCTGTCGCCAGCTCCGTCACCGGGACCGGGCCGGCCCGCAGGGCCCGCACCAGGCGACCGCGGCCCTGCCGGTCGCTCCCGGCGAAACGCGACTGCCCGCCCGACACCCCGGCCGAGCCCACCGCCGGATCCAGGTCGGGACTGCCCGATCCGAACCAACCGCAGCCGTTCCGCAGCGGGCAGACAGCACAGTTCGGACGCCGAGCCGTGCACAAGGTGGCACCGAGGTCGAGCATCGCCTGGTTCCACGACCAGCCCCGGCCCGGCGGTACCGCCGCATCGGCCAACTGCTGCACCTCCGAGCGGGCCAGCGATCGCCCGTGCCAGCGGGCCAACACCCGCGCTGCGTTGGTGTCCACCACCCCGACGTCCTGCTCGAAGGCGAAGGCCAGCACCGCCCGGGCCGTGTAGGGCCCGACGCCGGGCAGTTCCTGTAATGCGCTCAACGACGACGCGAGCACCCCGTCGAAACGCTCGGTCACCACCCCGGCGGCCCGCCACAGGTTGACCGCCCGCCGGTTGTAGCCCAACCCGTCCCAGTGCTCGATCACGGCCGCGACCGGGGACACGGCGCAGGCCCTCGCCGTCGGGAAGTCGGCCAGGAACGCGGCGAACCGCGGCAGCACCCGGCTGACCTGGGTCTGCTGCAGCATCACCTCGGCCACCAGCACCGACCAGGGATCGCGCGTGGCCCGCCAGGGCAGATCCGCACGGCCCCGCGCCTCGAACCAGCCCAGCAGCGCCGCCTGATCGGGCACAGCCTGCCGGACCCGGCGGGCCGGATCCGCCGGCTCGCCGCTCACAGCTCCCGGGCCACGAACACCGGCGGTCGGTGCGCGCGCACCGGTGGCAGCTCGCCCTCCCAGCGGTGCACCTCGACCAGGCAGCTCTGGGCGCTCGGCGCCTGGGAGAGCCCCGACGACGGCCGGTCCGGGGTGAGCACATTGGGGTTGCCGTGCACGCACATCGACCCCGGCTCGCCCGGCTCGAGCGGGTCGTACCACGCCCCGGTCGGCAGGGTCACCACCCCTGCCATGAGCCCGTCGGAACAGCGCAGCGCTGCCAGGCAGGATCCCCGCCGGTTGAACACCCGCACCACGTCGCCGTCGCGCAGCCCTCGGGCGGCAGCATCGACGGGGTGCATCCGCAGGACCTCCCGGCCGGAGGACTTCGCCGCCATGGCCACCCGCCCGAAATCGAGCTGGCTGTGGAGCTTGCCGGCCGGCTGGTTGGTCAGCAGGTGCAGCGGGAACTCCGCGGCCAACGGCGCGCCGAGCCACTCCACCGGAGCCGACCAGGTGGGGGTCGGTGGGCAGTCCCGCACGGCGAAGGCGTCGATCACCGGCGAGTAGAGCTCGATACGTCCGGACGGGGTGTGCAACGGGTGGGCATCGGGATCGGCCCGGAACGCCTCGAGCAGCACCGTGGGACGCTCGGGACGGGCGAATGCGACCGACCCCTGCTCCTGCAGCTCGTCGTAGCTCGGCAGTTCCTCGCCCCGGGCGCGGGCCCGGCGAGAGGTCTCCTCCCACAGCCAGCGCAGCCAGCCGTCCTCGTCGCGGCCACCCGTCACCTGCTCGGCCAGGCCGAGCCGACCGGCGATCGCTGCGAAGATCTCGTGGTCGCTGCGGGCCTCGCCCGGCGGAGGAAGCACCGGGCGGGTCGCCACGACCGCGCCCATCCGGGCGACCGAACCGAGATCGCTGCGTTCGAAGCCGGTGCTGGCCGGCAACACGATGTCGGCATGGCGGGCCAAGGGGTTCCACACCTGCTCGTGCACGATGACCGTCTCGGGCTCCTGCCAGGCGTCCACCAGGGCACCGAGGTCCTGGTGATGGTGGAAGGGGTTGCCGCCGCACCAGTACACGAGGCGGATGTCCGGGTAGCGGTACTCGACCCCGTCGTAGGTGAACGGCGCACCCGGGCTGCGCAGCAGGTCGGTGACCCGGGCGACGGGGATGAACGCCTCCACCGGGTTCCGGCCGACCGGCACCCGGGCCAGGGCCTGCGCACCCTCTGAGGAACCCACCCGGTTCGAGGAGCCGTAGCCGAGCCCGAACCCCCCGCCGGGGGTGCCGATCTGGCCCAGCAGCGACGCCACCGCGACCACGGCCCAGTAGACCTGCTCGCCGTGTTCCGCCCGTTGCAACGACCACGCCGCGGTCAGCATCGACGGCCCGGCAGCCAGGTCGCGGGCCAGCGACCGGATCTGCTCGGCCGGCACTGCGCAGATCGCCGACGCCCACTCGGCGTCGTGGCCCACCAGGCTGTCGAGGAACCGGTCGACCCCAGAGCAGTACCGCTCCAGGAACGTCTCGTCGTGCAGGCCCTCGGCCACCAGCGTGTGGGCGATGCCCAGCAGCAACGCGGTGTCGGTGGTCGGACGGATGGGGATCCAACGGGCCCCGTGCGCCTCGTCGAGGTCGTCCCGCAACGGCGAGACGTTGACCAGGCGGATCCCGGCGTCGCGCAGCCGGCGGATCCCCGCCGGCGCCAGGTGCCGGTAGGTGCCGCCGTAGTCGACCTGCTGGTTCTTGGCCGGCAACCCGCCCAGGGCCACCACCAGGCGGCCGTGGCGGGCCAACTGCTCGTAACTGGTGTGGTGGCCGAGCAGATCGAACCAGTCGGCGATCACATGCGGCAGGATCACCTGGGCCGCAGCGTAAGAGTAGGAACAACGGCTCGACACGAAGCCGCCGAGGACGTTGAGGAAGCGGTACAGCTGGACCGGGGCGTCGTGGAACCGCCCGGCAGACGCCCAGCCGTAGCTGCCCCCGTAGATCGAGGCGTTGCCGTGCTCGGTGCGCACCCGTTGCAGCTCGGCGGCGACGAGATCGACCGCCTCGTCCCACGGCAGCTCGACGAAGGGTTCCGCACCGCGCCGACGGCCGGCGTCCCGCCGCGATCGCCGGCCCGAGGCGACCTCGTCGAGGAACCCGCGTCGCACCGCTGGGCGGCGCACCCGCAGGGAATGGTCGGCGAGGTCGAGCAGCCCCTGGCCGATCGGGGACGGATCGGGATCCTCGGCGATCGGGTCCACCCCGACGAGCCGCCCGTCCACGACGGTGAGGTCGTAGGTGCCCCAGTGGGTGAACGCGCGCGCCATCCGCTCAGTGTGCCAGCAACACCGGCACCCGGTCCGTCCGCCGAGTGGGACCTGCGATTTCCACCCCGGTAACGTGGCCGTCATGACCAGCGTGGATCTGCAAGAAGTCGCGTCCGTCATCGAGATGGCCAGTGGGGTGGTCCGCAGCGCGGTCGCCGAGCTGTCCGCGCTCCCCGACCCCGATGCCCGTCAGGTGGTCGTCTACGAGCTCGCGCACGCCGCCTCCGCCACCGAGACCGCTCGGGGCATGCTCGACTACGGCCAGAAGGGCGAGTACGAAGCGAGGATCGCCGCGGCGTTCGTCGCCGATGCCGTCGCCGATATCGCCGCCAAGCTGTACGGCCGCGAAGCCGAGTGGGGCGTCGCGCCCGGGGCCCTCGACGGAGCCCGCGACTTCGTCGCCCGCTACCGCCACCCCGATTTCGTCGCAGCCCTGGCCGACGACCCCGGCAACCGTCATCTCGATGTCGACTTCGAGCTGGTGCAGGACACCTTCCGGCGTTTCGCCGAGGAGCAGGTCATGCCCCGGGCCGAGCACATCCACCGCTTCAACCAGGACATCCCCGAGGACCTGATCGCAGGCCTGGGCGAGATGGGCCTGTTCGGACTGTCGATCCCCGAGAACTACGGCGGCTTCGCCACCGGCGGCCAGTCCGACTACCTCGGCATGATCATCGCCACCGAGGAGCTGTCGCGGGCCTCGCTCGGCGCCGCCGGGTCGCTCATCACCCGTCCGGAGATCCTCGCCCGTGCGCTCGAGAGCGGCGGCACCGAGGAGCAGAAGCTGGAATGGCTGCCCAAGCTGGCCAGCGGTGAGGTGCTGGCCGCGGTGGCCCTGACCGAGCCCGATTACGGCTCCGACGTCGCCAACCTCAAGGTGACCGCCACCCGGACCGACGGCGGTTGGCACATCAACGGCGTCAAGACCTGGTGCACCTTCGCCGCCCGGGCCGACGTGCTGATGCTGCTCGCCCGCACCGACCCCGACCGGTCCAAGACCCACCGCGGCCTGACCCTGTTCATCGTGCCCAAGCCGGTCGGCGACGGCCACGGGTTCGTCCTCAACGACGCCCAGGGCGGCCGGCTCGAGGGCCGTCCCATCGACACCCTGGGCTACCGGGGCATGCACTCCTACGAGCTGGCCTTCGAGAACTGGTTCGTGCCTGCCGAGAACGTCATCGGTGGCGACGCCGGCCTCGGCCGCGGCTTCTACTACCAGATGGCCGGTTTCGAGAACGGCCGCCTGCAGACCGCGGCACGGGCCATCGGGGTCATGCAGGCCGCCTACGAGGCCGCCCGGGACTACGCCAACAACCGGATCGTGTTCGGCGAGCCGATCATGAACTTCCAGCTCACCAAGGCCAAGCTCGGCCGCATGGTGATCACCATCCAGGCCGCCCGGCAGTTCGCCTACGAGGTCGGTCGACTGCTCGCCAAGGGCGAGGGCCAGATGGAGGCCTCGATGGTCAAGGCCTACGTGTGCCGGGCCGCCGAATGGGTGACCCGTGAGGCCCAGCAGATCCACGGCGGCATGGGCTACGCCGAGGAGTACTCGGTGAGCCGGTACTTCGTCGACGCCCGGGTGCTGTCGATTTTCGAGGGTGCCGACGAGACGCTCTGCCTCAAGGTGATCGCCCGCCGCCTGCTCGACAGCTGAGCGGTCCCGCTCTCCGAACGACACGGCCCGAGGGCCGGGTGGCCTGGCGGCCGCCCGGCCCTCGGCGCGTCAGAGCACGCCTTCCTTGAACAGCTCCGGGGCCACCGGGGTGTCGCCGTTGGCCAGCGCCGTCCCCACGTCCTCGAGCCCGCGGGGACCCAGCACCGCCGACACCAACGACAGCGGGACGATCTCGTCATCGAGCTCCCACGGCTCGTCCCCGTGACCGAACCGCTCGGCCACCACGTTCCACACCGGTTCGGGGACGATGCGTCCCACGCCGGCCACCACCCACACCTCGCCGCCGGCCTGCAGGGTCGTGGCAGCGGCTGCTCGGGACCCGGCCACGGCGATGAGCGCATCGGGCCCGACGATGTGGGCCTCGAGGATCAGGACGTGGCTCGACGCCGCAGCCGCACCGAGACCTGCGAGCGGCACCTCGACGGCGTCGACGTCGGATCGCTGCAACCGGCGGACCAGCCCGGACGCCTCGTGGGCCACGTCGACCACCAGAACCTCGAGATCGCCCCGCGACGGCAGCGCCTGGGAGGACAGCTCGGGCCAGCCCAGCACGCAGACCGTGACGTCCTCGGGCAGGGCCAGAGCCAGCTCACGCGGGGTGCGGTCGGCGTCGAAGAGATCGGCCGAGCGGTAGGCCTCGGCCACGGGGTCCACCGCACAGCAGACCCGCGAGGACAACCACCACAACGGCCCCGAGGTGAGATGGCGGGCCAGCATCCGCCGGCAGGCCATCACCCGACCGGCGGGATCGTCCCGGAAGGTCGACAGCGAGCCGGCTGTCTCGCGCACCAACGCCGACTGCTCGGCACCCGATGCCCGGGCCACATACCGCAACCGTTCGATGGGATGCATACCGCCGTGACGCTAGTGGCCGCCCGGAATCTGTGTGCGAGCCGACGCGGCGGATAGCCTCAGATGCCGTGGCCGCAGTCGAGGTTCCCGCCAATCTCCAACTCACCGCCGTCGATGGACAGACCCGCACCATGGACGAGTGGCTGATCACGTTCCAGATGCTCGGGGTCGTGCTCGACCCATTCACCTACGAGAGCTCCTGGATCCTCGAGACCGCCGGCCGGGTGCTCGAGAACTACCGGGGTGCCAGCGTGCGCTCCTGCTTCATCGTCACCGGGACCATCGAGGAGGCCAAGCAGTTCTGTGGCCCATGGGTCGACCGGGTGCTGGTCTACGCGGATCCCGATCGGGCCTTCGTCAAGGCTGCAGAGCTCGAGGCGCTGCCCGCCCTGTTCCATCTCCGTCAGAACCGTCAGTTCGGCGGCATCGCCCAGGGCTGGCAGCCCGAGGACTGGCGGGCGCTGACCCACCAGGTGGCACGGGAACGCCGCTGGTCCCACCCGGTCATCCCCGCCGCCGGCGACCCGGCCGCCTACCAGGGCAGCCCGGCGCTGGGCAGCCCGGTCTGAGCCAGGCCTGAGCGGGTCACGCCGACGTTCCCGGCACCGGGCACGTCCCCGACCCGGGCCGAAGCCCGGGCCGGTCGCTCGGTGTCTCGGTCTCAGATGGCCTTGAGGGCCTCGACCACCCCGCGCCAACGCTCAGGATCGCTCTTGTAGGGCGCGTAGAAGTTGATGCGCTGGATGACGTCGCCGTAGCGCTGGTGCAGCTCGGGGGCGATGCTCTCCGGCTCGCCCACGACGGCGAAGGTGTTGAGCACCTCCTCGTCGATCAGGTTGCCCATCTCCACCCACTTGCCCTGCTTGGACAGCGTGTTCAGCTCGTCCTGCAGGCCGCCCCAGCCGTGGATGTCGAGCACCGGGCGGTAGGCCGGGGTCGAGCCGTAGAAGGCGATCTGCTGGCGGGTACCGGCGACGGCCTCGGACATCTCGGCCTCGTTGGTGCCGGTCACCACGAAGCTCGGGCCGACCACCTCGAAACCCTCCATGGTCTTGCCGGCCTTGGCCCGGCCGCGGGCCAGCGCAGGGATGGTGACCTCGCGCAGGTACTTCTCGGTGGTGAACCCGTGGCAGATGAACCCGTCGCACACCTCGCCGGCGACCTCGGTCATCAGCTCGCCGACGCCGGCCAGGAAGATCTTCGGCGCGCCGAAGGGGTTGGGACCCGGATCGAAGAACGGGGTCATCAGGGTGTGGGAGTAGAAGTCACCCCGGAAATCGAGCTTGGCCCCGTTGTCCCAGCTCTCCCAGATCGCCCGGATGGCCAGCACCATCTCGCGCATGCGCGCCGCGGGGTGCGACCACGGCATCGAGAAACGCTTGGTGATGTGCGGCTTGATCTGGCTACCGAGACCGAGGATGAACCGGCCCTGGGAGTACCGCTGCAGATCGTGGCCGATGTTGGCCAGCAACATCGGGTTGCGGGCGAACGCCACGGCGATGGAGGTGCCGAGCTCGATGCGCTCGGTGTGCTCCGCGGCGAGCAGCAACGGGAAGAACGGGTCGTGATCGATCTCGGCCGTCCAGATGCCCGAGTAGCCCGCCTCCTCCCGGTTCTTGGCGTCGCGCGCCGCATTGGACAGATCCAAACCGATTCCGCTGTCGACCTTCATACGGCCGACCGTAGTCGTGCGGGGTGGGCCCTGCCTGCGTACCGGCCCGCGCCGCGACGGGGGCAGGGCAGTCAGGACGACGGGTTGCTGGTCACCGTGGCCCGGTCGCACAACCGGTCGACGACCTCGCGGGCGGGTGCACCGAGCGGGGTGAGCGCCACCACCCAGAACCCGGGCACGGTGAGCACCAGCCGTGCCCCGTTTCGACCGGCACGGACATCAGGCAGGTTCCACGACGCCACCAGACGGCGAGCCTTCCAGCCGATACCCGGCTCGACCGCGTGCAGGGCACCGTCGGTCACCGCCAGCAGCAGCCTGCTGGGCATCGACGACTTGCGGGCCAGGAAGCCGACGGGGGCCGCTCCGGCCAGGGTCGGCAGGTCTGCGGCGAACGCCCCCGACACCCGTACCGGCTGCTCGATGAAGGCCTGTACGCCACTGCTGTCGTCGGGGGGCACAGGGGCGGTCATCGACAGATCGGCGCCCGATCTGAACAGCCTGAACGGGGCATTACGGACCTTCAGCCACCTCGGGTGAGCGCCAGGAGGTCCAACATCGCATCGAGCTCTGCCGGCTCGAGCAGGCCGCGCTCGGCGACCAGGTCGCGGATCGGGCGTCCGGTGTGCTGCATCTCGGCCACCAACGTCGCCACGACCTCGTAGCCGAGCCGCGGGTTGAGCACCGCCGCCACCTGCGCGGTGCGCTCGGCGTAGCTGCGGCAACGATCGACATCGGCCTCGATCCCGGCGACGCACCGGTCGGTGAAGACCCGGCAGGCGTTGGCCGCCAGCGAGATCGACGACAGCACGTTGCGGGCCACCACCGGCAGGCAGGTGATCAGCTCGAACGCCCCCTGCGACGCCGCGAAGGCCACCGCCGCGTCGTTGCCGACCAGCTGCGCCGCGACCTGCACCACCACCTCGGGCAGTACCGGGTTGACCTTGCCGGGCATGATCGAGCTGCCCGGCTGAAGATCGGGCAGGTGGATCTCGGCCAGGCCGGTACGCGGGCCCGACGCCATCCAGCGCAGATCGTTGGCGATCTTCACCATGCTGATCGCCAGACCCCGCAGCGCAGCGCTCAGCTCCACCAGGCCGTCGCAGCAGGACTGGGCGGCGAAGTGGTCGGTGGCCTCGCTCAGCTCCAGGCCGGTTCGGGCGGCCAGCGCCGCGATGACCTGCGACGCGAAGCCGGGCGGGCAGTTCAGCCCCGTGCCGGTGGCGGTCCCGCCCAACGGCAGCCGTCCCACCCGCGGCAGTACTGCGGCGAGACGGTCCCGGGCATCGGCGACCTGCGTGGCGTAGCCGCCGAACTCCTGACCGAGGGTCACGGGGGTCGCATCCATCAGGTGCGTCCTGCCGGCCTTGACGACGGTGGCGAACTGCCCGGCCTTGGCCTCGAGCCCGGCCTGCAGGGCACCGAGCGCCGGCAGCAGCTCGATCTGCACGGCAGACGCCGACGCCAGCTGCACCGCCGAGGGGAACACGTCGTTGGAGGACTGCGAGGCGTTGACGTGGTCGTTGGGGTGCACCACCCGACCGTGGTGGTGCGCGGCGAGGTGCGAGATCACCTCGTTCACGTTCATGTTCGAGCTGGTTCCCGAACCGGTCTGGAACACGTCGACCGGAAAGTGCTCGGCGTAGCGACCCTCGGCCACGGCCTCGGCCGCGGCGACGATGGCATCGGCATCGTCGGCACCGAGCCGGCCGAGCGCCTGGTTGGCTCGCGCCGCCTCGGCCTTGATCAGGGCCAAGGCCCGGATCAGACCCGGCCCCAGCCGTTCACCGGAGATCGGGAAGTTCTCGACCGCCCGTTGCGTCTGCGCACCCCACAGCGCCGTGACGGCGACCGCGACCTCCCCCATGCCGTCGTGCTCGAGACGCACCGCCGAACCGTCACGGCTCACGGTCGGCTCGGTCACGGTCGGATCGGTCACAGGACCCTCCTTGCGGTCGCGGCCCAACCTACGAGCCACGCCGTGGGCACCGCGCGGTCCGTTGCGGTGCGGCGGGCCGGTCTACCCGACAGGGTTCGGGCTCGACGACGCTCAACCGACCACCGTCCGGCTGCCGATGAACCAGGATGAGCCGCCACCGATCGCTGTTGCTGGCACACCACCACGAGGGCGACCGCCGGCGCTGTGCGACGATCGCCGGCCACGACGTGTGCCGCCGCTGCCTGGTGCTCTACCCGGTGCTCCTCGCCACCATGGTGGCGGTCACCCTCGGGGTGGGCTCGGACCTACCGGTGTCCTGGCGGAACCCGTTGGTCTGGCTGCTGCCCCTACCGGCGGCGCTCGACTACGCCGCGGAGACCTTCGGCCTCCTCCGGTACTCGCGGCGCCGTCAGGTGGCCGTCACCGCGGTGCTGGCCCTCGCCGGCGGGGCCGGGTTCGCCTGGGAAATGCACGCGTCGACGACGGTGTCGGCCTGGGCGGCGGCGTTCGCCTACGGCAGTTGTGCCGTCGCACTGACCGTCATCGGATGGCGCCGGCAGGCGAGGGTCCGCTCGACACACGCCGACCGGGCCGCCCTGGCCGCCACCGCCGCGCGCCTGGAGTCGATCGGCCTGGGCCGGCTGCACGGAAGCTGACCGGGCCCACCGAGAACCGGCTCGGCTCAGCGCGGCGCCAACACCACGACATCACCCTGCCGGACGACACCGCCGCTGAGCACCGTGGCGTACCACCGGCTCCAACCGGGGTGGCGATCGTGGTCGATACGGCGCGAGGTGATCCCGGCGAAGCAGCCGTTGATGTTCGAGCACGGCTCCGCCGGCACGCTCAGACGGCAGCGGACCTCGCCGACCCGCAGCACCAGCCCTGAGCGCAACGCGGACCAATCGATGCCGTCGATGGTGAGGTTCTCCCCCGCCCCACCGGCGATCACCGGGTGGCCCTCGGCTGCGAGCGCTGCGATGACGTCTGCGGACCACAGGCACAGCGCCTGCCACGGACGGCCGTGATGAACCCGCGACCGTTGGCGGTCACCCACGAGCCCGCGGCGGCCCACCACGGCCTCGGGAACCGCTCGCTTGGGCACTCCACCACCGGACGCATTCACCCGGACGACCGAACCGTGCTGCGTCGCGGGAAGGTCCCCCGCCGACGCCCGCAGCTCGGCCACCGCGGCGACATGGTGCAACAAACGGTGCACGGCGTCCCGGTCGGTGCCACCACCCCCGGCAGCACCGCCGTCAGCGGTGCTGGGCAGGCCGGACGCCGACGCCAACTCGTCGACGGCGCGTGCCAACGAAGCCGGCAGCCCGGCAACGGCGTGGGCAAGCAGGTAGTCGGCCCGACCCAGGGTGCGGGCCGTGTCCTGATCGTTCCACTCCGCCGGGTCGAACCCGCACTCGGTACAGGACGTGGTCATCGGCGGCGGTGTCGGGAGCTCAGCGCAACCGGACCGGCGAGGCCTGGTTGACGGCCTCGAAGAAGTCGTTGCCCTTGTCGTCCACCACGATGAACGCCGGGAAGTCCTCGACCTCGATCCGCCACACCGCCTCCATGCCGAGCTCGGGGTACTCGAGCACCTCGACCTTGCGGATGCAGTCCTGGGCCAGCTTGGCGGCCGGGCCGCCGATCGAGCCGAGGTAGAACCCGCCGTGGGTCTTGCAGGCGTCGGTGACCGCCTTGGAGCGGTTGCCCTTGGCCAGCATCACGAAGCTGCCACCGGCGGCCTGGAACTCGTCGACGTAGGAGTCCATCCGGCCTGCCGTGGTCGGCCCGAACGAACCCGAGGCGTACCCGGCAGGGGTCTTGGCCGGGCCGGCGTAGTAGACGCACATGTCCCGCAGGTATTCGGGCATGCCCTCGCCGCGGTCGAGGCGCTCCTTGATCTTGGCGTGGGCGATGTCGCGGGCCACCACCATCGGGCCGGTGAGCGACACCCGGGTGCGGATCGGGTACTTCGACAGCTCCTGTCGGATCTCGCTCATCGGCCGGGTCAGGTCGATCTGGACCACCTCGCCCCCGAGATCGTCGTGGGTGGTGTCGGGCAGGTACTTGGCCGGGTCGGTCTCGAGCTGCTCGAGGAACACCCCGTCGGCGGTGATCTTGCCGAGCGCCTGACGGTCGGCCGAGCAGCTCACGGCGATGGCCACCGGGCAGGACGCACCGTGGCGGGGCAGACGGATGATCCGCACGTCGTGGCAGAAGTACTTGCCGCCGAACTGGGCGCCGATCCCGGTCTGCTGGGAGACCTTGAGCACCTCGGCCTCGAGCTCGAGGTCACGGAACCCCCGGCCGAGGTCGTTGCCGGAGGTGGGCAGCGAGTCGAGGTACCGGGCGGAAGCGAGCTTGGCCGTCTTCAGCGCGTACTCCGCCGAGGTGCCGCCGATGACGATGGCCAGGTGGTACGGCGGGCAGGCGGCGGTGCCCAGGGTGCGGATCTTCTCGTCGATCCAGGTCACCAGGCGGCCCGGCGTCAGCAGGGCCTTGGTCTCCTGGTAGAGGTAGCTCTTGTTGGCCGAACCGCCACCCTTGGCCATGAACAGGAACTTGTAGGCGCTGCCGTCCACGGCGGAGATGTCGATCTCGGCCGGGAGGTTGGTGCCGGTGTTCTTCTCCTCGTACATGTCGAGGGCGGCCATCTGGCTGTAGCGCAGGTTGGCGGTGAGGTAGGTGTCGAACACCCCACGGGCGATGGCAGCCTCGTCGCCACCGCCGGTGAAGACGAACTGGCCCTTCTTGCCCTTCACGATGGCGGTGCCGGTGTCCTGGCAGGAGGGCAGCACGCCACCTGCGGCGATGCAGGCGTTCTTCAGCAACTCCATGGCCACGAAGCGGTCGTTGTCGGACGCCTCGGGATCGTCGAGGATCTTCGACAGCGACGAGAGGTGACCGGGGCGCAACAGGTGGGCGATGTCCTTCATCGCCTCGGTGGTCAGCCGGGTGATCGCCTCGGGCTCGACCCGCAGGAACGTGTGCCCGGCCGCCTCGAAGGTGGAAACCCCTTCGGTGGTGAGCAACCGGTACGGGGTGTCGTCGGCGCCCAGCGGCAGGATGTCTTGGTACTCGAACGCGGCCATGAGATGACGCTACCGCCGTGGTCGACGAGTCGTCAGACCAGGAGGGCGGGAGCGGTCGCCGGCCTCCGCCGGGTCAGGCGACGCTGCTGCTCGCCACGAGCGTCCGGGTGTCGCCGGCGACCTGGGTGGTCGCCTGGCCCAGCGCCCGCTCGATGCGGCCGTAGACGTCGATCAGCGGCCACAGCCGCTGCACGGTGGGAACGGCGATGGTCCAGTGGTCGACGGTGGTGATGCGATCGCTCATGTGTTCTGTCCCTTCGGTTACGCGGTGACCCTGAACACCACGCCCAATACGAAAAGTAGGCCGACGACCACGCCTCGTAACTAGGCCAAAGCCCCTACTTCGGTGACCGATTTCCCCTACGCGGCGAATCGACATCGATTCGGTAGCGTGTCGCAGCGTGAACGAGCTCGAAGAGGGCCTGGCCCTCGCCCTGGATTTCGACAAGATGGCCAAGATCGCCGCGACCGGGGCATCCGTCGTACCGGTCGTGCTGCAGAACGCCGACAGTGGAGACGTGCTGTTCATCGGCTACGCCAACGAGCTCGCCGTACGCGAGACGTTCGCCCGCCGCAGCGCCGTGCTGTGGTCGACCTCACGCAACGAGCTGTGGCACAAGGGCGCCACCTCGGGCGACACCCTCGACCTGGTCGACGTCCGGGTCAACTGCGAGCAGAACTCTCTGTTGTACCGGGTCCGGCCACGCACCGGCGGGGTGTGCCACACCCAGGACCAGGCGAGCGGTGAGGCCCGCAACACCTGCTACTACCGGCTCGTCGAGGACCCTTCGACGCTGCAGTGGGCCTGAGCGGATCTCCCGGACCTCCCGGACCGTCCCTCCGACCATGATCGTCCCCGCCCCGGAGCTGATCGGCCACGGAGGCTGGATCGGCGCCGGGGGTGAGCTGTCGCTGCGAGCGCTGCGCGGCAAGGTCGTCCTGCTGCACTTCTGGTCGCTGTCGTGCGCCAAGTGCCTCCGGGTGATGGACGAGCTGCGCGACCTGCAACGTCGCTTCCCCGACGAGGTCGTGGCGATCTCGGTGCACTCGCCCAAGTTCCCCTACACCGGTCACCACGACGTCGTCGTCGACGCCGTCACCCGCCTGGGGATCGACCACCCGGTGCTCGACGATCCCGACCTCGTCACCTGGCAGCAGTACGGGGTGCGGGGCTGGCCGACCGTGGTCGTCGTCAATCCCCGCAGCGAGGTGATCGGCGCCATCACGGGGGACGGAAACGGCCCGCTGCTGCACCGGATCGTCCAGGAGCAGGTGGAGCTGCACCGCGAGACCACCCACGTGCAGCGACACCGGCTCGCCTTCCGTCCCCCGGCCATCACCCTGGCCCGACCGCCCGGCGGGCTCGCCTTCCCGGCGAAGGTCGCAACCAACCGGCGCGGCCGGATCGCCATCGCCGACACCGGCAACGACCGGGTGGTGGTGGCCGACCTCGTCGGCGAGCACCAGGCACGCATCACCCACCTGCTGACCGGGCTGTCACGCCCTCAGGGGGTGCGGCTGTACGGCGCAGACCTCGTGGTGTGCGACACCGGCCACGACCGGGTGGTCCTCGTGGACCTCGCCGGCCGGCCCGGCCATGACGAGGTGGTCGAGCCCGACCCTGCGGGCATCCTGCGTCTGCGGGTACGCCCCGACGAGGTGATCGCATCCGGGCTGGCCGCACCGGCGGACATCATCGCCGACGTCGACCGGTCCTTCGTGGTGGCCGAATCGGCCGGGCAGCGCCTGTGGCGGATCCCGGCCGACGGCTCATCGCCGGCGGTCATCGCCGGTGACCGTTACGAGGGCCTCGTCGACGGCCCCGCCGGCGACGCCGAGTTGGCCCAACCCTCGGGTCTGACCAGGCTGGCCGGCGCAGTGGCCTTCGTCGACGCAGAGTCCTCGGCGCTGCGGCTGCTGCAGAACCGGGGCCGGGTCGGCACCCTCGCCGGCATCGGGCTGTTCGACTGGGGCCTGCGCGACGGACGGACGTCGACCGCCCGCATGCAGCACCCCGAGGGCGTGGTCGCCGGGCTCGACGGCACCTCCCTCTACGTGGCGGACACCTACAACCACCGGCTGCGCCGCTGGCGCGACAACCGGCTCGAGACCCTGCCGGTCGAGGGCCTGCTCGAGCCGTCCGGCCTCGACGTCCTGCCCGACGGGCGACTCCTGGTGGCAGACCGGGCCCAGCACCGCATCTGCCTGGTCGACCCCGGGACCGGTTCGGTGACCCCACTGAGCTTCACCACCGTCGCCCTGCCCGCCGTCGAGACGCCCCCGTCCTGGGGACCACGGCTCGACGGCACGACCGGTGGCCAGCTCGCGCTCGGCTTCACCATCGACCTCGGCCCCTACCAGCTGGACCGCACCGCTGCGGCACCGCTGCGGGTGCGTCTTGAGGCGGAACCGCCTTCGCTCCTCGACGCCCACCCGGGCGACTGGGTTCGCCACGCCCCGGCCGGCGAGCTGGAGCTGCGCTGCGGAACCCCTGGTTCGGGCTTCGTCACCGTCCGGATCGACGCCCGCATCGGCGCCGAAGGGGTGAACGGCACCCGCCACAGCGTGGTCCGCCACCGGCTGACCGTCCGCTGACCCCAGCCCCGACGCCGCCGAAATGGGCTCGCCCCGCTCAGCGAGCGGTCCAACCTCCGTCCACCACCAGCGTCTGGGCGGTGACGAAGCTCGAGGCGTCCGACGCCAGGAACAGCAGGGCGCCGTCGAGCTCCGGCAGCTCCCCGGCACGCCGCATCGGGGTGTTGCGGGTGATCCAAGCGATGCCCGAGCTGTCCTCCTCGAACATCTCCGAGGTCAGCTCGGTCTCGAAGTAACCGGGGCAGATGGCGTTGACCCGTACCCCGCGCTTGGCCCACTGCAGGCCGAGCTCCCGGGTCAGGCCCACCACCCCGTGCTTGGAGATCACGTAGGCCGCCTGGGTGTTCGGCGCCGAGCCGGTGAAGGAGTGGGCCGAGCCGATGTTGATGACCGAGCCCTTGCCCGCCGCCAGCATCGTCGGGGCCACCAGCGCCGCCAGCACGAAACAGGCGTTGAGGTTGACCTCGATGACCTCGCGGTAGGCGTCGAAGGGTTCCTCCTCGGCCTTCCACGGGGCGTCGGACAGCCCGGCGTTGTTGACCAGCACGTCGATGCGCCCGAAGCGGTCGATGGCGGTCTGCACCAGCGCCCGGCAGGCCTCGTCGTCGCTGACGTCGCAGGCCACCGGCACCACACCGGGCACCTCCGCTGCCAGCGCCTCGAGCCGGTCGAGCCGGCGGGCCGCCGCCACCACCTGCGCCCCGGCCGCGGCGAGAACCCGCACGAACCGGTCGCCGATGCCGCTGCTGGCACCGGTCACGATGGCCACTCGGCCCTTGATGTCCCACAGGGAGGTCACGTCGATGTCGCTCACGGGGCCGATGGTAGGTTGCGCACGGCACTGAGGTCGACGAGGGTGGTCGCGGATGAAGATTCGTATCGGATACGGCCTCGGGGTGAACAGCCTCACCAACGACGAGGAGCGCTACGGCCACTTCGTCGACGAGCTCGAGCGGCTCCGCTTCGACTCGCTGTGGGTTTCGGAGCGGATCTCCGGCCACTCGTCCGATCCGGTGGTCGCCATGGCGTTCTGCGCCGGGCGGACCCGCAAGCTGAAGTTCGGCATGTCGGTGATGGTGCTGCCGGGCCGCAACCCGGTTCTCGTGGCCAAACAGCTGGCGTCGCTCGACCGGCTCTCCAACGGGCGGATGCTGCCGGCATTCGGCCTCGGGGCGCCGAACCTCGCCGAGTGGGGGGCGTTCTCGGTCCAGCGCAAGGAACGGGCGCCGATCTTCGACGAGGCCCTGCCCCTGCTGCGCCGCCTGTGGACGGAGGAGTCCGTCACCCATCACGGCCGGTTCTACGACTTCGAGGACATCCGGGTGCTGCCGCGGCCCATCCAGAGCCCGCCCGACGTGTGGCTCGGCGGAGCTGCGCCGTCGGAGCTGCGCCGGGTCGGTCGCCTCGCCGATGGCTGGCTGCCGTCGTTCACCACCCCGGCAGACATGGCCGAGGGCATGGCGCTGGTCAAGCAGACCGCAGCCGAGCACGACCGCGAGATCGACCCCGAGCACTACGGGGTGCTGATCCCCTACGCCACGGCGGAGCTGCCCGACGGCTACGCCGCAGCCATGAAGGCCCGGCGCCCCGACCTCGATCCGAGCGACATCGTGCCGAGCGGGATCGCCGCCATCCGCCAGAAGCTGCTCGACTTCATCGACGTCGGTGCCTCGAAGTTCGTGCTGATCCCCGTGACCGAACCCGACGACTGGACCCGGGAGCTCGAGGAGCTGGCGGCGGAGCTGCTGCCTATGCAGACCCGCTGACCGGCCTCACCGCACCTTCGGGTCGGGCGGTCAGGCCGCCCGGTGGGTGTCGACCACGGTCCGGACGTGCTCGACCGAGGAACCGGCTCGCCGGGCCACCTCGTCGAACGTGGCGCGCTCGTCGGCCGGCCAGCCCAGCAGCAACGCGTCGTTGTAGAGCGACACGATGGTGCGATCACCGACCCGGCTGCGGCCGTGCTCGGCGGTACGACGGCGGCTCTCCTCGCGGGCACGCCGGGCCCGGCCGATGGCCCGGCGCAGCTGCAGGCCCACCAGCACCACCATCGCCACACGTGCGATCAGCAGCACCGGCTCGCCCATATCGGCCCACACGCCCATGCCCTACTCGTCGGCTCATTGGCGCCGGGGGTGAGCGTTTCGGGCCGTCGGCGTGGGCGAATCCCCACCACTGGGGACGGTCAGCCTGACGAGCAGCGTATCTGGGATGCCGTGATCGGGTTGGCGCTCGGCATCGCCGGGACGGCCGGGACCGCGGGCAGCACCGCCTCGACCAGACGGGCCAGACCGGCGATGGCGGTGTAGAGCGACTCGTTGCGACCCGTCGAGGAGCCGAGCTCGCCCAACAGCTCGATGCCCAGGAACAGGGCGCTCACCGCCGAAGCCAACTCACGCAGCGGCAGCAAGCCGGCCACCGGCGAGGCACCGAGCACCCGTTGCAGCGCCCGGTGGACCACGTCGATCCACTCCTCGAAGATCTCCCCGATCTCCTTGGCGAACAGTTCGTCGCCCGAGGCGGCCGCCATCACCTGGGACAGCACGTGGATGGTGCCGCTCGCCACGTCCTCCTGGTGCAGCTCGGCGCCCACCTCCACCAGCGCGGACAGCGAGGTGACCTCGGCGAGACGGCGTTCGTAGCGGGCCAGGCGCTCCTCGCTCATCTGCTTGAGACCGGCGATGACCGCCTCGTTGATCGAGCCGAAGTGGTAGTAGATCGACGCCTGGTTGAAGTTCCCGGCCCGAGCGATGGCCCGGGCGCTGGCACCGAGCATGCCGTCGGTGCGGATCGTTGCCAGCGTGGCCTCGATGATGCGGGCCCTCGTCGCTTCGCTCGCGCCGTTGGCGCGCCCGCTCGCTCTGGTCCTCCCCTTGGTCACCGTCCCATTGTCCCACCGGAGCCTCTCCAGTGGAGAACCGGAGCGGTTAGCCTCCTCCCATGGCAGGCAACGCCGACTACAACTTCGTCCCGGGCGTGGCCACGCCCTACGTCGTGGCGACCGAGGGCTCCGAGCTCATCCTCGCCGATGGGCGTCGCATCCTCGACGGTGGCGGTGGCGCGATCGTGACCAACATCGGACACGGCCGGCCCGAGATCGCCGAGGTCGCGGCTCGCACCACCTCGACGGTCGACTACGTGATCCCGCCGTGGAACACCCCGTCGCGCCAGGCTCTCGTCGACCGGCTGGTCGGGTCATGGCTGCCGTCCGGCCTCGACCGGGTGGCGCTGGTGTCCGGCGGGTCGGAGTCGGTCGAGGCGGCGATCAGGCTGGCCCACGCCTACCAGGTGTGCAGCGGTGAGCCCGACCGCTACAAGGTGATCGGGCGGTGGCCGTCCTACCACGGGGTCGGTATCGGCGGGCTGTCGGCCGGCGGGCACCGCGGCCGGCGGGCCGGCTTCGAACGGCTCCTGCTCGACTTCCCCCACGTCGCCTGGGACGACCCCGACGCCCTGGAGGCCATGATCGAGGCCCAGGGCCCCGAGACGGTGGCGGCGTTCATCGCCGAGCCGGTCATCGGCGCAGCCGCCGGCTGCCTGGTTCCACCGCCCGACTACTTCCCGCGCATCGCCGAGATCTGCCGCCGGTACGGCGTGCTGCTCATCATCGACGAGGTCATGACCGGCTTCGGTCGCACCGGGCGCAACTTCGGCATCGAGCACTGGGGCGTCACTCCCGACATCCTGGTCGGAGGCAAGGGGCTCAGCGGCGGCTACGCCCCGATGGGCGGGGTCTACACCCACACCGCATTGACCCAGACCCTGGCGGACAAGGGCCAGGCGTTCATGTTCTTCACCTACGGCGCCCACTCCTCGGCCTGTGCCATCTCCGACCGGGTGCTCGAGATCCTCCAGGACGAAGATCTGGTCGCCCGCTGCGCCCGCATGGGCGGCGTGCTCGAGACCCGCCTGCGCGACCGCTTCGCCGGCCATCCCCACGTGTCGGAAGTCCGGGGCCTGGGCCTGATGCTCGGCCTCGAGCTGGTCGCCGAACGCAATCCCCACCGCTGGTTCCCCGCCGAGGCCCATCTCGCCCAGGCCGTCGTCCGCGAGGCGCTCGCCCGTGACCTGTGGGTGTACCCGGCCGGATCGGGCGACCCGGTGCAGGACGCCGTCATGCTCGGCCCGCCCTTCACCATCACCGAGGCCGAGATCGACCGGCTCGTCGACGTGCTCGCAGCCTCCGTCGACGCTGCCGTGGCGAGCCTGCAGCTCTGACCCGGCTCCGGCTGCGAACCGCCGCCGGAGTACTCAGCCAGGCCGGCCTGCCGCCGGG
>CAIXPF010000156.1 GCA_903921205.1 uncultured Acidimicrobiia bacterium | reverse complement strand
GCGCTGCGCCGCCTGCTCGGCCCGATCGACCGGCCGATCACCCGGGTGGCGCCGCCGTTGACGGCGGACCGCTTCGCCGAGGCGGCGGCCCTCGGCCTGCACCGCCATCGCGCCGGCCGGTTCGTCGCCGGCGGGTTCGGCACGTTCTGCTGGCTCAAGGGCGGTGATCTGCTGGCCCGGTGTGCCGGTTCGGCTGCGGTGCGCGCCGCCGAGCTCGGTTCGGCCGGGTGGGACTTCCGTTGGGTCGGCCATCGTGGCGAGGACGCCGACGCGTTGCTCGCCGCGGCGGCCGCCGACGGTCCGGCCGAGCGGCTCGCGTTCCTGGGTGAGCACGTCCACCCGCTCGAGCTCGTCGCCGAGTTCGATGTGCTGGCGCTGCTGTCCCGGCAGGACTCCTATCCGCTGGCGATGTCCGAGGCCGCACTGGTCGGCGTGCCCACGTTGGCGCAGCGCGGCTCGGGCGGGCCCGAACAGTTCGCCGCCGGGGGAGGGGCCGCGATCGTCGATGCCGAGGACCCCGACGCGGTGCTGCGCGCCCTGCAGCGGCTCGACCGCCATCCCGAGCTGCGGATGCTGATGGCCGAGGCGGGCCGGCATTCCGTGCTTCGTGAGCAGTCGATCGACGCGATCGGGCCGCGCCTGGCGAGGGCCATCGTGGACTGCATCCGGCCGCAGCGGGCGGGCCGGGTCGGTGCCGACGGGTCCTCCGACGCCCTGGTGGGGTCGACCCCGCCGGCCGCACCCGAGGTCAGCATCGTCATCCCGTTGTTCAACCGGGCCGACATGACCGAGCGGTGCCTGGGTCAGCTCGCCCGCACCGTCGACCCGACGGTGGTCGAACTGGTCGTGGTCGACAACGCCTCGAGCGACGGCTCCGCCGAGCTGGTGGCCCGTCTGTGGCCGTCGGCGACCATCGTGCGCAACGCCGTGAACCAGGGTTTCGCCCGGGGCTGCAACCAGGGCGTGGCTGCGGCGCGGGGCGAGCGGGTGGTGCTGGTCAACAACGACACCGAGGCCTCGACCGGCTGGCTGGAGGCGCTGCTGGCGCCGCTCGACGAGCCTGACGTCGCGATCGTGGCGCCCAGGCTGCTCTTCCCCGACGGCACCCTGCAGCATGCCGGGATGGCCGTCGTCGAGGACCGCAAGAACGACCTGGCCCTCAACGGCGTGCACCTGTTCTACCGGCAGCCGCCGACCCTCGCCGCGGCGAACCGACGACGTGACCTGCAGCTGGTGACCGGTGCGGTGATGGCCCTGCGGCGGGCGACCTTCACCGAGCTCGGCGGCTTCGACGAGGGCTACTGGAACGGGTGCGAGGACGTCGACCTGTGCTTCACGGCCGCCGCTGCGGGCTATCGCGTGGTGTACGAGCCGGCCTCGGTGCTGCTGCACCACGAGTCCGCCAGCGGTGCCGAACGTTGGACGAAGGTGACCGACAACCTGCGCCGCCTCGCCGAACGGTGGGCCGGACGGATCGAGCCCGACGTGGTGGTACTGGCCGACGGCTCCGTCGTGCCCTGCGCCGGCACGAACGCCTCGCAGGTGGCGGACGGCCCGACCGGCCGGTCCGCCCAGCCGACGAATCCGACCGTCGCCATCGACGGCGCGGCCTATCTCTACCACTCGCTGTCGCAGGTGAACCGCGAGCTCGCCGTGCGTCTGGCCGGGCGTCACGGGTTCGACGTCGTCGCCCGGTCGAACGCGCTGCCCGAGGTGACCGCAGCCGACGACCCCCGGCTGGTGCCGGTGGTGCTGACCGCCCGTCGTGCCGAGCCGGCGGTGCCCGACGTGACCATCCGTCACCAGTGGCCGCCGGACTGGACGCCACCGTCGGACGACTCGCCGGTGGTGGTGATCCAGCCGTGGGAGTTCGGCGGCCTGCCCGACGACTGGATCGAGCCGCTGCAGAGCTGGCCCGACGAGATCTGGTGTTACACGAGCTGGGTACGCGACTGCTACCTGCGCTCCGGCATCCCGGCTGATCGCGTGGTCGTCTTGCCGCTCGG
>CAIXPF010000155.1 GCA_903921205.1 uncultured Acidimicrobiia bacterium | reverse complement strand
CCGGCCTGGTTCGTCACCGTCACCAGCTCGGTCCCCGACGTCGCCACCGCGCTCTTCGCCGCCGTCAACTTCACCGCCGACAAAAACCCCGACGTATCAGACGCACCCAACGTCACCGACCCACCCGACCCAGCCGTCGCCGACGTCAACGTCACCTTCTCCGACGACGCGTCATACGCCGCGGTCACCCCAGCCGCCGACGCATTGATCTTCGCCAACACCGAATTCACCGAATCGGACGCCAACACCGCAATCGACGTGCCATTCACCGTGAACGACCCCGCCGTGACCGACACCCCCGAATCAAAATTCGGACTCGCATTGAACGCCGCCGCAACATCAACCACACCCGTCCGAGCCGCCACCGCCGAAATCGTGAACGACGTCGACAACGGCGCAGAGATCGTCCCCGACAACGACAACCCATTCGCAACCGACGTCGTCAACCCCGCCGTATTCGTCCACGACTTCACCGTCGCACCCGCCGAATTCGTGACCGTCAACGCCTCCGAACCCGCCGTCGCCACCCCCGACGACACCTTCACCGCCGCCAAGAACCCCGACGTATCAGACGCCCCCAACGTCACCGACCCACCCGAACCCGCCGTCTTCGACACCAACGACACCTTGCCCGTCACCGAACTGTACGACGCCGTCACCCCCGCAGCAGACGCCGTGATCCGATCCAACACCTGCTGCACCGTGTCCGACGCCGACACACTGATCGTCGTCCCATTCACCTGGAACGACCCCGCCGACACCGTCACCCCAGCATTGAAATTCGCCCCGTTACGCCCCGTCCCATTCATCGCCTTGTTCACCTGCAGACCCGACACCGCAGCGGACAGCGTGACCGTGTAGGTGGCCCCCGAGCTCAACTTGCCCTCACCATCGAACGCCAGGGACACCCCATTCGCGATCGACTGGGCAACACCATCATCGGCACTCGTCAGCTTGAACCCATTGAGCAACACCGCGCCCGCACTGTTGGTCACCTCCAGCGTCGACGTCGCCTTCTTGCCGTCGTTCGCCGTGACCGTCACCGTCCACGTGTCATCCGTCGAACCCGTATAGGTCCCCGACACCACCGGAAGGTTGCTGGTGCTGTACTTCGCATTACCGCTCTTGTCGGTCCCCGTGTACCAACCCGACGCACTACCCGTCACCGACGCCGCGATCACATTCGTGCTCGCCGCCGCACTCGACACCAAACTCGCCGTCGTCGACGCCCCCACCGTCACCTTGTACGTCTCATCCACCGAACCCGAATACGTCCCCGACACCGTCGGCGTCGCCGTCGACCCATTACTCCACGCACTCTTCGACACCGACGCCGCCGACGCCGACCCCACATTCAACGCCGCACCCGACACCAGCTTCGAGCTGGTCGACGCGCCCACGCCGAAGGTCCAGCGATCATCGGTGGTGCCGGTGTAGGTGCCGGTCATCGTCGGCGTGGCCGTCGAGGTACCCGACCAGGAACGCACCAACGTCGACGCCGAACGCGACGTCGCGTTCACCTCGGCCGAGGACCGATAGGTCGCTGCGGTCTGCGCCCCGACCGTGAGGCGGTACCGCTCGTCGGACGATCCGGTGTAGGTCCCCGACACCGACGGCGTCGCCGAGGACGCGCCGGACCACGAACGCACCACCGTCGACGCCGAACGCGACGTCGCATTGATCGCCGCGCCCGACGCCAACGAACCCGCCACGCTGTTGGAGGCGCGGAAGGTGAGGATGTCGTCCTCGGTGCCGGTGAAGGTGCCGCTGACCGCAGGCATGGCGGTGGACGAACCTCCCCACAACGGGGAGGCGGTGAACAGGTCGACGCGGGCCGAGTTGTTCACCTGTTCCGCCGAGCGGAGCGTGCTGAAGGTCCCAACCACCGGCGAGATCGTGGTGGTGGTGGTCGTCAGACCCAGATGCTCGCGTGACCACACGACGTTCGACGCGGCCCGGGTGGCGTTCACCCCGGCCGTGGCCGAGCGGAGATCGGCGAACGCGCTGGCCAAACGGTCGGTCGTTCGCTTCGCGCGAAGGCTGACCTCGCCGGCACTTCCCGTCTGCTCGTTGGTGTTGGCGCTAAAGGTCATCGGCGGCGATGTCGATTTCCATGATGGCGCCCAAAGATTGCGCATCTGGACCTGCATGCTCGGCCTATCGGCCTGCGGAGCGCAGCGCTTGATGGGACATATGTCCCCCTTGACGCAGCGGCGCGTTCCGATGCATCGACGGTGCGTTCTCCCTGGTCAGCGGCTTGCGGGTCGCCGCCGATCGACCAATCAGGCCAGGAGCCGCCGGAGCTGTTCGGGGTCGGCCTGACGCAGTTGTTCGGCGATCCCGATCCCCGCCCGCCACGGCCGGCCGGCCACCACCGCAGCCAGGTTGTCGCCCGCCCCGAGCCGGACCCCGAACGACACCAGCCGCTGCATGCGGGTGCGGAACGCATCGAGGCCCACCAGCACGGCCGGGTGGCCGGCCAGTCGCTCCGCGAGCAGGCCGGCGCTGAGGACGAACACATGGTCGCCGGGCTCCGACTGCAAGGCCCCGAGCCCTCCCAGAACGGCGCAACAGGCCAGGCCGTGATGATCGTGGTGACGGCAGAACGGCAACGACGACAGCACCACCCCCCACTGAAGGGTGAACCGGCGTTCGTCCGGCGGGGTGCTCGGCCGCTCCCGCAGCTCGACCACCAGGGTCCGACCCTCGCCGAGCGGCCCGGACCACGTCCGTCGGGTCTGGGCCTCGAGACCGCACGCGGCGAACACGTCGTGCAGTTCGTCGTCGATCAGGTCCCACAGCAGCGACGACGACGGGTACTGGAACGGTAGTTGCCGGCCTGCGCACAGGGCGACGGCCACCGCCAACCGGTCGAGGGCGCCACGGTCCTGGCGGGCCGCCACCCACGCCGCACGCACCTCGGGATCATCGAGGGACAACGGCTGATCCACACCGAGCGCAAGGCGGAGCTGCTCGGTGGTCACGATCGCCACCTGCCCGAACAGCAACCGTCCCGCCGCCTCGCGGAATGGTGCCGGCGGTGACGCCGGCCAGAGCACGCTGTCCACCGGCCCATCGTGCGGCCCGGGCGGCGGCGGCGCAGCAGGCCGATTTCCCCTCTTCTGGGGAACACGACCCACCCGGAGCCGCGCCGGACGGCGGGGCCCGAGCTAACGGCGCGGCCCCCCGTCGGTGTAAGAATGGCAGTCCGTGAGCGCCGCACCGACCGACCCAACGTCCACCTTGTGATCGCCGAGGCACTGGCCGGCAAGCGACTGTTCATCACCGGCTCGACAGGTTTCCTCGGCACCGCTCTCGTCGAGCGGTTGCTGCGCGGGGTCCCCGACGCCCACCTCACCCTGTTGATCAGGCCGGGACGTCGGGCCAGCGCCGCCCAGCGGGCCAAACGCGAGCTGTTCCGCAACGACGCCTTCGACCGTCTTCGGGCCGTGCACGGCACCGGGCCGGCGGCCAACAAGGCCTTCGAGGCCGAGATCGACCGCCGGGTACGGGTCGTCGGTGGCGACGTGTCCGTCGACGGTCTCGGCCTCGACGACGAAGGTCGCGCCGCCCTCGCCGAGGCCGACATCGTCATCCACTCCGCCGCCGCGGTCAGCTTCGACTCCCCGCTCGACGGGGCCGTGGAGATCAACCTGCTCGGACCGTCACGCATCGCCGGGGTCCTCAACGAGCTCGGCGTCGCCCCCCACTACATCGCCGTGTCGACCTGCTACGTGGCGGGCAGCCGCCGGGGCAACGCCCTCGAGGAACCGGTCGACGCCAGCCCGTTCTACGTGAACGTCGACTGGCGGGCCGAGGTCGCCGGGGCCCGTCGGGCCCGTGCCGACGCCGACGCCGAGAGCCGCCAGGCCGAGCGGCTGAAGACCTTCCGCAAGCAGGCCCGCAGCGAGCTCGGCGCCGCCGGCGGGCCGCTGCTGGCGGCCAAGACCGAACAGCTGCGCCAACGTTGGGTGGACGACCGGATGGTCACCGCCGGCCGGGCCCGGGCCGCGGCGGTGGGCTACCCGGACGCCTACGCCTTCACCACGGCGCTGGCCGAGGTGGCCCTCGCCGAGACCCACGGGGCGGTGCCGACCTCCATCGTGCGGCCCTCGATCATCGAATCGGCCCTGGCCGAGCCCAGCCCCGGTTGGATCCGCGGGTTCCGCATGGCCGAACCGGTCATCATCTCCTACGCCCGCGGCCTGCTGCGCGACTTCCCCGGCGTGCCCGAGGGCGTCGTCGACGTCATCCCGGTCGACCTGGTGGTCGGCGGCATCATCGCCGTGGCCGCCGCCGAGGCCGCCAACCCGCGGCCCGACCCGACGGTCGCCCCGCCGGTGTTCCAGGTCGCGTCGGGCTCGGCGAACCCGCTGCGCTACCGCCGCCTCGTCGACCTGGTCTCCGGCTGGTTCTCCGAGCACCCGCTCTACGACAGCCTGGGCCAGCCCATCAAGGTCCCCCAGTGGAGTTTCCCCGGACGCGGCCGGGTCGAGGGCCAGCTGCGCCGCAGCCTGAACCTGGTGACCAGGGCCGAGAAGGGCCTCAGCTCGCTGCCGCTGCGCGGCCGCCAGGCCGAGCTCGCCGCCAACCTCGAGGAGAAGCGGGAGATGGCCGAGCGGGCGCTCGGCTACGTCGAGCTGTACGGCAAGTACGCCGAGTGCGAGGCCATCTACGGCATCGAACGGTTGCTGGCCCTGCAGGACCTGCTCGACGAGCACGACCGCGACCAGTTCGGGTTCGACCCCCGGGTCATCGCCTGGGACGACTACGTGCGCAACATCCACCTGCCGTCGGTGGTGCGCAATGCCCGGGTCCGCACCACCCCCGGTGGCCGCAGCGGCGAGAACCGCACCGAGCGGCTCCGTCGCCAGGTGCTCGCCCCCGAGCGGCAGTTCGCGGCGTTCGACCTCGAGAACACCCTGATCTCCTCGAACGTGGTCGCCTCCTACGCCTGGCTGGCCTCCCGCCACCTCGAAGGCCGCGACCGGCTGCGCTTCGTGGCCAAGACCCTGGCCGAGGGCCCCACCCTGCTGCGGCTGGACCGGGCCGACCGCAGCGACTTCCTCCGCTACTTCTACCGGCGCTACGACGGTGCCCCGGTCGACGTCATCCGGGCCGACAGCGCCGAGATGCTCTCGGAGCTGATCCTGTCGCGTTCGTTCCCCGCGGCGTTGCGCCGGGTCCGCGAACACCGTGCGCTCGGCCACCGCACGGTGCTGATCACCGGGGCGCTCGACTTCGTCATCGAACCGTTGCGCCCGCTGTTCGACGACGTCGTGGCGGCCGAGATGACCATCCGCAACGGTGCCTACACCGGCGAGCTGACCGCGGCACCGCCGACCGGTGAGAGCCGGGCCCAGGCGCTCTACGACTACGCCGCGGCCCACGGCTTCGACCCGGCCGAGGGCGTCGCCTACGCCGATTCCACCAGCGACCTGCCCATGCTCGAGGCCGTCGGCTTCCCGGTGGCGGTCAACCCCGAGACCCGCCTCGCCGCCCTCGCACGCAAGCGGGGCTGGCTGGTGGAACACTTCGAGAAGGCGCCCGGGTACCGACACCCCGCGCTGCCCCTGTCCACCGCCGACCAGCTCGCCAAGTAACCCGGCCACGCCCAGTAAGGACCGTTCGCACCCATGGCTCCCCGTCCCGGTTTCGTGTTGGAGGTCGATGGTTCGACCCCGCCGATCCTGTTCCACCACGGTGAGGGTTTCCGGCTCGAGAAGCTGCCGGTCGGCCGGAGCCGGGTCATCTACCCGGCCGAGCCGCTGCCCGGCCTCAAGGACCCCGACACCGCCATCCGCCACGCCCTCGAGCACCCCTACGACAGCGAGCCGCTCTCGGCGCTGCTGTTCCCGGGCATGAAGCTCACCATCGCCTTCGACGACATCTCGCTGCCCCTGCCGCCGATGCGCCGGCCGGACATCCGCCAGCGGGTCATCGAGGCCGTGCTCGACGCCGCCGCGGCGGCCGGGGTCGACGACGTGGAGATCATCGCCGCCCTGGCGCTGCATCGCCGCATGACCGAGGCCGAGCTGCGCCATGCGGTCGGCGACCGCGTGTACGACGCCTTCGCCCCCAGCGGCAAGCTGTACAACCACGACGCCGAGGACCCCGAGGGCATGGTCATCCTCGGCACCACGCCGCACGGCGAGGACGTGCAGATGAACCGGCGGGCCGCCGAGAGCGACCTGTTGGTCTACGTCAACATCAACCTGGTGTCGATGGACGGCGGCTGGAAGTCGACCGCCACGGGCCTGTCGGGCTATACCGCCCTGCGCCACCACCACAACGTCAAGACCATGCAGGCCTCCAAGAGCTTCATGGACCAGCACCGCTCCGAGCTGCACTCGTCGAACTGGCGGATGGGCAAGGTGCTGCGCCAGTCGGGGCCGAAGATCTTCCAGATCGAGACCACGGTCAACAACAACAGCTTCGGCACCAGCGGCCCGCTGTCGATGCTGCAGAAGCGCGAGTGGGAGTGGTCGACCAAGGACCGGGCCACGTTCCTGGGCATGCAGGCCGGCCTCAAGCGCATGCCGGCCTCCGCCCGGCGCAAGGTGTTCAGCTCCTGGCAGGCGCCCTATGAGATGACCTCGATCCAGGCCGGCGACGTCGAGTCGGTGCACAAGGTCACCACCGAGCACGTGTACCGCCAGCACCTGGTGCCGGTCGAGGGCCAGACCGACATCCTCACCATGGGGCTGCCGTACATCTGCCCGTACAACGTGAACTCGATCATGAACCCGATCCTGGTCATGTGCCTGGGGCTCGGGTACTTCTTCAACCTCTACCGGGGCCGGCCGCTGGTGCGCGAGGGCGGGGTGCTCATCATGAGCCATCCCACCCCGTGGGAGTTCCACCCGGTGCACCACCCCAGCTACATCGACTTCTTCGAGCAGGTGCTCTCGGAGACCACCGACCCGCTGGTCATCGAGCAGAAGTACGAAAAGTCCTTCGCCGAGGACGAGTGGTACCGCCACCTCTACCGCACCAGCTACGCCTACCACGGCGTGCACCCGTTCTACATGTGGTACTGGGGCAGCCACGCCATGCAGCACCTCGGCCGGGTCATCATCGTCGGGGGCGACCCACGGGCGGTGCGGCGGCTGGGCTTCATGCCGGCGTCGACCTTCGCCGACGCCCTCGAGATGGCCTCCGACGTGGTCGGCCGGCATCCGACGATCACCCACTACCACAACCCGCCCGTGCTCATGGCGGACGTGACGTGATGACCCCGAAGCAGTGGGCCCGGCGGATGTCGTTCCCGTTGCGCTCCCCGTCGGTGCCCGCCTCGGTGCAACCCAAGGTCGAACCGCCGCGGACCGGGGTCGACTTCGAGACCGCGTGGGCCCGCAAGCCGGCCGCCAGGATCGCCCGGCGGGTCCTGCACGAGGTCGTCGTCGAACCGGTCGTGCGGGTCGTCGCCGACCCGACCCTGCGGGGCCTCGACCGGCTCGAGCACCTCGACGCGGACCAGCCGCTGATCTTCGTCGCCAACCACCACAGCCATGTCGACACGCCGCTGTTGCTCCGACGGCTGCCCAAGCCGTGGCGCACCAAGATGTTCGTCGGGGCCGCAGCCGACTACTTCTTCCCCAACCGGCTCGCCGGCACCGCGTCGGCGCTCGCCCTCAACGCCATCCCCATCGAGCGGACCAAGGTGAACCGCCGATCGGCCATGCACGCGGCCTCGCTGATCGACGCCGGCTGGTCGCTGCTGATCTACCCCGAGGGCGGCCGCAGCCCCGACGGATGGGGCCAGGAGTTCAAGGGCGGGGCCGCGTACCTCGCCATTCGGTGCGAGGTCCCGGTGGTGCCGGTGTACGTTGCCGGCACCGACCGCATCATGCCCAAGGGCAAGAGCTTCCCCACCCCCGGCTCGACCACGCTGACCTTCGGCCCACCGGTGCACGCCCAGCCGGGCGAGGACGCCCGCCGCATGGCCCAGCGGATCGAGCAGGCCGTCGCCGCCCTCGCCGACGAGGCCACCTCCGACTGGTGGCAGGCACGCCGGCGGGCGCATGCCGGGACCACCCCGTCGCTGTCGGGGCCCGACGCGGTGTCGTGGCGGCGGGCCTGGGCCAAGAGCGCGTCACGCAACGGGACCGGCAAGCCGACCCGACGGCGCTGGCCCGAGCTCTGATCCGGCGGGGCGGGCGATGAGCACGCTGCGCGGCCTGCCCTACCTCGCCGCCGTCGTGCTGGCGGGCACGTTCCTGGTGGCCGCCATCGCCAAGTGGCGCGACCCTGCCGGCACCGCCCGGGGGTTCCGGACGCTCGGGGTGCCCAGCCCGTGGCGGACGGCGCGGCTCGTTCCCGCGGTCGAGGCCGCGCTGGCCGTGGGGCTGCTGCTCGTCCCCGCCGGGATGGCCCTACTGGCCGCGGCCCTGCTGGTGGCCTTCACCGTCTTCCTGGGCCTCCGCCTGCGGGCCGGGGTCAGCGCGGCCTGCCACTGCTTCGGCGGACGGGGCACCGACCCGTTGTCGCCCGCCGATCTGGTCCGCAACCTGTGGTTGATCGCCACCGCCACCGTGGCATCCCTCGGCGACTGGCCGCAGTGGCCGAGTCCCGCGGCGGTGCTGGTGTCCGTCGTGGTGGCCCTGGTCGCCGTGGCGTCGACCCGGGTGCTGCGCCGCCGGGCGACGGGCGGGCCAGGACCCGCTCCCGCGACCCGTCCTGCCGGCCACTGAGCGGGCGTACGTTCGCCCTGCTGCCCTGCTGCCCGTGGACCCTGGCGGACCGTACCGTCCTGGCGGAAAACACGAAGCGCCTGGTCCAAGGGGGGAGGAGGACCAGGCGCTTCTCGGCCGTCAGCACGTCGGGGGGGACCTGGTGCTGCGCCTGCTGTACGCCTCCGGTGGGGGATCCGGATCAGAGCGTCCAGCTGTTGTGATCAACATTGTGCTCCAGTGCACAAGATCTGTCAAACAGTAGTCGCGGATATGTGCCATCATTGACAGCGATGGACCTCCGCCAGCTCTCCGCGTTGCTCGCCGTGGCCGACCACGGAACGTTCTCGGCGGCGGCCCGCGCCCTGCACACGGTGCAATCGAACGTGTCCACCCATGTGGCGCGCCTCGAGCGCGAGCTCGGGGTGGTGCTCGTCGACCGGGCGAACAGCACCGTGACCGAGGAGGGCCGGGTGGTGGTGGAACGGGCCAGGCGCATCCGCGGCGAGCTCGAGGCCCTCACCTCCGACGTGGCGTCGATGCACGACGAGATCTCCGGCTCCGCACGGGTCGGGGTGATCGGCACCACCGCCCGCTGGTTGGTCCCCCTGGTGTTCGACCGGCTGTCGAAGGAGCACCCCCGGGTGCGCCTCGTCGTGGTCGACGCCACCACCTCGATGCTGTTGCCGCAGCTGGGACGCAGCGAGATCGACCTCGCCGTGGTCAACCTGCCCACCGACGACCCCGACGTGTTCGAGGAACCGCTCTTCGACGAGGACCGGGTCATGATCGCCCCCGAGGACCACCCCCTGGCCGACCGTCACGAGGTCACCCTGACCGATGTGGCCGACCACGAGCTGCTGCTGGCGGCGGTCGGCACCGTGTTCCGTTCCGAGCTCGACGCCGCCGCTGCCGACGCCGGGGTCACCCTGCGACCCAAGGCCGAGGTCGACGGCCTGCGCCTGGTCGCGACCCTGGCCTTCCAGGGCTTCGGTGCCGCCATCGTCCCCGCCAGCGCCGCCCCCGACTGGCTGCTCAGCCTGGGCCGTTGGAAGCGCATCCCCATCGCCGGCATGACCCCACGGTCGGTCGGCCTGGTGCGGCGGCGCCGCGGCCTGCCCTCGGCCGCGGCGCGCGCCGTGCACCGGGTCATCCACGAGACGGTGCGCGCCGAATCGGCCCGCCAGATCGGCATCCACCCCACGCAGCGCGAGCTGTGAGCGCTCCGTTCGAGGGAAATCACCCCCCGGACGTAACCGTTCGGCCGACCGGCAGGTCGGTTACCGACGTGGTCCCCCCTCCGGCGTTGTCGCTCCGCTCACGGATGGCCGGTTCCACCCGGGCCGACGTACGCCGGCTCGGCGATCGCGAGGTCGTCCTCGTCGAATCGCACTTCGGGCCACACCTCGGGGCGCTGCAGGCCGCGGACGGGGTCCGGATCGCCGCCGCGGCCGATGCCGCCCGTACCATGCGCCTGCCGCTGGTCCTCATCCTGGCCTCCTCCGGGGCCGACATCGGCGAGGGCCTTCCCGCCCTGCACGGCTGGGGCACCGCGGCCCGGGCGGTGGTGCGTTGCTCGGGGATCGTGCCGATCCTCGTCGCCGTCGACGGCCCCGCCATCAGCGGCCCGGCGCTGCTGCTCGGCCTCGCCGACCAGGTCGTCATGACCGCTGCGGCGTACGCCTACGTCAGCGGGCCGAACATGGTCGAGGCGTTCACCGGCGAGGAGGTCTCCCCCGCCGAACTCGGCGGCGCCTGGGTCCACGCCCGCGACGCCGGCACGGCGATCGAGGTGGTCCCCGACCGCGAGGCCGCCCTCGAGCTGCTGACCGAGTTGCTCGCCTACCTGCCCGACCACTGCGACGCCCTGCCGGCCCTCTTGGACACCGACGATCCCGTCGACCGCCCGACCCCCGAGGCCGGCGACCTGCTGCCCGTCGGCACGACCGGCAGCTACGACATCCGCAAGGTCATCGCCTGTCTCGCCGACGACGCCGCCGTGCTCGAGCTACGCGCCGGCTGGGCGCCCAACCTGGTCACCGCGCTCGCCAGCTTCGGCGGCCGCCCGGTCGGGCTGATCGCCAACCAACCGCAGTCCGTCGCCGGCACGCTCGACATCCCGGCCTCGCAGAAGGGGGCCCGCTTCGTGGCCTTCTGCGACGCCTTCAACCTGCCGCTGATCACCCTGGTGGACACCCCCGGGTTCTATCCCGGCAAGGACCTCGAGTGGCGGGGCATGATCCGCCACGGGGCACAGCTGGCCTTCGCCTACGCCCGGGCCACGGTGCCACGCATCGGCGTGACCCTGCGCAAGTCCTACGGCGGCGCCTACATCGTGATGGACTCCCGCTTCATGGGCAACGACCTCATGCTGGCGTGGCCCTCCGCCGAGATCGCCGTCATGGGCGCCCGGCAGGCGGCCGAGATCCTCATGCGGCGCGGCAGCGAGGACGAACGCGAGGAGTTCGTGGCGTCCTACGAGTCACGGCTGCTCAACCCCTACATCGCCGCCGGCCGCGGCACCGTCGACGCGGTGATCGACCCGGCCGACACCCGCCGCGAGCTGTGCCACGCCGTCGAGGCGCTCGAGACCAAGCAGGAACGGCTCGTCGGCCGCCGCCACGACAACACCCCGCTCTGAGCCGCCTCAGTCGAGCCGGACCCGCTCCCGGTCCCTGGCCACCACGGCGTTCCAGCCCAGGTCACCGCCGACCTGCCGGCACAGCGCCGCCGCCGGCTCGGCCTCCCCGTGGACCACGTACAGCGTGTCGGGCGGCGACGGCGCACTGCCCAGCCAGGCCAGGATCTCGCCACGGTCCGCGTGCACCGAGAACGCCGGCAGATCGACGATCTGCGCCCGGACCGGCACGTAGCGGCCGAGCAGCTTCAGCTGCGCCGCACCCTCGACCAGCAGCCGGCCGCGGGTGCCCTCGGCCTGGTAGCCGGCCAGCACGACGGTGTTGCGGCGGTCGCTGAGCCGGTGGGCGAGATGGTGCAGCACCCGCCCGCCGGTGGCCATCCCCGACGCCGAGATGATGATCGACGGGAACCGCTGCTCGTGCAGTCGCTTGGACTGCTCGACCTCGCGGACCTCGATGAGACGGCCCGGATCGAACAGATCCCCGTGGCGGGCCGGGTCGCCATTCTCGAAGAGCTCCGGGCGCAGCTCCGGCCAGCGCTCGCGCACCGCCCGTCGATAGACACCCAGGGCACGCGACGCCATCGGGCTGTCGACGTACACCGGCAGGTCGGGCACGGCGCCGTCGCGCATCAGGCGGCGCAGGTGGAACAGCAGGACCTCGGTCCGGTCGACCGCGAACGATGGGATCACCACCACCCCGCCGCGGCGGGCCGTCGCAGTGATCACCTCGGCAAGCCGGGCCGGTCCGTCACTGCGGTCGTGGTCGCAATCGCCGTAGGTCGACTCGACCAGCACCGTGTCGGCCTGCGGCAGCGACTCCGGCGGTCGCAGCAGCGGATGGTCGGCCCGGCCGAGGTCACCGCTGACGACCAGCCGCCGGCCGCCGTCGAACTGCAGCAGTACCGAGGCGGCACCCAGGATGTGCCCGGCCCGGCGGAACTGCACGGTGATCCCCTCGGCCACCTCCACCGGGACCGGTCCGGCGTCGGGCGCCACCGGCTCGAGGTGCGACAACGAGGCCACCGCATCGGCCTCGGTGTACAGCGGCCGGGCCGGTCGATGCCTGGAGTAGCCCTTGCGGTTGGCATACGCCGCCTCCTCCTCCTGGAGGTGGCCGCTGTCGGGCAGCACCACCCGGCACAGCTCGGCCGTGCCCTCGGTGCAATGGACCCGCCCGGCGAAGCCGCGTGCCGCCAGGCCCGGGACGAACCCGCTGTGGTCGACATGGGCATGGGTCAGCACCACGGCGTCGATGGAGGCCGGATCCACCCCGCCCGCCGTGCCGGTCGTGCCGAAGTCCTCCCAGTTCCGCAGCCGCAACGGCTTGAGTCCCTGGAACAGACCGCAGTCCACCAGGACCCTGGCCTTGCCGGTCTCGACCAGGAACCGGCTGCCGGTCACCGTCCCGGCGGCGCCGAGGAAGGTCAGGGTGGGTGATCGTCCATCGCCGCGTGGTTGCCCGGTCACAGCCTGCACCCTTGCCCGGAACGGTCCGAACCGCCAGTGCCGGAGGGCCCTGGCGTCCTCCCGTTGTGGGATCTAGGACGGGATACCTACCGATCAGCGACCGCAGGGGCTATGTTGCACCCTCGGGTCGGACTCAGCGTCGAGTCCACCCTCGTTCTTTCCTAACGCAGGGCTGAGGGAGCTCGGGTGGCCGACAGCATTACCATCACCGACAATCGCACCGGGAACTCCGTGGAGGTCCCCATCGTCGACGGCGGCGTCGACGCGAAGGAGTGGAGCAAGCTGCTCCCGGGGATCTGGTTCTTCGATCCCAGCTTCGGCGCGACCGCATCGACGTCGAGTGCCATCACCGAACTCGACGGCGACAACGGCATCCTGCGGTATCGGGGTTATCCGATCGAGCAGCTGGCCGAGAAGTCGACCTACCTCGAGGTGGCGTACCTGCTGCTGCACGGCGAGTTGCCGACCCCGGCGCAGTACGAGGCGTGGAAGTACGACATCACGCACCACACGTTCATCCACGAGCAGCTGCGCAAGCGCTTCATGGAGGGCTTCCACTACGACGCCCACCCCATGGGCATGTTCGTGTCGACCCTCGGCGCCCTCTCCACGCTGTACCCCGAGGCCAAGGACGTCGAGGATCCGGCGAACCGCATGAAGCAGATCGTGCGCCTGGTGGCCAAGTCCCCCACCATCGCCGCCTGCTGCTACCGATTCAGCCAGGGCCTGCCCTTCGTCTACCCGGACAACAGTGCCGACTTCCCCGCCAACTTCCTCAACATGATGTGGCGGATCGGCAACGACTACGAGATCAACCCGGTGCTCGCCCGCGCCATGGACGTGCTGTTCATGCTGCACGCCGACCACGAGCAGAACTGCGGCACCACCGCCATGCGGGTCATCGGCTCGGCCCATGCCGACCCCTACTCGGCGGCCGCCGGTGCTGCAGCCGGCCTCTACGGCCCCCGTCACGGCGGCGCCAACGAGCAGGTCATCCGCATGCTGACCGACATCGGCAGCTACGACCGGGTCGACGAGGCCGTCGAGGGGGCCAAGCGCGGCGACTTCCGCATCTTCGGCTTCGGCCACCGGGTGTACAAGAACTACGACCCCCGGGCCACCATCATCAAGAAGACCGCCTACGAGGTCTTCGAGGTGACCGGCAAGAACCCGCTGCTCGACATCGCCCTCAAGCTCGAAGAGGTCGCCCTGTCGGACGACTACTTCATCAGCCGTCGCCTGTACCCGAACGTGGACTTCTACTCCGGCCTGATCTACCAGGCGATGGGCTTCCCCATCGAGATGTTCACCGTGCTGTTCGGTATCCCCCGCATCACCGGCTGGCTGGCCCACTGGGACGAGATGCTGTCGCAGGACCAGCGCATCGCCCGGCCCCGCCAGCTCTACACCGGCGAGACCGTGCGCGACTACGTGCCGATCACCGCCCGCTGATCGGTCACACCGACGATCCTCGGAACGCCCCGGGTCAACCCGGGGCGTTCCGCCGTTTTCGCCCCACCGTCCCCCCGAATCCGATTCGGCGTCGATTCGGCGAAATCGGTGCTGTCGGTGCTGTCGGTGCTGTCGGTGCTGTCGGTCGCAGCGAATCGGCGTCGATTCGGCGAAATCGGTGCTGTCGGTGCTGTCGGTGCTGTCGGTCGCAGCGAATCGGCGTCGATTCGGCGAAACGCACCACGGCAGCGACGGCTACATTCCCGGCCATGATCGAGCACCACCTGGACCTGCAGACGGCGGACGGCGCGATGAACACGTTCATCACCCATCCGGAAGAAGGTGGCCCGCACCCCGTGGTGTTCTTCTACATGGACGCCCCGGGCAAACGCGAGGAACTGCACGACATGGCCCGGCGCATCGCCACCACCGGCTACTACGTGGTGCTGCCGAACCTGTACTACCGGCGCAGCCGCGACTTCGTCCTCGACCGCGACGACCCGGGTTCCCGTGATGTCATGGTCGGCCTGATGAACGGCCTCAGCGACCGCATGGTCGCCTCCGACACCGAGACCATGTTCGCCCACGTCGACGCCGACCCTGCCGCTGACGCGACCCGGGTGGGTTGCGTCGGCTATTGCATGAGCGGACCGTTCTCCTTCGCCATGGCCGGCATGTTCCCCGAGCGGATCGCCGCCGCAGCGTCGATGTACGGCGTGCGGCTCTTCGGCGAGAAATCCCCCGCCCACCTCGCCGCATCGGTCAAGGGCGAGCTCTACTTCGCCTGCGCCGAGTTCGACGACTACGCCCCCCGGGAGATGATCGACGGGCTCGAGACCCACCTCCGCGCCGTGGGGGCCAACGCCCGGGTCGAGTGGTACCCCGGCGCCCATCACGGTTTCGCCTTCCCCCAGCGCGACGGGGCCTACGACAAGCCCTCGGCCGAACGGCACTGGGAGCGCCTCCACGCCCTGTTCGCCCGCAACCTGCCACGCTGAGCGACCGCGCGCGGCGTCACGCCGGAACCCTGGGGCCGGACCGCACAGGCCGGTCGTGTCAGATGTCGATGACGACCTTGCCGACGTTGGCGTTGGTGGCCACGTAGTCGTGCGCCGCGCCGATCTCGGCGAGCGGGAAACGCCGGTCGATCACCGGCCGGAAGCGGCCGTCGGCGAACGCCGGCAGCAGCTCCTTGGCGAACCGCTGGGCCAGGGCCGCCTTCTCCTCCAGCGGTCGGGCCCGCAGCACCGTGCCGATCAGCGACGCCCGCTTCATCATCAGCTTGCCCAACGACAGCGGCGCGCTCACCTCGCCCATGGTGCCGACCTGCACGATCCGGCCCTTCAGGGCAAGAGCATCGAGGTTGAGGTCGAGGTTCTCCCCGCCGACCACGTCGAGCACGGCATCGACACCACGCCCGCCCGACACCTCGCGCACCGCGGCCAGCACATCGCCGCCGCGATAGTCGACCGCAGCATCGGCACCGAGGGCCAGGCAACGATCGATCTTGCCCGCGGAGCAGGTGACCACCACCCGGGCACCGGCCCACCGGGCGAT
>CAIXPF010000154.1 GCA_903921205.1 uncultured Acidimicrobiia bacterium | reverse complement strand
TGATGTGAAGGTGTCGGCGAAGACGGCGGTGCGGCTCGATGCGGGTTCGTATCGGGCGTTGAAGGTGGATCCGAAGGCGCAGTTGGTGCTGACCGGTGGGGTGTACACGTTCGCGAGTTGGGACGTGGGCAAGGAGGCGTCGGTGCGTGTCGAGGCGCCGTCGGAGGTGCGGGTGTTGGGTGTGGTGAACGTGGGTGAGAAGGCCACGGTCGGGGTGAAGGCCGCGGTGGTGGGGCTCGATGCCCGGGATCTGGTGGTGCAGGTTGCCGGGCTGAACAGTCCGACCAGTACGGCCGGGGCGAGGACCGCGGCGTTCACCGCCGGCAAGAACAGCACGGTCGATGCGTATGTGTTGGCGCCGAACGGGACGGTCCGGGTCGGTGAGGGTGTGTTCGGGACGGGCAGCTTCATCGGCCGGTGGGTGACGCTCGGCAAGGGCACCCGGATCGGTCGGTGGACCGACATCAACAAGGGCCGCTGACCGGCACGTCGCCGGCGCGAGCACGGCACGGGCCGGGCGCACCCACGCCCGGGCCGGTCGCGTCGTGCGTCGTCAGTTCTCGAGCCCGCTGAGGTGGGTGTCGCTGTTGAACACCATGAGCGCCGGGTTGCCCGGGGCGGTGCGGATGCGGGTGATGGTGGCCTGGCCGAGGTTCATCCGCCACGACGTGGCCGGTCCGGACACGCCCAATGCCCACGCCACTGCGGCCTTGATCGGCGACACATGGCTGAACACCACCACGTCGCGCCCGCCGGCATCTGCGGCGAGATCGCCGCAGGCCTGCTCGACCCGGGCCTGCAGGCCGGCCAGGCTCTCACCGCCTGCGGGGACGAAGTCTGCGTCGGCCCGCCAGCGGGCCCACAGCGCTGCATCGACTTCACGCGTCGGCACCCCGTCGAGGCCGCCGTAGTCGAGCTCGATGAACCGCTCGTCGATCTCCACCGGGAGCTGCAGGGCAGCTGCCGTCTGGCGGGCCCGCAACAACGGGCTCGACACGACCCGGGGCCGGTCGAGGCCCTGCAGGGCCGCGGCGATGGCCTGGGCCTGCAGCATGCCGAGCGGGTCGAGCGGGTTGTCGACGTGTCCCTGCAGCAGCCCTGCGGCATTGGCCGACGTACGACCATGGCGCACCAGGATCAAAGCCATCGATGGTTCCCTCTCGTGTTCATGCCACCAGGTCGCGGCCCAGCCGGCCGGTACGGAGAAAGTCGTCCCGCCGTGACGGCTCGGTCAGGTCGAAGGTGCGGATCATCCACCACAGGGCGGCCACACCGGCCAGTTCCAGCACCACCACCAACGGCCACGGACGGATCTCCGGAAAGGACCGATCGGCGAAACCCCAGCCGAAGAACGGCCACCAGAACAGGTTCTTGTCGGTCCACGTACCGTCCAGCACCAGATGCGCGTACAGACCGACCGGTATGCCCAGCCAGCGCCGTCGCAACAGCCGTCGTCGATGGGTCAGCGCCATCACCAGGGCCATCGCTGCGGTCGCCCCGACCAACGTGTGCAGCACCATCGGCCGACCGGCGAACAGCTCGACCAGGGGCAGCACCGAACCCGCCATCACCATCCGATGGTCGAGCGCCGGGCTGCGGAACACCAGCCAGACCGCGGCGAAACTGCACCCGAGGAACCAGAAGAACATGTTGCGGGCGTGCCGTTCAGTGCAGCACGAGGCGGCCGCACTCGTCGCAGTCGGCGAGCCCGGACTCGAGGTGACGGATGCGGTCGACCTCGACCGACGGCATCTGCAGCGGGCAGCCCTCACAGCGCGACCCCACCAGACGGACCACCGTCGAGGGTGCCAGCTGCGGGCGGGCCGCCTGGTAGCGGGCCAACGCGTCGGCGGGCACGTCGGCGGCGGCCGTGGCTCGCTGGGCCAGCGTGCTCTGCAACTCGGCGTTCACCGCCACCTCCGCCTCGGCCAGGGCCACCGTGGCGGCGTCAGCGGCGGCTTCGGCAGCAGCGAGCCGGGCCCGCAGTTCAGCGACGCTGTCCACCAGCGGCTCGATCTTCAGCATCAGCTCGAGCACGGCCTCGTCGAGCTGCGCGGTGCGACGCTGCAGCGAGCTGATCTCCTCCTGGATGGCCTGCAGCTCGCGGATTGCCGTCACCGCGCCGCTGTAGAGCCGGCGGTTCTCGCTGTCGGCCTTGGCCCGCAGGACCTCGGCCTCGCCCTCGAGGCGACGTTGCTCCCGTTCGAGCTCCCGCTGGGGCGCCTCGCGGCCCGCCAACTCGGCTCCGAGCGCGGCGACCGATGCGGTGGCCTCCTCCAGAGCCCGGCGCTCGGGCAGGGTGGCCAGCCGGTGGCGGAGCGCACCGGCGGTGTTGTCGAGCTCCTGGACGGTGAGCAACGCTGCCAGATCGGTCATCGGTGGTTGATCCTACGGCACCCGGCTCGGTCGAGACCGGCGGCCTACGCCCGGTGCCATCTACGCTCGGCGTGCCATCTACCCTCGGACAGATGGCACGTTTCGCTCTGGCCGGTTCCGGCGCCATCGCTGCGGTGTGGGCCCAACTGCTGAGCGTGCTCGATGGACATCAGCTCGAGGCGGTCGGCTCCCGTGACCCGGCTCGTGCGGATGGCCTCGCGAAAGCCTTCTCGGCCCGTTCGGTGGACGTGACCGAGCTGGCCGGCACCGCGGACATCGTCGTCGTGGCCGGCGCACCGGCCACCCATGCCGGCGACGCCCTCCAGGCGGTGGCGGCCGGTGCGGCGGCGATCGTGGAGGCGCCCCTGTGTACCACCCTGGCCGACGCCGATGCCCTGGTGGCGGCGGCAGCGGCCGGCGCGCGGGTGGCCTACGCCGAGAACCTTCTGTTCGCGCCGCTGGTCCGTGAGGCGCTGCACCGGGCCGCCGCCCTCGGCCCGATCCAGTACCTCGAGGCACGGGTGGCCCAACGGCCGTCACGGCGCTGGAGCCGTGCCGATGGGGCGTGGGGTGGGGGTGTTCTGTTCGATCTCGGGGTGCACCCGTTGGCGCTGATGCTGACCCTCGGTGGTGCCGACCATCCGGTGTCCGTGCGGGCCCGCTTCGAGCGACGTCCGTCTTCGCTGCTCGACGCCGTCGAGGACCTCGCCGTGGTGGAGCTGCAGTTCGCGTCCGGTGGGCGCGGTTCGCTGACGGTCAGCACCCGCGAGGACACGCCCCAGTGGGACCTGCAGCTGGCGACCAGGACCTCGGCCCTGCGCCTCGAGCTGCTGCCCGATCCGCACCTCGAACTGCACGGGGTCGACCTGCCACGGCCGCCGCGTCGGTTTCCCGGCGTGGAGCCCGACCAGCTCGAGACCTTCGGCTATCTCGACCAGCTGTGGGAGACCGGCCGGGACCTGGCTGTGGCGTCGGCAGCGCCGTGGCTCGGCGCGGCGTTCGGGCGCTACGTGCTCGACGTGATCTGCGGGGCGTATCGTTCGGCCGGCACGGGAGAGGCCGAGCCGTTGCCCTTCCGAGGACCGCGTGCGTTGACGCCGTGGCAACTGTGGCGGGGTATCAGCTGAACGGTCAGGCCAGCGGTGACCGCGCCGTCGCGGGTCGTGCACCAGCGCGCCCGAACCGAACCCGGACGCGCCTGCGCCGCCGAGGAGGGTTTCGGCGGCGCAGATCGACGGCCTTGCGGCCTGATGGTTGAACCCGAGCGGTGCCTCCCGGGCTCCTCGAATACTAAGAGTGACCGGCTCGCCACTCAAGAGATTCGTGGTCGCTCACCCGCAGAACGAGGCGAAATCCCAACCTCGGATAGTCCGTGGCGAACGACGCCCGGGCGAGCAGCTGTGCCTCGCCGCGACAGGAGGCGTCGGGGTGCTACAGCACGAAGTACAGGAACGTCCCGATGGCGCTGGCACCCATGGCCACGGCCACGAACAGCGCCGTCCAGTACATCACCGGCGAGCGGTGCCGGAGGGTCGACGAGGTGACCTCATGGGAGTGGTCGGCCCGTGGCGTGACCCGTCCGTTGCTGTGTTGCCGTTCATTCACGGTCGACACGCTAACCCGACGCCGGGCTCGACAGGTGACATCGGCCGACGGCCGCCCACGGTCGGGCGGGACGACTCCCGGTTCGGCTCGCAGTGGCTCCCCCGACCGGGCCCTAGGCGCGTGCCAGGCGAGCGACCAGGGCGAGGTCGGCCCCGGTCGGTTGGGCGGCGATCTCCGACATGCTGCTGCCGCCGAGCTGCCACACCGCGAAGGCTTCCGCCCAGTCTCCGCATCCACTGCCGAAGTCGGAATACGACCCGCCTGGCCACCAGGGGACGTCGAGGCGTCCCCGGGCCTCGAGCCACGACGTGCGCTCCGCCTGACCGAACAGCGTGAGGTCGACGGCATGGCCGAGCTCGTGGGCCAGGGTGAAGGCCAGTTCCTCGGGACTCTGGGACGCGCGCACATAGATCTCGATGCGACGCTCGGCGATCCAGGTGAAACCCAGATAACCCGTGCGACCGGGGAGGAACTCGATGGTCCATCCGGGCAGGCGCTGCTGCCACGGATAGGAGATCATCGCCAGCACCGCCGCCCGGCGTTCGGCAAGCGGGTCCACCGGCGGAGGTGGCGAGGTCGTGGCCGGGGGCAACGTCGTCGTCGGCGTCGGTGGCACCGAGGTGGTACCGGGGGGCGCCGGTGGCGGTGTCGTACCTGCTCTCGCGGCGTCCGCCGCGGTGGTCGGTGCCACCGATGCCGCCGGTGCAGACGTCGCGACGGTGGGGGCGAGCGTCGCCGTCGCCGTGGTCACGGTGATGCCGCCGGCATCGCGATCGTTGCCGGTCTGGGGCGACTGGGTCGCGCTGTCGACCAGCGGGAGATCCCGGCCGGTGGACAGCGCGGCGGCCGCGGCGGCCACGGCGGTCGGCCGCGGTCGCGGCGGGGCGGCTACCTCGTTCGACCCGCAGCCACAGAGCGCCACGACGCCTATGGCGACCCACCGAAAGATCCCGCACCGCCCGCCCACGGCGAGCGGTCTATGCGGTGATCCCGGCCCCCGAACCAGGACGATCGACCCGCGTGCGGGTTTGTTGCACGGCTCAGGCCGAAGCGTGACCGACGTCGCGCCCTACGTGGGCCGGCGCCTGACGCTCGGTGAGCAATGCCTGCGGGCAGTGAGACTGCTCAGCCGAGCAGATCCTCGGCGATTCCCAACCAATAGTCGGTGCACAGCCCCAACGATTCGGTGTCGATGCGTTCGTCGTGACCGTGGAAGCGGCTGGCGAACTGCTCGAAGCTGACCGACGGGGCGAACAGCCCGGTGCCGTACGCGACGGTCCCCTTGCCACGGAAGAACCGGCTGTCGGTGGCCCCGACGATCAGCTCCGGCAAGAGATCGGCCTCGGGGTACGCCACCCGGGTCCGCTCGGTGAGGATCTCCCACAGCGGGGTCCGGGTCGAGCTGGCGCTGGCTTCGTCGTTGAAGATGCGGCTCACCTCGACCTGGTCGGCCAGCTCGCCGAGGGCTTCCCGGAGGTAGCCGTCCACGTCCTCGCCGGTCACGCCGGGCAGGGTGCGGATGTCGACGTCGATCTCGACGACGTCGGGGATCACGTTGGTCTTCACCCCGCCGTGGACCACGTTCGGCGAGATCGTGGTGTGGGTGCAGGCATGGAGGTGCTTGGCCGAACTCGGCTTCAGCTCGCCGAGCGCCGACTCGATGCGGGCGGGATCGAGGAGGGCCGCCTTGAGATCGTCGGGCATCGAACTGGTGGTGATGCGTGCGGCCCACAGCTCGTCGAGCTTGGCGGCGGGCTGGTACCGAGCAAGGCGTGACACCACCTCGGCGGCCTTCACCACGGCGTTGTCGGTGCCGTACGGCATCGAGCCGTGTCCCGGCGTGCCCTTGACCCGCAGGCGGCGCCAGGCGATGCCCTTCTCGCCGATGCAGATGCCGACTCGCCGGCCTCCGCCATGGTTCCAGCCGCCCATCTCCGTCAGCACGTAATCGAGCCGGCCGTTGTGGCCCAGGAACGCGTCCCAGTTGTGGTCGACCATCCACTTGGCGCCCCAGACGCCGCCGGCCTCCTCGTCGCCGACCCCGAAGTAGAGCAGGGTTCCCTTCGGCTTCCAGTTCGAGCGGGCGAGCTGTTTGAACGCCACCGCCATCGACGACGTGAGATTGAGCATGTCGATGGCGCCGCGACCCCAGACCTCCTTGAACGGGCGTCCATCGGGGCCCTCCGCATCAAGCACCAGCCCGCCGAAGGGGTCCTGGGTCCAACCGTCGGGGCTGACCGGCACGACGTCGGTGTGGCCCATGAAGCACAGGGTCGGTGCGTCGGGATCGGTGCCCTCGATGCGGGCGATCATCGAATCCCGTCCCGGCCGCGGGGTGTAGGACTCGATCTCGACCCCGGGACCTTCGAGGAAGGTGCGCAGCAGGTCGGAGTTGCGGGTCTCGTTACCCGAGTCGGGCGTGCCGTCGTTGACGCAGGCGTTGCGGATCAACGTCGACAGCAGCTCGGTCGTTTCCTGGGTGTGTTCACCGGCCATGCGGCACCCTACCGCCCCGGTCCACGACCACCGGACCCAAGCAACCACGCACCGTGCTCGTAAATCAACTAAACACCACATTGGGTGGATTTTTCTGCCGTTCGACAACGAACGAGACCGGCAGACGGACCCTGCGCCGAAACCCGTCGGGGCGATTCGACGTCGATTCGCCGCAACGTGCTCTCGACACGCGACAAGTTTCGAGGGCGGCAGAATTCGAGGGCGGCAGAATTCGAGGGCGGC
>CAIXPF010000153.1 GCA_903921205.1 uncultured Acidimicrobiia bacterium | reverse complement strand
TGGTTCTCGTAGGCGACGATCAGGACGAGTACGCGCACCAGCCGATTCCTCAGACTCACGGCGACGGCGGCCACCGGCGGCCCCCATGACCGGCCGGGTCCGCCACCGGCAGGGGACCTTCGACCCACACCACCGTTCAGCCGTTCGGGCGTACGGTGAGCGCAGAACGGGTGGCTCAGCGTGCAGCCCGTGCAACGAGGCTCAACCCATGTGGACGTCCATCTTCTCGGCACACCGGCTCCTCCCAGCCGACGCAACGGTTCGTCGGGTTGCCCGGTACGGCCGAGCGCTGCTCGTCGCACCGACGCAGATCGCCCGGTTGACCCGCGGTGCCGAGCGCGCCGAGGTCGACCGCATCTACTCGTCCATCAGCGAGCTGAGCGGCCGCCGCTGGCCGATCACCGGCACGCTGGACCTTCGTGCCAGCGAGTTCAGGGTGTTCAGCCAGAACGGTGAGGACGGGATCCTCGCCGCACTCATCGGCGCGCTGACCCCCACGATCCCGTTCTTCGTCGAGTTCGGCGTGCAGACCGGCGAGGAATGCAACACCCGGTACCTGGCCGAAGTCCTCGGCTGGCACGGGGTCTACTTCGAGCCTGACCCGCAGGCGTTCGCCGCGCTCGACCGCCGCTACGCCCGCACCGACCGGATCCGACGATCGGCCACCTCGATCACCCCCGCCAACGTCGAGGCGTGCTTCGCGTCGCACGGTGTTCCCGAGCGCTTCGGCGTGCTGTCCATCGACGTCGACGGGCAGGACTACTGGATCTGGGAAGCCCTCCCGGAACGATTCCGGCCCGACATCGTCGTCATCGAGGTGAACCTCGGCCACCCGGTCGGCTGCGCGCTCGTCGAGGCGCCTGGCACCCGTGGTCGTGGCCATGCGGACCGGACTACGGGGCCTCGCTCGAGGCTCTACGACTTCTCGGCGAACGGAAGGGCTACCGCCTCGTCCACGTCGAGCTCAGCGGCACCAACGCCGTGTTCGTCCGCCACGACCGGATCCCTCCAGGTCTTGAGCTGATCGGTCTCACCGACCGTTCGCCCAACGGCCACTGCGCGGCAGGGGCGGACCGGAGGCAGGGGCGCCGCGTCCGGTCATCGACGTGACCCGGACCGGCGATCAGGGGCCGGATCGTCCGGCGCCGTCGGTCGCCTCGACGAGCAACGACCACAGCAGCTGACGCGATCGCTCGACGCGGGCCGTCGAGGTCATCTCGGTCGCCCAGAGCCGCCCACGCCGTCCGAGCCGCTCCCGGTAGGGCCGGTCGACCGACAACCGGCGCAGCGCATCCGCGAGCGTTTCCACCCGCTCGTCGGCGACGACCTCCCCGGTGAAGCCGTCGACCATGGCGTCACGGCTTCCACCTCCGGCAGGTCCGACGACCGGCAACCCGGCGAGCGCCGCTTCGACCAGCACGATGCCGAAGCCCTCGCCCGACGGCTGCGCCCGGTCGTGGCTCACCCCTGTGGCGAGGACGAACACATCAGCCGTTCGGTACAGCCCGACCAGCGCCTCGTCGCCGGGGCTCTCCACCAGCTCGATCCACGGATGGACCCCGGCCAGCTCGGCCAGGTCACCGTCGAGCGGGCCCCGGCCGGCGAGGCAGAGCTCGACGTCGATGCCCTCACGGCGCAGCTGTGCCACCGCCTCGATGATCGTGCCGGCCCGTTTGGATCGTGCCGCGGAGAGCCGGAACACGGACAGCACCCGCACCGGTCCGGGCGCGGCCCGGCGTGGCTCGTCCGTGCCGAAGCGGTCCGCCCAGGTGCTCGGCATCGTCGGCAGCATGATCGTCGGCGGCCGCCGCAGGATCGCCGCCAACGCGCCGGCCGAGTAGCCGGAGATCGTCACCGGCACGTGCTGCAACCAGCGCCATCCCATCCGCCGCAGCCAACCCGCCGACCAGATCTCCTGGCCGTAGTAGAAGGTGACCACGCCGCTGCGTCCGAGCAGCAAGGCCGCCGCCTTGGCGAGCGGCAGGAAGGCACCGTGCAGGCACAGCACCGCCACCCTTCGATCGTGCCGCTCCCGTCGGAGTCCCCGGGCCGCACGCAGCACGTCGAGGACGAGTCGGGCCTGCCAGAGCCGGCCCGACCTGCGAGCCTCCACCAGCCGGATGGGTACTCCTTCGGGCACCAGCGCGAGCAGGGCGGCGGTGAAGCGTTGGATTCCCCCCTCGTCCGCAGCGCCGCCCGGTGAGAGCACCAGCACGAGACCCGGTCCGTCGGCGGTCGACTCCCCCGCAACCATCATTCCCGGATCGCCCTCCGTGGCTCGCTGCGCCCTGCCCGGCCACGGTACGGGGTAACGACACGGCGCGTCAGCGGACCGAATGGCCCGGTGCGACCGGTCGACCACCACCGCACACTGGGCGGTGATGACCAGCACCGTCGACAGGAAGCCGGCCGAGCTCGACGCGCCACGGCTGCCGACGTTCTTCATCCTCGGCGCCGGGAAGTCGGGCACCACGTCGATGCATCGCTACCTCGGCGCCCACCCCGACATCTTCATGAGCTCCGTGAAGGAACCGACCTTCTTCAACACGGGGTTCCACGTCGTGCGCGAGGCCCAGGAGTACGCCGCACTCTTCCGCCAGGCCGGAGCGGCACGCCACATCGGCGAGTCGTCCCACCCGTACCTGACCGACCCGGGCGCCGCCCGTACGATGCGGGCATTCTTCCCCGACGCCCGGTTCATCCTGCTGCTGCGTGACCCCGTTCGACGAGCCCATGCGCTCTACCTCCACCAACGGCGTTGGGGCTGGGAACGGGCCAGGACCTTCGAGGAGGCGCTCGAGCTCGAAGCCCGACGGGAACGCTCGCGCCGGTTCCAGCGGCGCTGCCCGACCAACGTCCACAACTACCGCTATGTCGGGTCGAGTCGCTACGACGAGCAACTCGCCCGGTACTTCGCCCACTTCGACCGCTCACGGTTCTTCGTACGGACCTACGAGGAGTTCCGCGCCGATCCGCGCGCCGTGCTCGACGCGGCCGTGGCGTTCCTCGGCCTGCCGCCGATGCCGGATCCGGATCTCGTGGCGCACAATGTCAACCCCGGCCGCCACCACCTGCCGGTGCTGCGCCGCCACCTCTGCAAGGCCGGACTGCCCGGCAGAGCGGTCGCCGCACTCCTCAAGGGCAGGCGCATCCCCCTTCCGCCGTTGCAACCGGGCACCGAGGAGCAGCTCCGAGCGACGCTCGAGTCATCGGTCCGTCGGACCGCCGAGCTGCTCGGCCGGCCGGGCCTGTGGTGGCTCGACGACGAGCACGAGCCCACGAGCCGCTACGCCGCTCACGTGGCCGGACGTTCCCCTCGGCCATGCAGAGACGACCGGACGGCCTGAGCCGATGGACGCACAGCTCAGAACCCGCCTGTACCGCCACTACAGCACACACCACGCCGGTCGGGTGACGCACGCGGCAAGCCGGGCGAACCGGTACAGCCGCATCACCCGTCACCTGCCCGCGCACCGTGACGCCCGCATCGTCGATCTCGGCTGCGGCCAGGGCAGGTTGCTCCAGGCACTCGAGGCCATGGGTTACACCAGCTGCGAGGGTGTCGACGTCAGCGAGGAACAGGTGGCGCTGGCCCACGCCGCCGGCCTGGGCCGGGTACGGCTGGGCGATTTCCGGCTGGCGCTCGCCGAGGGCGGTCTCGACGCCGTCCTCGCCATCGACTTCCTCGAACACCTCTCCAAGCCCGAGGTCGTCGAGGCCCTCGAGCTCGTCCGTGGGGCCCTCGTCGAGGGTGGGGTGCTCATCGTGCAGGCGCCGAACGGTTCGAGCCCGTACTGCGGGCACTACCGCTTCGGTGACTTCACCCACGAGCTGGCGTTCACCGCTCGCAGCGTGCGCCAGATCGCCGCGCTGACCGGTTTCTCGTCGGTGAGCGTGTACCCCTGCGAGGCGACTCCGGACACCATCAAGGGCGCCGTTGCGTTCGCCGCCTCGAAGCTGTCCTCGACCCTGCTGAAGGCGCCCCTCATCGCGCAGACCGGCGTCGTCCGCGGCCACGTGGTCACCCTCAACCTGCTGGCGGTGCTGCGCACATGAGGGTGGGGGCACCGATCACCGAGATCGTCACGTCATGACCCTGATGACCGGCCCGCACCAGCCTGCGCTCAGCGCCGGCGCACGTCGGCGCGCCACCCTGCTCGGCGTGGCGCTGGTCGCCACGTCGGCGTCGCAGCTGCGCTTCTTCTCCGCGGTCGGGCCGGGCGAGATCCTCTTCGCCGGATGGGTCGGCGCCGAGCTGCTGCATCTCCGTCTCCGCTCGCTGCGGGTGCCCCGGGTGATCACCTGCACCTGGCTCGCCTCCGCGGCCGGGGCCCTGCTGGCGACGGTACTGCACCCGGGAACGGTGCCGGTGGGGGCGGTCCTACGGTTCCTGGCCAACCTGGGTCTCATCGGCGCGAGCTTCTCGCTGGTGTGCGCCCTTCCGTCGCCTGCGCCCTATCTGCGCCGAGCGGCCCTGGTCGGCGCCAGTGGTTTCGTCGCCGTCAACAGCTTGTTCTACCTCGTCGCCCAACGACGACCGACGATCGGCCCGCTGACCCTGTACTCCTCGAACCGCTTCATCGGGTGGGGCAAGGATCCCAACCTCGTCGGCTTCTACGCGCTCGGGCTCGCCGCGCTGCTGGCCATCGTGCTCGAGGGCCGGCGCGACCGACGCCGGCTGGCCCTGCTCCTGCCGCCGATGATCGCATTCGGGCTCGCCTGCCGCAGCGACGGCTTCAAGTTGGCGGTCCTGGCGTCGGTCGCCACCTTCATCGTGCTGCGCATCGTCACCGATCGACGCCGCAGGGTGCTGTGGCGCCTCGCCGTGCTGCTGATGGTGCTGTCGGGCGTGGTCGTCTTCACGCCACGGCTCGCCGCCCTCGCGCAGGCGACGGTGCACGAGACCGTTGTGGAGCAGAACCAGGCCGCGGTGCGCGTGGACCTGTGGGGCCAGTGCCTGGCCGTCGTGCGGGACGCCCCGATCGTGGGCGAAGGGCCGATCGGGCATGCGACCGTGCCCGGCGGGCGCATCACCGAGTGTCACAACACCTATCTCGAGGTGACGGCGACGAGCGGGCTGGCCGCCGGGGTCTTCTTCGTCGCGGCGCTCGGCAGCGCCGTCCACGCGATGTACCGCCGCCGGAACCTCCCTGCGGTGTCTGTCCTGGTGGGGATCTCGGTGGCGATGGTCTTCTTCCTGGACCTCCGCCATCCCCTGTTCTGGGTCCTGCTCGCCGTGGCGATCAGCGCGGCGCGCCCGGCGGGCAGATCGAACCCGCCGCCCGAGCAGGTTCAGGCCTCGCCGGTAGGATCACCGCGCAGCGTGTCAGGCCGTCGGGGGGGTCGTGCGGATCGGGTTCTTGTCATCGGTGAGCGGAACGGCTGAGGCCTTCTTCGTCGACTGGTTCAGCCTCTGGGCGCAACAAGGCCACCGGGTCTTCGTCGCTGCCAAGGGCGAATGGGCGCACCCCGACGCCGACTTCACCCCCATCGACAGCCTTTCGCAGGCACCGGCAATGCGCAATGTGCGGGCCATCCGCGCCATCCGCGCCTGGGCGAGGAGCAACGCCCTCGAGGTCATCGTCACGAACACGGCGACAGCCTCGCTGCTGGCCCGCTGCTGGCCACCGCCGGCACCGGTCGTGTACTTCTGCCACGGGTTGCACTACACGGAGCGGTCCCGTCGCAGTGTCGCCGCACTGCTCGAGCGGCTTGCGGCACACCCACGCCTCACCCGTGCTGCGATCTGCATGAACAGCTTCGACGAGGCGGAGTTCGCCCGGCTCGGCGTGCACACGCTGCGCCTCGCCGCCGGCGTCGGCCTCCGCCTCGACCGCTACGCCGTGGTGCCACCGCCATCCGACGCCCCGCCGCACACGCTGCTGTGGGTGGGGACGCTGACCGAACGGAAACGACCGGCCGATGCGATCGAGGTGACCCGGCTCCTGCTTGACCGAGGTCACGACGTCGAGCTGTACCTGCTCGGGGCCGGGCCGCTCGAGGACACCCTGCGCCGGTCGATCGAGGCGCGCGGCCTCACCGAGCGGATCCATCTGGTCGGGCGCTGTGATCCGCGGCCATTCCTCGCCCGAGGAGCAGTCCTGGTGCACACCGCTGCGTGGGAGGGCCTCTGCCGCGTGCTGCTCGAGGCCGTTGCCGTCGGGCTACCTGCGGTCGGCTACGACGTGAAGGGGGTGCGCGACGTCGCATTCGTCGACGCCTGCACCGAGCCCGGAGACGTCGAGCGGCTGGCCGACCGGGTCGTGCTGAGTCTCGGCCACCGCGATCACCGCCTCATCGGCGAGCCCGGCTGGGCCGACTACCGCCAGTCACTCGACTGGAGCGCGCCCGCCGACGCAGTGCTGCGATTTCTCGAACGCGTCATCACCGGCGACACCACCCATGGGTTCATCGGCCCCGATCACAGGTGAGCGGTCCATCGGTACAGTGACCTCGTGGCGGGACGAGGCGAGGCACGGCGACGGTCCCATCCACGGCCTCCCGGGCGCTCCTGCCGGCAGGGGGCGCGGCGATGACCGCCGCCGGCGTCTCCCTCATCACCACCATCCGCAACGGCGACGCGTACCTGCCCAGCTTCCTGGCGAACCTTCGGTCCCTCACCGGCCCCTCGCTGCAGTTCGTCGTCGTCGACGACCGCTCGACCGATGCGACATCCCGGACGCTCGAACGTGCCGCACGCACCGACGAACGCTTCACCATCTGCAGCTCGCCCGAGCCCGGGCGGGGCCACGCCCTCAACCGGGGGATCGAGGCCTGCCGCTTCGACCTCGTGGCGATCCAGGACGTCGACGACCTCAGCGTCCCGTGGCGGTTCGACTACTGCGCACGGGTCCTCGGGGCACGCCAGGACATCGACCTGCTCGGTTCCGGCTCGACCGATCGGGCGTCGCTGGAGGAGGCCATTCCTGTCTCGACGCCTCCGGACGTCACTTCCGCGCACCTCGAGCGGCTGCAGCGGGTGAGCCGGACACTGCGGGTGGCCGCCCCGTTCGCGCACTCGTCGGTGATCGTGCGTCGCGCCGCGTTGGAGGCGATCGGCGGCTACGACGTCGAGCGACGCTCGCAGTTCGACTACGACCTCTACATCCGGCTGGCCGTCGCGGGGCGGAGCCTGTACCTCGCCCCGGTGCCGTTGGCCTTGCGAATGCGCGACAACGGCTCGTGGTTCGAGGGCCGCGCCCGGCTGGCCTACCGGCTGCGCACCGCCCGGCTGCAGTACCGAGCTCTGCGGGAGATCGACGGGCCGGCGACCGACTGGCTGGTTCCGCCGATCGTGGTGGCGGGAGCGTTCGTGCCCCGCAAGCTGTGGTCCGCCGCCAGCGCCCGGCTGCGTCGGCGCCCCGAACAACTCGAGCAACGCGTACGTGCGCCGTACCCATGAGGGCCGTTCACGCCCGGACGACCGGCAGGACCGGCAGGACCGGCACGCCGTTTTCGGAGAAGGTGCCGGTGGCGCGCCGGGCACCGCGACCTCCGGCGCGAGCGGTTCGGTGATCGATCGGGACGGCCCTGCCGTCGCGGCTGCGCCGGATGTCCCCGCACCGACGTTCTCCTCCCAATGGCACCGCGCCGTCGGATGGGAGGTGGGCTCGCAGCTGTGCCGTTTCGGGCTGCAGCTGCTGTCCTTCGTCGTGGTGTCGCGGGTGCTCGACCCGGCGCAGCTCGGCACGATGACCTTGTTCGTGATGGCGTACACCGTGGTGCTGACCCTCTACGACACGGCGCTGGTGAACGCCGTCCTCCGACGCACCGACTTCCCGGTCGGCGAGCGCGTCGCCGAATCGATGGTGCTCGGCGGATCGATCGGGATCGTCCTGGCAGTCGGGGCGCTGGCGCTGGCCGTGTGGTACCCGGCGGGCTGGCCGGCGGGTCCTGCCGCACCGGCCTGCCTCGTCCCGGCACTGTTGCTGACCGGCACGAACAGTGGCCATACCGCCGAGATGCTGCGCGCGCGACGCCATCGTGATCTCGCCGTCGTAGAGGTCGTCGCTGCGGTGTCGGGCACGATCGTCAGCCTCGGACTGCTGATCGTCGTGCGACAGTTCTGGGCGTTGTTCGTCGGCTTCGGGGTGAACCAGGCCGCCAAGTGCCTGGTCTTGTTCGTGATGCTCCCGGCTCGCCGGCTCGGGCTGCGTCTGAACGGTCGGGCACGTCGGTCCATCGCCCGCACGACGATCACCCCCGGCGCCGCCGAGCTGCTGTCCCAGTTCGCCCGCAACGCCGACTACCTCGCCATGGCCCTCACGGTGGGCACGACGCAGCTCGGGGCATACACCCGGGCGTTCCAGTTCAGCTCGTTCCCGGGTCAGTTCCTGGGATCCGCGGCGAACCGGGCGGCGCAGGGAGCGTTCGCCGTCCGGCGCGAACTCGACGACGAACGGCGTCGGCTGCTCGCTGCGGCGCGGTCCAACCCCGCCCTGGCGACCGTTGCCTCGGTCGGCCTGGTCGTTGCCGGTCCCTGGGTGTTCCGACTCGCGGTCGGTCCTGGGTTCGGTGATCTCGCCCCGGTCATCCGGGTGCTCGCCCTCGTCATCCCGATCCGGGCGAACGTCAGCGTCTTCAACGGCTATCTCATGGTGCACCGACCGATCGCCATCGTCGCCAGCACGGCCACCGTGGGCCTGGTCATCTTCGGCGGCGTGCTGGCCGTTGCCGGCAACGGGCTGGTGTATGTCGCCGCTGCCGTCGTGCTCGGAGCGCAGGCATCGGCCGTGGTCATGGCGGTCGGGCTGCACCGGGTGGTCTCCCTCGCACCCTGGCGGGCGCTGCTGCCCGAGCTCGCGGGGGTCACCCTCACCGCAGCGGTCGCCGCCGCCCTGACGATCACCCACGCCGGCTGACCAGCGGCGTCCCACGCCCATCCGACCGACCCCACGACCCGACCGAACCCACGACCCGACCGACCCCGCCCGGACACCGGGCACCGTCCAGATCGACCGTTGCCATGAAGACCGCTCGCGTGCACATCGGACCTCACAAGACCGCATCCACCACCATCCAGCAGACGCTGCACGCCGGTCGCAGGCGGATGGTGAGGGCCGGTTACCTGTATCCCGACGCCCCCGACGGGCAGACGAGCCAGCTGCAGGCCATCTGCGACTTCCTCGGCGAGGCCGACCGTGCACCCGGTCCCCTCGATCCGTTCGGCCTCGCACTCGTCGCCCACGGCCGCCGCCGCCACCCCGGCTCGTTCCGCCGCATGCTCGCCACCATCGACGCTCACGACGGCGATGTCGTGATCAGCGTCGAGTTCCTGAGCCTGCTGACCCCCGCCCTGGCGGGCGAGTTCGTGTCCCGTCTCCCGGTCGAGCGGGTCGAGGTGGTGCTGGTCCGACGCCCGCCCTCGCAGCTGCTGCCGTCGTGGTACGCCGAGTCGATCAAACGGTTCAGCCTGCCCGACCTCGCACCGTTCGCCCGGCAGGTCTTCGACGACCTCGCCGCCGCCGTACCGAGTCAGTACGTGACCATCGATCCGCGCAACCTGGTGCGCACCTGGGCAGGCACCGGAGCCGTGGTCATCGAGATCGACGCCGAGGAGGGCCTCACCGACGCCGTGGTCGGACGGACGTGCGCCGCGCTGACCCCCGGCATCGAGTGGCCCGTCATCCCGACGGCGACCAACCTGGGGATGTCCGCAGTCGGGGTCGAGCTCTGGCGCACCCATTTCGCCGCCCATCGACCCGCGTACGTCGGCTCGGCCCATGCGGTGCGCGCACGCATGCTCGCTGCGTTCCCCGAGACGACGTCGGGTCCCAAGCCGCGCCTGTCGGTCGCAGCAGCCACAGCGCTCGAC
>CAIXPF010000152.1 GCA_903921205.1 uncultured Acidimicrobiia bacterium | reverse complement strand
GTCGACCCCTGGTCGGCCGGCAACTACGGCGACCCGCTCGAGGACGAGCGGCGCTTGCTGCGCGGCCTGGTGTGGGTCCACGACCAGCCCGGCGACAACCAGTACGCCAGGCCGGTCGACGGGATCACCGTCCTGGTCGACCTCGCCACGCTCGAGGTGGTCCGCATCGACGACGAACGGGTACTGCCCGTGCCGCCGCAGTCGGGCGAATGGTCCACAGCGTTCGCCCACACCGCCCGCTGCGGGGTGCGGCCGCTGGAGATCGTCCAGCCCGACGGGCCGAGCTTCACCGTCACCGGCGACCGGCTCAGCTGGCAGAACTGGGACCTGCGCATCGGCTGGAACAGCCGTGAGGGCCTGGTGCTGCACACCGTCACCTACACCGACGGCGACGAGGTCCGTCCGGTGCTCTACCAGGCATCGCTGTGCGAGATGACGGTCCCCTACGGCGATCCGTCCCCCACGCAGGCCCGCAAGAACGCCTTCGACGTGGGCGAATACGGCCTCGGCACCCTGGCCAACTCGCTGCGGCTGGGCTGCGACTGCCTCGGCGAGATCCGCTACCTCGACGCCCACGTCTGCGACGCCGACGGACAGGTGCGCACCATCGCCCAGGCCATCTGCATCCACGAGGAGGACGTCGGGATCTCCTGGAAGCACACCGACCTGCGCACCGACCACGTCGAGGTCCGCCGGCTACGCCGGCTGGTGGTGTCCTTCATCTCCACCGTGGGCAACTACGACTACGGCATCTACTGGTACCTCTACCAGGATGGCCGGATCGAGAACGAGATCAAGTTGACCGGCATCCTGTCCACCGCCGGGCTCGACGACGACGAACGCAGCGCCTACGGCACCACCCTGGCCCCGAACCTCTACGGTCCGAACCACCAGCACTTCTTCTGCACCCGGCTCGACATGATGGTCGACGGGATCGTCAACCGTGTCGTCGAGGTCGACGTCGCGCCGGCCCCGACCGAGCAGAACCCCTGGGGCAACGCCTTCGCCGCGCAGGAGACCGTGCTCGGCACCGAGCTGGCGGCGCGCCGGCGCATCGACCCGCTACGGGGCCGGTTCTGGAAGGTGATGAACCCGACGCGGCGCAACGCCACCGGCGCGAACACCGGCTACAAGCTGATCGCCGGTGAGAACGCCCTGCCCTTCGCCACCGACGACTCGTCCATCCGGCAGCGGGCCGGATTCCTGTGGCACCACCTGTGGGTGACCCCGTACCGGCCCGACGAGCGATGGCCGGCCGGCGCCTACCCGAACCAGCACCGCGGTGGCGACGGCCTGCCCCGCTGGACCGAGGCCGATCGCCCGGTGGCCGACACCGACCTCGTGCTGTGGTACGTGATGGGCCACACCCACCTGCCCAGCCCCGAGGACTGGCCGGTCATGCCGGTGGCCTGCATCGGGTTCACCCTGAAACCGTCCGGCTTCTTCGACCGCAACCCGGCCCTCGACCTACCCCCGTCGACCCACTGCCACTGAGCGCTCGGTCAGCCGGCGTCCGGGTCGGGTGCCGACCCGTTCAGGCAACCAGACGGGTGCCGAACATCCACTTCGCGCCGCCGGCGGGGAAGGTCTCCTGGTGCACCTGGCCCGACGGCACGGAGAACGACTCGCCCGGGCCGTACAGCACCATCTCCGACCCCTCGACGGTCAGCCCGAAGGCCCCCTCGAGCACCAGGATGCGGGCGTCGAAGGGGTGGGTGTGCAGCTCGTTGGTCGGCGTCTCGCCCCGCTCGCGCACGGCGATCTCCTCGAACCCCTCGGCCCGCAACGACGCCTCGAACTCGACCTCGACCGACATGACACCCTCCACCGGACTGGTTGCACGCCCGGCGGGAGCAGCCGGAACGGCTCCCACGATACCCCGGGCCGGAGCATGCGCTCGTCCGCAAGGTCGGTCCCGGCCCGGCCCGCAGGCCAAGATCGGGGAAAGGACTCAACTGGCTCTGCCGTCGAGCCGATTCGCCGGTGGTGCCCACGCGGTCGAGACCCGGAGATCCGTTGACGAGCCCACGGTGCAACGCCTCGGCCTGGTCCGACGACGAACGGCGCCCGGTCCTGGTGGTGCTCGTGGCCGGAACCGTCGCCCTGGCGCTGTACTACGCCCTGCCGGCGGAGCGCCGCGAGTGGTTCTACAACGCCGCCGCGGGCGCGCTGCTGGTGGTGGCCACCGTCGGCGTGCTCCGCCACCGCAGCACGGCCCGGACCGCGTGGTTCGTCCTGGTCGCCGGCCAGGCCGCGGCGCTGGTGGGCGACAGCCTGTGGACCTACTACGAGCAGGTGGCCGGGGTCGGCACCCAACAGACCATCGTGCCCGATCTGTGCTACCTGGCCAGCTACCCGATCCTCACCCTCGGCGTGGTCCTGGTCCTGCGGCGCAGTGTTCGTGGCGGCGGGCTCGCGGCCCTGCTCGACGGAGGCGTCGTCACCATCAGCGTCGGGCTGGCGGTGTGGGTGTACCTCGTCTCCCCTGCCGTCGGCCAGGACGAGCTCACCGGCGCCGAACGACTGATCGCAGCGGCGTACCCGCTCGCCGACCTGCTGATCGTGGCGGTGTTGGTGGTGTTCGCGCTCCGGGTGCGCCGGGCCAGCGGCTCGCTCACCCTGCTCGGCGCCGCCTTGTGCGCCAACCTCGTCTCGGACGTGTTCTTCCTGGTCGGCACCATGCAGGGGACCTACCGCACCGGTGGGCCCAGCGATGCCGGCTGGCTGCTCGCCTACGTCCTGCTGGCGGCCGCCCCGTTCTGGCCCGAGCACGGCGCGCCGTACCAGCCGGGCAGCAGCCGGCTCAGCGCACCCCGGCTGGTCATGCTCGGCCTGGCGGCACTGCTCATCCCTGCCATGGTGACCTGGGAGTACGTGCAGGGCGGCACCGTCCCGGCGGTCGGGGCGGCGTGGGTGGCCGCCGTGCTGTTCATGCTGGCCATGGGGCGGGTGGCGTTGTTCAACCGATCGCTGGACACCGCCAAGGCTGCGGTGGAGACGACAAAGGCCCAGCTGATCACCGTCGTGGAGGACCTCCAGCAGTCGCAGCGGGAACGACGCCTGCTGCTCGACCGGGTGAACCGTGCCGCGGAGGGGCAACGTACGCAACTGGCCGCCGAGCTGCACGACCGCCCCATCCAGCACCTGACGGCCCTGTCGTTCCGGTTGCAGCGCGTGGCCCGCCTGCTCGATCGGGACGACCGTGACGGAGCTCGCCGGCTGGTCGAGGAGATCGGGCTGGCGCTGTCGTCGCAGGTCGAGGAGCTGCGCACGCTGATGAGCGACCTGCGCCCGCCGATGCTCGACGAACGCGGCCTGCTCGACGCACTGCGCGCGGCGTCACCCGCCGCCGACCCCGTGGCCGACGACACCGGCCCCGCCGTCACCGGCCCCGCCGTCACCATCGACGGCGATCCCGGTGAGCTGCGCGACGAGGTCGAGACCCATCTGTACCGGGTGGTCGGGGAGGCACTGGCCAACGTCCGGCGCCACGCTCGGGCGTCGCACGCCCGGGTGCAGTTCGACCGTTCCTCCGACGGGCTTCGGATCCGTATCGACGACGACGGGGTCGGCTTCGACGTGACCACCATCCGCGACCTCGTCGGCGACGGACACTTCGGCCTGGTCAGCATGCGCGAGCGCATCGAGATACTGGGCGGTACGGCGACCTATCGCAGTTCCCCCGGAGCGGGCACCACCCTCGTCTTCGAGCTGCCCCGGCACGCCCTCGACGGCGCGACCGTCCCGGTTCCGACATGAGCGGCATCACCTGCACCGGCCCGGCGACCGTGCCGCAGGCCACCGGCGCGCACCAGCCCCCGGCACCGGTCCCGGACGAGCTGCGCATCGTGCTGGCAGACGACGCCGAACCGGTCCTGTTCGCCCTGTCCGAGCTGATCGCCGACGAGCCGGGCCTGAGCGTGGTGGCGGTGGCGGCGAGCGGCCGTGAGGCCATCGACGCCGTGCTGTCGCACCGCCCCGACATCACCGTCATGGACATGCGCATGCCCGACATCGACGGGCTGCGGGCGGCGGCGGCCATCGTCGAGGTGTGGCCCGAGGCCCGCATCGTCATGCACTCCGCGTACGACGACCCCAGCCTGGTCGAGGAGGCCTACCGGCTCGGGGCGGTCGGTTACATCGTCAAGAGCCGCAACCCCAACCAACTGATCGACTACCTGCTCGGCCTCGCCCCGCCCCAGGTGTCGCCATGAGCGCCATCACCCCCGGGAAGCCGGTGCGGGTCGGGGTCATCGAGGACAACGCCCTGCTGCGGGCCGAGATCTGCGAGCTGCTCGCCGACGACCGCGAGCTGGTCGTGGTGGGTGCGGCCGCCGACGCTGCGTCCGGGCTCGAGCTGATCCTCGCCGAACTGCCCGACGTCGTCCTCGTCGATGTCGGGCTGCCCGACCGCCGCGGTGATGACCTGACCGCAAGCATCGTGGCCGCCTTCCCGTCGGTCCGGGTCGTCGCCCACACCGCCGCCGACGACCGCGGCACCGCGCTAGCCATGCTGCGCGCCGGTGCCGCCGGCTTCGCGGTCAAGGGTCGTCACGGCACCGAACTCAACGAGATCGTCAAGGCAGCTGCCCGTGGCACCACCTACGTCGACGACGAGGTGACCAAGCAGATCCTGCCGGACCTGGTGAACGGCCTCACCAACCGCACCGCCGGCGTCGACGAACGGTCCCGGCGCTGGACCCGCCACCTGCTCGACCGCGGTGAGCTCGCCGTGGCCCTGCAGCCCATCGTCGACCTGCGCAACGGCACGGTGGTCGGCGCCGAGGCGCTGCTGCGCACCACCGGGCCCGAACGGTTCAGCCCGTCGGACATCTTCGCACGCGCCCTCGCCGGCGGCGTCGCCCTCGAGCTCGAGCTGTGGAGCGCCACCGAGGCGTGCCGCCAACGCCATCGCCTGCCCGAGGGGGCCTACCTGTCGGTCAATGCCTCTCCCGGGCTGGCGCTCACCGAGGGACTGCTCGACCTGGTCGACGACCACGCCGGGCCGACCCTGGTGGTGGAGATCACCGAGCACCACCAGGTCCCCGACTACGCCGCCATGGCCCGGGCCATGCGCCGCCTGCGCAGCAACGGCACCCGCGTCGCGGTCGACGACGCCGGCGCCGGGTTCTCCTCGCTGCAACACATCCTCGAGCTCGAGCCGGACATCATCAAGCTCGACCGCGAGCTCATCAAGGACATCGGGGGCGACCGGCGGCGCCGGGCACTGGTCCGCGCGCTGGTGGCCTACGCCGCCGAGATCGGCTCGACCATCGTCGCCGAGGGCATCGAGACCCGGGCCGAGCTGCTCACCCTCACCGAGCTCGGCATCGGCTTCGGCCAGGGCTACCTGCTGCAGAGCCCCACCCTCGGTGCGCTGCCCGGCCTCATCGACGTGGACCCCTGGATGCTGCCGGCCACCTTCAGCGACGCCTAACCGGACCGGACCGGGCCGGGGAGAGTACGAGTACCCACCACACCTGGCGCCTGGCGCGCTGCGTCACGGGCGAGCGAGGCGCACGATCGGTGCTGTCAACGCCACACGCCACGAAGGAGCGTCCGATGACCGCACTGAACCCCACGATCGCCTCGGTTGCCGATGCCGCCATCTTCGTGCACTGCACCCCCAAGCAGGCCAAGCGGCTCGAAGCCCTCTCCAGCATCGTCGAGGTCAAGGCCGGCTACGAGCTGACCCGGGAAGGCACCACCGGCCTGGAGTTCGGGGTGATCATCGAGGGCACCGCCACCGTGTCCGTCGGCGGGCGTGAGGTCGCCACCCTCGGCGCCGGCGACCACTACGGCGAGGTCGCCCTGCTCGAGCGACTCGCCGACCCCGACCACGCCGTTCGCATCGCCACCGTGACCGCAGCCACCGACCTGCGGGTCGCGGTCATGAACGTGCAGGAGTTCGCCACGGTCCTCGCCGACCTGCCCGAGGTAGCCGTTGCGGTGCGCCGGGCGGCCCGGGAGCGTGCCGCCGGCACCGCCGCCGCCTGATCCCCGACCGGAGCGCCGTTGCGGCCTCCCCCGCCGGCAACGGCCTGCAGGTCCTGCGACGCCGCCCTCCCCCCGGGGCGGCGTCGCCGCGTCCGGGCGGCGGTCGCGGGGTCGGCCCGGCGGTCGGACGGGAGCCCTATGCTCCGCAGGGTGGAGCCCTCGCTGGTCAGCCAACCGTTCCTGGCCGACGTGGGCCCCGAAGCCGCCGCCGAACTGCGCAGCCTCGGCATCCGTCGCCGGTTCCCGCCGGGCTCGGCGATCTTCCTCGAGGGAGACACGGCGCACGAGACGCTGATCCTGCTCGAGGGGATCGTGAAGATCTCCGTCTCGTCCATCGACGGCCGCGAGGTCATCCTCGATCTGCTCGGTCCGGGGGCGCTGATCGGCGAGATGTCCGCAGTCGACGGGCAGCCCCGCTCGGCCACCGCCACCACCCTCAGCCCCGTCGAGGTCCTGGTCATACCGTGCGGTACGTTCATCGAGCTGATGCACCGGCGGCCGGAGCTGATGTACCGGTTGCTGGTCTCGGTCACCAACCGCCTGCGCAGCAGCGTGCGCCGTCAGCTCGAGTACGGCACCGGCGACGCCTTGGGTCGGTTGTGCGGCCGGCTGCTCGAGTTGGCCGCCGAGTACGGCGAGAACCGTCCCGACGGCACGATCGACATCGACCTGCCCGTCACCCAGGCCGACCTGGCATCGTGGACAGGCCTCTCACGCGAGGCCATCGTCAAGGCACTGCGCAACCTCCGAGAGCTCGGCTGGATCTCCGGTCAGGGCCGCCGGGTCACCGTGCTGCAGCCCGAGCGTCTACGTGACCGGGCGGTCGGCTGAGCCGTCTCAGCGGGTGGACGCACCCTGCGGTTCGCGCCACATGCCCAGCAGCGGCGGGCCGCCCTCGGGGACGATCTCGTAGAGCCCGCTGAACCCGTGCCGGTGGTAGAACGACTCGTTCAACGGGTTCGACGACTCGAGATAGGCCGGCCAGCCCTGTTCGTCGCAGATCCGCAGCACCGGGGCCAGCAACTCGGCCCCGACCCCGCGGCTGCGGCCCGACACGCCGATGATGAACAGGTAGAAGTGCGGCGTCGGTGGATGTGCGGCGCCGGTGGCCTCCGCCGCTGCGGCCAGACGGGCCGAGCCGGCCTCGCCGTAGTGCTCGGCCATCGCCTGCATCAGCTCGCCCCCCTCGTGGCGGTCGAGGTTGCCGACACCCGGCGGGGCCCAGATCGCCGCACCGGTGCCGTCCGCAGACCGGTAGGTATGGCCGCGCTTCAGGCCCGCCCGCAACGCCACCCGGAACCACGGGCGGCACGTCTCGCCACCGTCGGGGTACAGCCACTGCGTGAGCGGATCGTCCTTGAACGCATCCATCAGGGCGTTCTCGAGCTGTGGGAGGTCTTCGCGTTGCACATGACGAGCGGCCACGGCCCAGACCCTACCCGCCCCGCCCACCTGACCCCGTCCAGGCCGCCCGGGACCGGCATCGACACGACTACCGTTCGGGCGGGGTCGGACAAGGGGGACACGCGGTGGCGATGCGAACACTGGTGATCGGCGGCACCGGGCCGACCGGGCCGTTCATCGTGAACGGGCTGCGCGAGCGCGGCCATGAGGTGACGATCTTCCATCGGGGCACCCACGAGATCGACGAGATCCCGGGCGACGTGGCCCACATCCACGGCGACCCGCACTTCAGCGACACCATCGAGGCAGCTCTGGCCGGCCGCGAGTTCGACCTGGTGGTCGCCACCTACGGCCGGATCCGGCTGATCGCCGACGCCCTCGCCGGCCGGGTCGGACGCATCGTGTCGGTGGGCGGCTACGCCATCTACCACGGCTTCTCCAACCCCCGGGCCCTGCATCCGGCCGGGCTCCCCGTGCCGGTTCCCGAGCACGCCCCCCTCGCCGAAGACGAGACCGAGGAGCGCTTCAGCACGCTGATCGCCCAGACGGAGGCGGCGGTGTTCCGCCACCATCCCACCGCCACCCACTTCCGCTACCCCTACGTCTACGGGCCGTACCAACTGGTACCTCGCGAGTGGAGCATCGTACGACGGGTGCTCGACGGGCGCACCCGCATCCTGCTGCCCGACGGGGGAACCAACCTGTCCACGCACGGCTGGGCCGGCAACCTGGCCCGGGCGGTGTTGCTGGCCGTCGACCAGCCCGCGGCGTCGGCCGGCAAGGCGTACAACTGCGGCGATCTCGACCAGCTCAGCGTCCGCCAGATCATCGAGGTCGTGGCCGACGCCTTGGGAGCCACGATGGAGACGGTCCCGGTGCCGTGGGAGGTAGCCGGCCCGGCCAAGGTCACCAGCGTCGGCGGGCGCTACCACCAGCTGATGGACCTGAGCCGACTGCGTACCGACCTCGGCTACACCGACCTGCTGCCGGCGGTCGAGGCCCTGGCCCGCACCGCCCGCTGGTACGCCGAGCACCGCCCCGACGCCTCGGTCGAACAGCGCCTCGGCGACCCGTTCGACTACGCCTGGGAGGACCGGATGATGGACCACGCCGCGGTCAGCCTGGCCGCCTGGCAGGAGGTGGCCGACGCCGGGCGACCGTCGGCCGGCGAACGGCAGCGCACGGCGTCGGGCCGGGCCTTCGCCCCCCACCCCTACGCCCATCCCAAGGACGTCAACGCCGCCACCGACCACCGCGGCCGGTGACTGCGCCGGGCGGACCGGCCCGTTCGAGCCCGCAGGTCGGGCGTCGACTCCCGTGGGCGGTTCAGCGCACCGGGTCGTTCGGTCCGGGCAGGATGCGACGCTCGATCAGGGTGCGCAAGGCGTCGCAGAAGCTGTCCTCGGTGTCGGCGAACTCGGTGAACCCGGCCTGGCGGATCTTCACCGTCGACACGAACATGGGCGGCAGCGGCCGGTCGAAGCCCAACGCCAGGCAGGCGTCGGCGAAATGGTGCGACTCGCCCACGACCTCGGCCAGGCTCAACGGGCGCAGGCCGCACCGGGCCACGATCTGCTCCCACAGCCCGGCGCGTGACGGCAGGTAGTCACCGAGGCTGAGCGGGGTGTCGGGACCGGTCGCCACGCCGAGGGTGTCGGCGAGGGCCGGCCACAGCTGCCGCCAGTCGAACACGTCGCCGTTGGTGATGTTGTAGGTCTCCCCTGCCGCGGCCGGCGTGGTGGCGGCCCAGTGCAGCGCCCCGGCCACGATGCGGGCGTCGACCGCCTCGTTCACGCCCGGCGAACCGCCGGGGAAGGCAAAGGGCCGCCCCTCGGCCCGGCACAGCGCGGCGTACACCCCGAGGATCGGGGGCATGCTCAACGCCACCCCGTGAGCGGGCCCGACGATCAGCTGCGGCCGCAGGACGGTGAACGCCCAGGCCTCCGCCGCGGCCCGTTCGCGGACCAGGTCCTCCTGCAACCAGTAGAAGTTGGCATGGGGGTCACGCGGCAATCGCTCGCGGGCCGGGATCGGGATGCGGTGCAGGTGCGCGCCATACGCCTTGGTACCCTGCAACAGGTTGACGTGGCGCAGCCCACCCCGGGCCGACAGGGCGTCGAGCACGTTGCGCAGCATGTCGCGGTTGACCTGCATCTGGTCAGGGTCGCGCCAACCGGCGACCACCCCGGGCGTCTCGTACACCGCCGCGTACACCAGGTGGCTCACCGGGCCGGCCGAACCGACGACCGAGCCGAGGGCTTCGTCGACCGCAGCACGGTCGCGGAGGTCTACCGGGACATGGCGCACCGAGCCGGGCGCCGGGCCGGCCGTCGCACCCCGTGCCGGCCCGCCTGCGGCGAGCTCCGGTGCCCGGCGCGACAACGCCACCACGTCCCAGCCCTCGGCGGCGAAGCGCTCGACCGCGGCCGTCCCCACCAGCCCACTGGCCCCTGCCACCAGCACCGTCGTCATGGTCGTCGCTCCCCCGTCGGTAGAGGCCAGAGCCTACGGGCGAGACCGTTGCGGCGACGGATACGCCACCAGGAACAGCACGAACAGCGCCGCGAACAACCCGGCGGAGATCCACCAGTTCAACCGGTAGCTCGACATCGCCGCGTCCGCGGTCAACGGCCGGCCGACCACCGCCACCCCGACGGCCACACCGAGTGCCTGGGCCAGCTGGAACGAGGTGGTCCGCCCGGCACCGGCCATCCCGTAGCGGGCCGGCGGCACCTCACGCATGGCCGCGCCGACCAGCATGGCGAACAGGATCGCCATCGACAGCCCGAGGAACACGCTCGGCAGCAGCAACCCCACCCACAACCGCGGCTGCGGGGTCATCAGCAGGGCGAAGCCGGTCATGGCGATCGCCCCGAGCAGCCCACCCAACGCCACCACCCGGCGATGGCCGAACCGATCGACCACCGAGCCGATGGGCGCCGACAGCACCGCCGAGATGATCGAGCTGGGCATGACCGCCAGGCCGGTCTGCAGCACCGACCAGCCCCAGTAGCGCTGGATGAAGCTGGGCAGCAGCACCCAGCTGCCGAAGAACCCTGCCGAGAACAGGGCCGCCCCGACCACCGCCACCCGGTAGGAGCGGATGGCGAACAACGACAGGTCGAACAACGGGGCCGGGTGGCGGCGGGAGCGGAACACGAAGAAGGCGATCATCACCACCGACAGCGCCAGCGACCCGACCACCGCCGGCGAGGCCCACCCCCAGTCACGACCCTGGGTGATGCCCAGCACCAGGGCACCCACCCCGAGCGACGCACAGGGCACACCCACCACGTCGACCTTGCGGACCGCCCCCTCGGCACGCGACTCCTGCAGGCCCCGCCACCCCGCCAGCGCCGCCACGACCGCGACGGGGACGTTGATCAGGAACACCGCCCGCCAGCCGAACGCCTCGATCAGCAGCGCCCCCAACGACGGTGCCAGTGCGCCGGCCAGGCCTCCGGTGGCGGCCCAGATACCGATCGCCATCTGCCGTTTGGCCACCGGGAAGATGGCCAGCACCAGGGCCAACCCCGCCGGGAACAGCATCGCTCCCCCGACCGACTGCACGACCCGGGCGGCGATCAACCAGCCCACGCTCTGCGCGGCCCCCGACCCGAGTGACCCGACGGCGAACACCACCATGCCGCACAGGAACAGGCGCTTTCGGCCGAACAGATCGGCCGCCCACCCCGACAGCAGCAGCAGCGACGCCACCCCGATGCTGTAGGCGGTGAACACCCACGACAGGGTGGCGGTGGCGACCCCGGCGAAGGCATCCTGGATCTCGGGCAGGGCCAGCGAGATGATCGTCACCTCGAGCGCCACCATGAACGCCGCGGTCGAGGCGATCGCCAGGGTGAACCACGCCCGCCCCGACACCCGCTCGGCCGACGGCGTCGCCGGCGTCGGCGGAGCGCTCGCGTCGCCGCTCATGACCGGCGCCCGGCAACATCGCCGGACCGGGGGGCAACGGGACGCGGTCTGAGGTGCATGGGTGCGACACGGTAGCGGCGAGCCGGCGGGTCCGCGCCGGGCGTGCCCGGCTGAGCTCAGGCGTTGATGCGGGCGTGGCCTCGTTCGAAGTCGTTGCGGCCGCTGCGGTCCGCCCGATACCGACGTCGCCCGGCCGGCGGCACCCGACGCGTCCACGATGGCACCGACCGTGGGGCCGTACCGCCGGTCATGCCGGCCGCCGCGTCGTTCCCGGCCCTGCGACACGAGTCGATCGTCCCGTCCCGGGGCTCCGACCGGTTCGATCCCCGGGAGCCGGGGTACCGTTCGGCACGTTCCCGTCCAACGTGCCGGCCCGGTGGGCTGCGGCCGGCCGGTCGGACGGGGAACGGACCGGGCGGACGGTCCATGACGGAACAGGCGGAGGATCGAATGCGACGACTACTTGCCGGTCTGCTCGTCATCGCAGGCGTGCTCGCCGCGATGACCTCGGCCATCGGTCCGGTGAGTCCGGCCGGTGCCCTGCCGACCGGGTTCCAGACCAGCGTCCTGATCCGCAACCTCATGATGCCGGTGAACTTCGAGTTCGCCCCCGACGGCCGGATCTTCGTGGCCGAGCGTGCCGGGGTCATCAAGGTCTTCGACGGTCTCGACGACCCGACCCCGGACATCTTCGCCGACCTCCGCGACCGCGTCTTCACCAACGACGGCCGCGGACTGCTCGGCCTCGCCCTCGACCCCCGCTGGGCCACCAAGCCCTACGTGTACGTCCTGTACGCCATGGACGGCCCGATCGGCTCGACCCCGCCGGTCTACGGCGGCGGCGGCACCGACAACTGCCCCACCACCGGCGGCCCCAACGAGTGCGTGATCGGCGGACGGCTCTCACGCCTGTCGGCCGCCACCAACGCCGCCGGGCCCGAGAACGTGCTCGTCGAGGACTGGTGCCAGCAATGGACCACCCACTCCATCGGCGATCTGGCCTTCGACAGCGACGGCGCCCTGTACGCCTCCTCCGGCGACGGAGCCTTCGCCGGCCAGCCCGACTACGGCCAGCGCGGCTACCACCCCAACGTGTGCGGCGACCCGCCCACCGCACCCGGCACCGCACCGACGTTGCCCAACGCCGAGGGCGGCGCCCTGCGCAGCCAGGACCTGCGCACCGCCGGCGACCCGACCGGGCTGAACGGCGCCATCATCCGCATCAACCCCGACACCGGCGCCGGCTGGCCCGGCAACCCGCTGGCCTCGAGCAGCAGCGCCAACGAACGCCGGATCATCTCCTTCGGGCACCGCAACCCGTGGCGGCTCGCCATACGACCCGGCACCAAGGAGGTGTGGATCGGCGAGGTCGGCTGGAACACCTGGGAGGAGATGAACCGCATCGTCACGGTGCCCTCCACCAAACCGCTCAACTTCGGCTGGCCGTGCTACGAGGGCACCAGCCGCGGCTACGACATCGGCGCCAAGGTCTGCGAGGACCTCTACAGCGAGGGCGCCTCCGCGGTGGTCAACCCCTACTTCCAGTACCAGCAGAACCTGCCGGTGTTCCCCGGCGACACCTGCCTCAACACCGCGTCGTCGATCTCGGCCATGGCCTTCTACCCCGGCGGGCCGTTCCCCAACGACTACGACGGCGCGCTGTTCTTCTCCGACTACTCGCGCCGCTGCGTGTTCGTGATGCGCCCGGGCACCAACGGGGTGCCGGACCCGACCAAGATCTCGCTGTTCCACGAGGGTGAACAGATCACCGACCTCGAGGTCGGACCGAACGGCGACCTGTACATGCTCGACATGTTCGGCCCCAACGGCGGCAACATCATCCGGGTCAACTACCCCGGCAACGAGCAGGCCCCCGTGGCGGTCATGAACGCCAACCCGACGAGCGGGGCGACCCCGCTGACCGTGCAGTTCAGCGCCGCCGGCTCGACCCCGGTCAACCCCGGCGATCAGCTCACCTACACGTGGGACCTCGACGCCGACGGCGCCTTCGACGACGCGACCGGCATCACCACCAGCCGCACCTACACCACCGAGGCCACCGTCCTGGCCCGGGTCAAGGTCACCGACCAGCTCAGCCGGTCCGACGTGGCCTCGACCCAGATCACCGCAGGTGCGCTCCCCGTCCCGGTGATCACCTCCCCGGCGTCGACCCTCACCTGGATGGTGGGCGACCAGCTGTCCTTCACCGGCACGGCCACCGTGAGCGGCAACCCGCTGCCGGCCTCTGCCCTCACGTGGAACTTCGTACTGCACCATTGCGAGACACCGACCGAATGCCACCAGCACCCCCTCGGCGGCTACAACGGCGTGACGTCGGGCACGATCAACGGACCGGACCACGAGTACCCGGCGTACCTCGAGCTGCAGCTGACGGCCACCGCCTCCTCGGGGCTGTCGGCCACCACGTCGGTCATCGTCGCCCCCAAGACCGTCGACGTGACCCTGGCATCGAACCCGGCGGGCCTGCGGGCCACCATCAGCGGCCGCACCGGTACCACGCCGTTCACCCAGACCGAGATCATGGGGTCGAGCCACACCATCGACGTCACCACGCCCCAGGTCCTCACCGGCAAGCAGTGGGCGTTCAGCTCGTGGTCCGACCTCGGCGCCCGGGCCCATGACATCGTGCTGGGCACCGTGCCGGTGACCTACACCGCCACCTTCACCGAGGCGACCGGCCCGGTACCGGTCGCCGCCTACGGGTTCGAGGAGACCACCGGCACCATCGCCGTGGACGCCTCGGGCAGCGGACGCAACGGCACCCTGATGGGCCCGGTCCGCACCACCAACGGGCGCTTCGGCCGGGCGCTCACCTTCGACGGCATCAACGACTCGGTGCAGGTCAGCCACAACCTCACCCTCACCGGTCGCAACGCGTTCACCGTCGAGGCCTGGGTCCGACCCACCTCCACGACCGGGACGCGAGCCGTCGTGGTCAAGGAGCGGGCGGCCAACGCCGCCTACGGTCTCTACCAACGCGGCACCACCAACCGGCCCTCGGCGTTCGCCCGCACCGCCACCCTCAACCAGGTCAGCGGCCCGGCTGCGGTGGCCCCGAACGTGTGGACCCACCTCGCCGCGACCTGGGACGGCACCACCCTGCGGACCTACGTCAACGGGGTGGAACGGGCGTCCACCGCCGCCACCGGCCTGATCGGCCTGGGCGTCGGGCCGTTGCGCATCGGTGGCAGCCGCTTCGCCACCGAATGGTTCAAGGGCGACATCGACGAGGTGCGCGTCTACCGCCAGGCGATCAGCGCTGCGCATATCGCCACCGACCTGAACACGCCCGTCGTCCGCTGAGCTGCGCCTGCCGGGGCCCGGCGGGGCCCGGCAGGGCAGGCGGGGCCCGGCAGGGCAGGCCCGGTTCCGCTGCCCCACAACGGCGGGTCGCGTTGCCCGCGCCGTCCCGGGCCTGCGGGTAGGGTCGCCGTCCATGACGTGGCAGGACGAGGTTGCAGAGCTCGAGCGCCGGCTGGGGCTGATCCACGAGATGGGCGGCGCCGACAGCGTGGCGTTCCACCATGGCCGGGGGAAGCTGACCGTACGCGAACGCATCGCCGGCCTGCAGGACCCCGGCACCTTCCGCGAGATCGGCGCCCTGGCCGGCACACCGGAGTGGAACCCCGACGGCTCCCTGGCCGCGCTGACCCCGGCCAACTACGTGATCGGCACCGCCAAGCTCGGTGGCCGCCGGGCAGTGCTCTGCGGCGGCGACTTCACCATCCGCGGCGGCGCGGCCGACGGGTCGATCGGCAGCAAGTACGAGATGGCCGAGCGCCACGCCCGCGACCATCGCCTGCCGTTGGTGCGGTTGCTCGACGCCACCGGCGGCAGCGTCAAGACCTTCGAGAAGCTGGGCCACACCTATCTGCCCGACGTCGAGTCGCCCGACCTGTCCACCGAACTGCTCGGTATGGTGCCGGTGGTGTCCGCGGTGCTCGGCTCGGTCGCCGGGCTGCCCGCGGTGCAGGCCTGCCTGTGCCACTTCAACGTGATGGTGAAGGGCACCACCCAGGTGTTCGTCGCCGGACCCGCCGTGGTCAAGGAGGGCACCGGCATCGACATCACCAAGGAAGACCTCGGCGACGAGCGGGTGCAGATCCCCAACGGGGTGATCGACAACCTCGCCGAGGACGAGCACGACGCCTTCGAGCAGATCCGCCGCTTCCTGTCCTACCTGCCTGCGAACGTGTGGCAGCTCCCGCCCCGGGCCGAGCCGCTCGACCCCGCCGACCGGCGCGACGAGTCGCTGTTGTCGGCCATCCCCCGCAACAAGCGCCGGGTCTACGACCCTTACGCCATCCTGCGCTCGGTGCTCGACCACGACTCGTTCTTCGAGATCGCCCCGCTGTCGGGCCGGGCCCACATCACCGGCCTGGCCCGGGTGCACGGCTACCCGGTCGGCGTGATGATCAACAACCCCCGCTACTACGGCGGGGCCATGGGCCCGGTCGAGGCCGACAAGGCCATGCGTCTGGTGCAACTGTGCGACACGTTCCACCTGCCGTTGGTGTGGCTGTGCGACGAGCCCGGCTTCCACGTCGGGCCCGACAACGAGGTACGGGGCCTGCTCCGGGGCGGTGCCCGGGCGGTCACGGTGTTCGCGTCGTCGCGCATGCCCTACCTCAGCGTCATCATGCGCCAGTGCTACGGCGTGGCCGGCGGGCTGCACGTCCGGCACTCGGGCATGTACCAGCGCTACGCCTGGCCCTCGGCCCACACCGGGTCGATGCACATCGAGGGCGGCACCATGGTGGCCTACAAACGAGAGATCGAACAGGCCGCCGACCCCAAGGCGAAGCGGGAGGAGATCGAGGCCCGCCTCGCCGCCATCGCCTCGCCGTTCCGCAATGCCCACGCCCTCGACATCGAGAACCTGATCGACCCCCGCGACACCCGCCCGCTGCTCGTCGAGTTCGTCGAGGCCGCCCAGGACGTGCTCGCCACCCAGCTCGGCCCCACCCCCGGCCCGTCCTATCGCCCCTGACCGGCACCTGCCCGGCGCCTGTCCGGGCGGACCGCCCGGCGGCCGCGAACCCGGCCGGACTGCAGCCGTCGTACCGATCACCTGCGACCGGCACGATCATCGGGCATCATCGGGCCATGACCGATGCCGGCATGCTCTCGCCCTACCGGGTTCTCGACCTCACCGACGACCGCGGCCACCTCGCCGGGTTGTTGTTCGCGCAGCTCGGGGCGGAGGTGATCCTCGTCGAGCCGCCGGGCGGCAACCGGTCACGGCGGCGGGGCGACCTCGGCCACGAGGTGTTCGACCGGGGCAAGGCATCGGTCACCCTCGACGACCCTGCGCTGCTCGACCGCCTCGCCGCCGGGGCCGACATCGTGCTCGAGTGCGGAGCGGTCCCGGTCGACCTCTCGGCGTTGCGGGCGGCCAACCCGGCGCTGATCACCGTGTCGATCTCGCCGTTCGGTCAGGACGGACCGAAGGCAGGGTGGGCGGCCACCGACCTCATCGTCGCCGCCGCCAGCGGCACCCTGTCGGTCACCGGCGACGCCGACCGCGCCCCGGTACGCATCACCGAGCCGATGACGTGGCACTACGCCGCCGCCGACGCGGTCGGCGGCGCGCTGATCGCCCTGCACGAACGGCACCGCTCCGGGATCGGCCAGCACGTCGACGTGTCGGCCCAGCAGTCGTTCCTGACCGCCACCCAGTTCACGATGATGAACGCGCTGGTCGGCAACCCCAGCCCGCACCGCACCGCCGGCGGCGTGCAGCTCGGCCCGCTGCGGGTGCAGTTCGTCTACGAGTGCGCCGATGGCCAGGTGACGGTGACGTTCCTGTTCGGCCCGATGATCGGCCGGTACACCGAACGGCTGTGGGCCTGGATCCTCGAGGAGGGCCGCTGCGGCAGCGACCTGGGCGAGAAGAACTGGATCGACTTCGCCATGAACGTGTTCAACGGCGTCGAGTCGCCGGCCGAGCTCGACCGGGCCACCGACGTGCTGGCGGCGTTCCTGCGCACCAAGACCAAGGCCGAGCTGTACGAGGCGGCCCTGGCCCGCAACCTGTTGATCGCCCCGCTGACCACCACCCGCGACGTGCTGGAGATGGAGCAGCTGGCCTTCCGCGACTATTGGGACCGGGTCGACGGCCATCGCATGGTCGGCCCGTTCGTGCAGGCCGACAACGCCCCGCTGCGGCGGCTGGGCGAACATCCCGCCGAGCTGGGGGCCGACACCGCCCGGCTGGCGGCAGAACCCCGCCGGACCGTGGTCGAGCAGCCGGCGGTCGCCCCGCTCGACGTCCCCGCCGACGACACCCGCCCGCTCGCCGGGGTGAAGGTCCTCGACTTCATGTGGGCGCTGGCCGGACCGGGTGGCAGCCGCACCCTGGCCGACTTCGGGGCCACGGTCATCCGGGTCGAGTCCCAGTCACGGCCCGACGTGCTGCGGGCGGTGAACCCCTTCCGCGGGCCCGAGGGCGACCAGGAGGGCTCGTTCCAGTGGCATTCGCTCAATGCCGGCAAGTACGGCCTGTCCCTCGACCTGCGCACCGACGAAGCGCGTCAGGTGATCGTCGACCTGGTGCGCTGGGCCGACGTGGTGACCGAGTCGTTCTCGCCCGGCGCCATGGCCGCCTGGGGGTTCGACGAGGCCGCGTTGCGGGCCATCAACCCCCGGCTGGTGTTCTTCAGCTCGTGCCTGATGGGCCAGTCCGGGCCGTTGCGGAAGTACGCCGGGTTCGGGACCATGGCCGCGGCCATCGCCGGGTTCTACCCGATCACCGGCTGGCCCGACCGGCTGCCGGCCGGGCCGTTCACCGCCTTCACCGACTACATCTCGCCGCGCTTCACCGTGGCCGCGGTGCTGGCCGCGCTCGACCACCGGCGCCGCACCGGTGAGGGCATGCGGCTCGACTTCGCGCAGCTCGAGGGCTCGCTGCTGCTGTTGGGCCGGGTGCTGTGGTCCGACGAGCTGACCGGCCACAGCGCCACCCGGCTGGGCAACGAGGACCCGGACATGGCCCCGCACAACGTCTACGCCGGAGCCGGCGAGGACCGCTGGCTGGCGGTGGCCTGTGAGACCGACGAGCAGTGGCAGGCCCTGGCAGCGGTGCTGGGCCGGCCCGACCTCGCCGGGCTCGGCACAACCGAGCGGCTGGCCCGCCGCGCCGAGCTCGATGCCCTGGTGGCAGCCTGGTCCGCGAGCCGTGACCCGTCGGTGGCGCAGGAGGAACTGCAGGCGGTCGGCGTCCCCGCCCACCGGGTGCAGGACTCCGGTGCCTGCGTGTCGGACCCGCAGTTCGTGTTCCGGCGGATGTTCCCCGAGGTCCCCCACGCCTCCTACGGCACGACCTGGGTGGAGGGCTGCGCGTTCACCCTGTCCCGCACGAACTGGGAGGTCCGCTGGGGTGGGCCGACCTTCAACCAACACCTCGAGGACGTGCTCAGCGGCATGTTGGGCTACGACGGTGACCGCATCGCCGACCTGGTGATCGCCGGCGCCCTGGAGTAGCGGCTGCGAGGGTCCGGATCGGGTCCAACGACCCTTGACGGATACCCCCCGGGGTATATGCTGGAGACATGTTCTTCCGGCAGTACTACCTCGCCTGCTTGTCGCACGCCTCCTACCTGATCGGCGACGAGGCCACCGGCGCAGCGGTGGTCGTCGACCCCCAGCGCGACATCCAGCAGTACCTCGAGGACGCCACCGCCAACGGGCTGCGCATCGAACGGGTCATCGAGACCCACTTCCATGCCGACTTCCTCTCCGGCCACCTCGAGCTCGCCCGCGCCACCGGTGCCGTCATCGGCTACGGGCAGGCGGCCGCCGGCCGGGCCGAGTTCCCCATCGAGCTGCTCGCCGACGGCCGCCGGATCACCCTCGGCGATGTCGTGCTCGAGGTCCGTGCCACGCCGGGCCACACCCCCGAGTCGATCAGCGTCGTGGTGTGGGAGCACGCCGGCGACGCCGTCCCCTACGGGGTGCTCACCGGCGACACCCTGTTCATCGGCGATGTCGGCCGGCCCGACCTGCTCACCTCGGTCGGGGTCCGCGCCGATGAGCTCGCCGCGCAGCTCTACCGCTCGGTGCACGAGCAACTGCTCACCCTGCCCGACGAGACCCGGGTCTTCCCCGCCCACGGCGCCGGCTCGGCCTGCGGCAAGAACCTCTCCACCGAGACCGTCTCCACCATCGGCGAGCAACGCCGGACCAACTACGCCCTGCAACCGATGAGCGAAGCCGAGTTCGTGGCGGCCGTCACCGAAGGCCAGCCCGCCGCACCCCTGTACTTCGCCTTCTCCGCCCGCCGGAACATGCAGGACCGCCCCCTGCTCGACGAGGCCCGGGCCCCCACCGAGCTCGGCTTCGACGAGCTCGGTGGCCTGCAGGCCGCCGGCACCCTGGTACTCGACACCCGCAGCCCGCTCGAGTTCGCCCTCGGCCACCTGCGCGGCTCGGTCAACGTCGGCCTCGAGGGCCGTTTCGCCGAGTACGCCGGCGACGTCATCCGGCCCGACCAGCGCGTCGTGGTCGTGGCCGAGGACGCCGACCGGGCCGTCGAGGCCACCGTGCGGCTGGCCCGCATCGGCTTCGACGGGGTGATCGGGGCGGTCACCGACCCCACGGTCGCCTTCCTCGCCCATCGCGAGCGCATCGAGCCCTCGGCCCGGATCACCGCCGCCGAGCTGGCGGTCCGGCGCACGCAGCTGAGCCGGTTGCAGATCGTCGACGTGCGCAACGACGGCGAGGCCCGCCTCGGGGGAACCATCCCCGGGGCCACGCTGGTACCGCTGCCCCGGCTGCTCGACCGGCTCGGCGAGCTCGACCCGCAGCTGCCCACCGTCGTCACCTGCGCCGGCGGCTACCGCTCGTCGATCGCCGCCAGCGTGCTGCGGGCCAACGGGTTCGCCGACGTGTCCGACCTGATCGGCGGCTTCGGTGCCTGGACCGGGGCCGGACAACCGGCCGAGCCGCTCGCGCCGCGTCAGCCCGCCCGGGCCTGACCCCGACCCACGGACAGCACGGAGCTGACATGAACGAGCTACGGGTGCTCCTGGTCTCGCCGCTGGGGTTCGCCATCGGCGTGTCGCTCGGTGCGCTGGGCGGTGGCGGGTCGATCCTGGCCGTCCCGGCGCTGGTCTACGGCGCCGGCATGGACCCCAAGGCCGCCACCACCACCTCCCTGCTGATCGTGGCGGTGACCGCAGCGACGGGCATGATCGCCCACTGGCGCGCCGGCCGGGTCCGGGTGGCCAGCGGTCTGGTGTTCAGCGCCGTGGGCATCGGTGGGTCGCTGCTGGGCTCACGCCTCAACGCCGCGGTCGACCCGCAGGTGCTGCTGCTGGCCTTCTCCGGCCTGATGCTGGTCGCCGCCTGGCGGATGTGGGCCTCGGCCCGCCGCCTGCCGCCCCTGGCGTCCACGGCCCCGGCCGGGCCGACCCCGGCCGGGCCGACCCCGGCCGCGACCGCCAGCCCGGTGGAACCGGTGGGACCCGGCAGGAGCGGCGACCCGGCGACCTCAGGGGTTGCCGTAGCGGCCCAGCAGGCCACGACACCCGCGACCACCACCGGGATCGGGGACGCGAGCGTAGGACCGTCCACGGCCCGTTCCCGCCCGGCCGTGGACCTCACCACCGTGGTGAAGGTGATCGTGGCCGGCACGGTGGTGGGCTTCCTCACCGGGTTCTTCGGTGTGGGCGGCGGGTTCGTGATCGTCCCGGCGTTGGTGCTGACGCTGCACTATCCGATGCCCGAGGCGGTCGGCACCTCGCTGCTGGTCATCGCCGCCAACTCGGCGTTCACGCTCTCCCAGCGGGTCCAGAGCACCGGTATCGACTGGCGGGTCGCCGGCCCGTTCGTGATCGCCGCGGTGCTCGGGGTCGCCGCCGGCAAGCGGCTCGCCGACCGCCTCCCCGCGAGCACCCTGTCGCGATGGTTCGTCGGTCTGCTGGTGGTTCTGGCCGTCTACATCGCCACGCGGTCCGTCCTGGCGATGTGAGCCGGGTCCGAACCGATCGCACGGTCACACGGAACCGGCGGCTCAGACCGGGCGGCTCAGCACCTTGCGGGGGTGACGGCCGTCGACGTAGCCGAGGAAATCGGGATAGAGGTGGTAGCCGACCAGCTCCTGCAGTCGGGGCGGCAGCTTGCGCACGACCTCCGGGGGCATCGCCGCCTGGATGTTCTCGTGGCTGCGCAACCAGCCCGCCACGAACTCCACGATGAGACCGAAGCGCCAGCCGTCGGTGTGGTTGGCCCCACCGCCGTGGAACGTCTTGCCCGTCCAGATCAGCACCGAGCCGGCCGGCATGACGCCGCGCACCGGCTCGGTGTCGGGCGGTGTGGCCTCGGGCCGACGGTTCGAGCCGGGATGGATGACGGTGGCGCCGTTGTCCACGGTGAAGTCGTCGAGCGCCCACATGGTGGTGAGGACCACCTCCCGATGGCTGCGCGGCAGCGGATAGGCCGCGGCGTCGTAGTGGATCTCCTGGGCGACCTCGCCCGGGCCGATCTGCACCCCGATGAGCGACGACAACGTGTGCGGGCCGATCAGGCCCCGGGCCAGCTCCTCGAGCCACGGGCTCAGCACCAGCTCGTCGAGCACCCGGGTCTTGGCCAGCGGCGAGTAGATCCGCTTGGTCCGGTAGCCCTCGAAGGGGTTCCGACCGGTCGGGGTCTCCGCCAGGATCGGGTCGAACACCGCCCGCAGCGCCGCCACCTCGGACGCACCGAGCACCCCCGGCCGCACGGCATACCCGTCGGTCTGCAACTCATCCAGCAGCGCTGCGACGTCCATCGAGTTCCTCCCCGTGCCGGTGGGCCGCCCAACGCTAGAGCACGCCGGGCCGGCCGGCATCGCCGGGCCGACCACGACCTCGGCGGGTGGCCCGTCTACGCTCGCATGCCGAGGGGGCGAAGAATGGCAGGTCCGGGAAACGGCTGGGACGGCCCGGCCATCGACGATCACCCGGTGTGGACCGTGGCCCGGACCTGGCCGCGGTGGGCCAGGATCACCGTGCCGGTCCTGGCGCTGGGCATACCGGTCGTGATGGTCCTCGTCCTCGCTGCCGTGTTCGCCCGCCGGGCAGGCCACGACGCGGCGGCCACCGCGACCACACGGCGGGCAGCCCTCATCACGCCGGACACACCATCTGCCGTCGACCTCGCTGCGACGGGTTCCACGATCGCCGTCGCCCCGGTCGCCGCAGTGGCGGGCACCGCAGCACCCACGACGCGCACCCCGACCACCGCAGCGCCCGCCACCACGGCCGTCCCACCCACGACCGGAACACCGCAGGCACCGGCCGTCGCAGCCGGTGCGGGGGGCGCGATCGCGGTCGCACCCGGTGCCGGAGCCGCTCTGGCGACGCCACCGGGCGCCGCCGCGCCCCCTTCGACCGCGTCACCGCCGCCCGCAACGGTCGTCTCCTACGCCAACTGTGCGGCCGTGCGCGCCGCCGGCAAGGCCCCGCTGTATCGGGGCCAGCCGGGTTACGCGCTGCACCTCGACCGTGACCGCGACGGCGTCGCATGCGAGATCTGAGCACGGTGGCGTCGGCTCGACGGTCTGCGCCGCACCTGCGGCACGCAGCCGGGCCGCCCGACCGGGCCGTCCGGGAGGGCTCGCCGTACCCTTCGCCGGCGACCGATCGGAACGGCCGCAACCAAGCCGTGACGGCCGGCGTGCGCATCGTCCTGGCACTGCTGGTGGCCCTGCCCGGCCTGTCCGGCTGCAGCCTCGTCCCCGGCGATGACGACGCCTCCCGCCGCGCCGCCGCGGACACGACGACGGCGGTCACGGTCACCCCCGACCCGACCGACCCGACCAGCACGACCGGCCAGACCAGCACGACCGGCCAGACCAGCACGACCGGCCAGACCGGAACGACCGACAACCGGGCCGGGGCCGCTGGGCCAGGAGCCGGACGCGGGCCGACCCGGGCCGCCGTCCTGCAGGCGATTGGCGGCCTGGCGGTCGCCGAACGAGCCGCACCCGAACCGTACCGCCGGGCACGTTTCGACGAGGACTGGGCCGACGACGACCGCGACTGCCAGAACACCCGCGCCGAGGTGCTCCTGCGCGATTCCGATGCCCCCGTCACGTTCCGGCCGAACGGCTGCACCGTGGACCGCGGGTCGTGGACCGATCCGTGGAACGGCACCAGCTCACCGCTCGCGGCCACCTTCCAGATCGATCACACCGTGCCGCTGGCCAATGCGTGGGTGGCCGGCGCCTGGGCCTGGAGCGACGAGCAACGTCGTCGCTTCGCCAACGACCTCGACGATCCCGACGCCCTGCTGGCCCTCGAGGGGTCGAACAACACCACCAAGGGCGACAAGACGCCCGACCAGTGGCGGCCACCGCTCCGCACCGCCTGGTGTCGCTACGCCGCAGCCTGGTCCCGCATCAAACGGACCTGGTCGTTGAGCGTCACCGAGCCGGAGCGAGCCTCCCTGGTCGAGCTGGCCGGCACCTGCGATGCCTGAGCCCGCTCCTACCGGCCGAGACCGCTCAGCCGTCCGGGGCCGCTCAGCCGTCCGAGACCGCCGTCGCGGCGTCGTAGCCGTACAGCCAGTCCATCGTCGTCGGGTCGTGCGGTTGGGACAGCACTGCGTCGCGCCGGACCTGCTCCTCGCCGTCGGGCAGGTGGAAGGTGGTTCGGTTCCGCCACGAGAGGGTCTGGATCTCTGCCGTGCGGGGTCGCCGGGCCGCCTCGTAACGGGCCAGCGCAGCGTCCACGGCTTCATCATCGGGCGACACCCCCTCGAGGCAATGGGCCAGCACGGCGGCATCCTCGATGGCCTGGCAGGCTCCCTGGGCCATGAACGGCAGCATCGGATGGCAGGCGTCGCCGAGCAGGGTCACGCCGTCACGACCCCACGCCGGCAGTGGCTCGCGGTCGTGCAACGCCCAACGGAAGATCGGCTCGGCCACCCGGTCGAGCAGCTCCCGCACCCCCGGCGACCAGCCGACGAAGGCCTCGCGCAGGACCTCCACGGACGCCGGCTCGGTCCACGACTCGACGTCCCAGTGTGCCTCGGGCGCGATGCACACCAGGTTGAGGTGCCGACGACCCGGACCGATGAAGTAGCTCACCACATGGCGGTCCGGACCCATGCGGTTGGTGACCTCGGTGGGGAGCCCGGACACCAGATCGCCGGGGATCAGCGCCCGGTAGGCCACCGATCCGCTGAAGCGTGACTGCCCGGGTCCCCACAGCGCGGTGCGCACCCGCGAGTGGATCCCGTCGGCGCCGATCACCACGTCGGCATCGATCTCGGTGCCGTCGACGAGCACCAGCCCGGGCGAACCCCCCGCCGGCCGGGTCGTTGCGCTTTCCACCGACGCGCCGAAGCGGGTCCGCACACACCCGAGCGCCTCGACACCGCCGACCAGCACGTCGACCAGATCGGCCCGGGCCACGTTGGCGTAGGTGGCCCCGTACCGTTCGGCATGGAACGTACCGAGCGGTGTGGTCCGCAACACCCGGTCGTCCTCCCAACGCCGGCCGACCACCCGGTCGGGCTCGACCGCGATGGCGGCGAAGGCCTCGGCGAGGCCCAGGCCGTGCAGCACCCGGCGGGCGTTGGCGCTGATCTGGATGCCCGCACCGAGCTCCCCGAAGCGCGCCGCCCGCTCGCAGAGCTCCACCTCATGACCGCGACGCCCCAACGCCACGGCGGCGGCGAGCCCTCCGATACCCCCTCCGGCAATGGCGATGCGCATTCCCCTCCCCCTCGACGACGACATCCCGACGAACGCTCATCGTTGCAGATCGGCCCACGCCCGGGCCGCCGCACGGAGCTGAGCCGTCCGGGCCGTCAGGGATCGGGGCGGACCGACGAGCGCGGCAACAGCGCCAGCGCCACGACGGTCAGGCCCGCCAGCGACAGCAGCGTCACCCGATAGCCGACGCGGTCGATGGCCGCCCCGGCGATCGGGCCGGTGAGCAGACCACCCACGGCCAGGCTGGTGTAGAGCACCCCGAGGGTCGTGGCCAACCCGTCCACCCCGAAGGTCAGCGCGGTGACGGTGGGCGCCAGGCCGATCATGCCGCCGTAACCCAGTCCGGCGACCAGCGCATAGAGCACCAGC